>JBMNTV010000001.1:0-116212 GCA_050945915.1 Christensenellales bacterium
CTCTGCATCCAGCGCTTTTGCCAGGGACTGTTCGCAGACGGCGGGCTGCAGGTCGTAGGTTACGATGGCTTCCACAGCGTCCGGAAGATTGTTGCCCAGGACGATGATCGGCGCGGTGATCCCGGCTCCGCGCAAGGCGATCCCCTCCTCCGGAATGGCCACGGCGAGGCAGGCTGCGCCATTTTTCAACGCGACCTTTGAAAAAGGCACCAGCCCGTGGCCGTAGGCATCCGCTTTGACCACCGCAATCATCTTGGCCGTTGGATGTAAGGAAGCGCGGATCGCGCGCACATTTCTTGCCGCTGCGCCGAGATCTATCGTACAAAAAGTTTTGCGTATCATGATCGACCTCCGGTCTGTATCGCTCATTCAAAATATTCTATCACTCCCCAAACCGTCAAACAAGGACGCAAATGTGAATAATCCCCATACTTGCAAAGCGTTCCGCTAGCTGGTAGTATGATTTTTGAATTGATGTTACAAGGGGTATTCGGCCAAAATGACATGGTCATCGAAAAAAACACGCAAAAAGGGCAAAATTGCCCGTTTTTTATCCTATTATAAGCCGCATCTTCCGCTGTTTTTGGCGGATATGATCTGCGCCACGCTCATCGCCGCGGTGGACGTCCTGTTCCCCATGGCCACCAGGCATGCGCTGTACCAGCTTCTTCCGAACAGAGACTATAACGCCTTTTTCTGGCTGATGGGCGTCCTCGTGCTCGCCTACGTCATCCGTTCCGTGATGCAGTATGTGGTCACCTATTTCGGCCACGTTCTGGGCGTGCGCATGGAAGCGGACATGAGAAGGGATCTGTTTGCCCATATGCAGACCCTTTCCTTCAGTTTTTATGACAAATCCCGCACCGGTCAGCTCATCAGCCGGGTGGTGGGCGACCTTTTTGAAATCTCCGAGCTTGCCCACCACGGGCCGGAAGACGTTTTTATTTCCGCCCTCACCGTCATCGGCTCCTTTGCCTTTATGGTGTCCTTGAGCTGGAAGCTGTCCCTCGTTCTGCTGGTCGTCATCCCCATCCTCTTGCTGTTCACCATTCGCCAAAGGGTGCGGATGGCCAAAGCATCCAAGGAAGTGAAAAAGAAGCTGGCCCTCATCAACGCGGATATCGAATCCAGCATCTCCGGCGTACGCGTCGCCCAAGCCTTTGCCAACGAACAGCACGAAATCGAGAAGTTCAACGAGGGCAACTCCAAGTTTGAAGCGTCCAAATCCGTCTATTACAAGGTGATGGCAGAATACCAGGCGGGAATGGAGTTCATCACCCGCATCCTGAACGTCATCGTCATCGCCTTCGGCGGCGCACTGATCATGGCGGGGGATATGGACCTCGCGACGCTGATTACCTTCCTGCTCTTCGTTTCGGAATTCCTGCAGCCCATCCGCAGGATCACCGCCTTTATGGAGCAATACTCCTCGGGCATGGCCGGCTTTGAACGCATGATCGAGCTTTTGGACACCCCGCCGGACATCGCGGATGCCCCCGACGCGGTGCCTTTGGAAAACGTCAAAGGCGAGATTCGCTTCAACGACGTGACCTTCGCCTATGACGACGGGGTGACGGTGCTCTCCAACGTGAACCTGACCATCAAACACGGCGAAAAGCTCGCCCTGGTGGGGCCCTCCGGCGGCGGAAAGAGCACCCTTTGCCAGCTGATCCCCAGATTCTACGAGCCGGTGAGCGGCAGCATCACCATCGACGGCATGGATATCCGGGACGTGACCCTCAGTTCCTTAAGGGCAAACATCGGCATCGTCCAGCAGGACGTGTTCCTCTTTGCCGGAACCATCAAAGACAACATCCGTTACGGAAACCTGAACGCCACCGACGAGGAGATCGTCCAGGCAGCCAAAAGCGCTGAAATCCACGATTTTATCATGAGTCTGCCCAAGGGATACGATACGTTTGTGGGCGAGCGCGGCATCATGCTCTCCGGCGGGCAGAAACAGCGCATCTCCATCGCGCGGATCTTCCTGCGCAACCCGCCGATTCTGATCCTGGACGAAGCCACCAGCGCTCTCGACACCGAGACCGAGGTCAAGATTCAGGAGGCGTTGGACAGGCTCTCCGCCGGGCGCACCACCCTCGTCATCGCCCACAGGCTTTCCACCATCAAAAACGCGGGCGAGATCATCGTGATTGACGACGAGGGCATCGCCGAGCGCGGCACCCACGCAGAGCTTTTGAAAAAAGATGGCGCATACGCGGCGCTGTACAAAGCCCAGTTCGCCATGCACGAGTAAAGAGCATCCGCTGCCTGGCGGCTCCATGCCGACGAAAGTGGCAAAATGTTTTCAAAGGAATGCTAAAGCAGCAAAGCAATCTCCCGGTTTTCGCCGGGGGATTTTTATTTGCGCGCATAGCGCATAATTGCCTGTCGCGTTTGCATGCGCCCGGGATGAGCGCATTCAAGCATACAGGACAGCAAAAAACCCGGTTCGCTGCGGGGCGAACCGGGCTTATTATGTATTTTGCTACTTATACTCCTGCTGGCACAGGGGCCTTAAAGCCGGGCAACTTCGTAAAATCGACGATGGCCTTGGTGGGACAGTTTTCCACGCATACACCGCAGCCGACGCACTTGTCATAGTCCACGACGGAAACCCCGCCTTTTACATGGATGGCGTCATACTCGCACTTCTTTTCGCAGAGCTTGCAGGCGATACACCCGCGCATGCAGATGGCGCGCACTTCTTTGCCCGCATCGGTATTCCGGCAGGCCACGCCCACCGGCGCTTTGGCGGAGATCATGTCGATCACGTTACGGAGGCAGGCAGTGGCGCAGATGCCGCAGCCAACGCACTTTTCACGGTCGACCTTGGCCAGGCCTTCAGAGACATGGATCGCGTCAAAGGGGCAGGCGCGTTCACAGTCGCCCAGGCCGAGGCAGGCGAAGCGGCAACGCAGGTTCCCGCCGGCAACATCCGACGCGGCCTGGCAGGTGGAAACGCCGCTGTACGTCGACTTGGGCTTTACGCCGCCCAAAGCGCCCTGACAGCGGACAAAAGCGACCTTATCGTCCTTTTCGTCCGTTTCCTGGCCCATGATCTCGGCGAGCTTTTTCGCGACGGGCGCTTTGCCCACGGGGCAACCGTTGACGGACGCCTCGCCCTTGACCACCGCTTCCGCGAAAGCGTTGCACCCGGCGAAGCCGCAGGCGCCGCAGTTCGCACCGGGCAGCGCTTCGCGGACAAGCTTAATCCTCTCGTCCTTTTCGATGCTGAACTTCTTGGACGCGAACGCCAGCACAAGTCCGAACAAAAGTCCCATGCCGCCCACAATCAGGCCAGGGATCACAATATTCATAATGTTCATTTACGCCGCCCCCTATCTGGTGATCAGGCCGGTGAAGCCCATGAACGCAATCGCCATCAGACCGGCGGTGATCAGCGAGATCGAGAACCCCCGCAGGTGTTTCGGCGTATTGCCAAGCTCCATGCGCTCACGGATTCCCGCCAGAAGGACGATCGCCAGGGTAAATCCGAGAGCGGTCCCCACCGCGTTGATGATGGCGGTGCCAAGGCCGTATCCGGAGTTGATGTTGATGATGGTCACGCCGAGCACGGCGCAGTTGGTGGTGATCAGGGGCAGATAGACACCCAGGGACTGATACAGCGTCGGGCTGCTCTTTTGAAGGAACATTTCAACAAACTGCACCAGCGCCGCAATCACCAGGATGAAGGTCAGGGTCTGCAGGTACTCAAGTCCCAGGGTATCCAGGATGAGCTTTTGCACCACCCAGGTGACCAGGGCGGCCAGAGCCATGACGAAGGTGACCGCCAGGCCCATTCCCGTCGCGGTTTCGACCCTCCTGGAAACGCCGAGGAAGGGGCAGATGCCCTGAAACTGCACCAGCAGCACGTTGTTGCACAGTATCGCGTTCAGAAGGATCAGGACGATTTTCGCGATCCCGGTTGCGGATTCGATAGACAATTAAACTCCCTCCTTACGCGCTTTTCTCTTGGAGTCGATTCTTGCAAAGACGAGGTTGAACAGCGCCAAAAACAGCCCAAAGGTGAAGAACCCGCCCGCGGGGGTCGCAAAGAGCTTGAAGGCGTTCGCGGCGAAACCCTCGCCCAAAATCGGGTTGCCCAGGAGCGTTCCGGAGCCGATGATCTCGCGGAAGGCGCCCATGATGGAAAGGGCCAGCGTGAAGCCGACGCCCATTCCCAACCCGTCGACAGCGGATGCGGCGAGGCTGTTTTCTTCCTTCCCCGCAAAGGATTCCGCCCTTGCAAGGATGATGCAGTTCACGACGATCAGGGGTATGAACACGCCCAACGCCTTGTAAAGATCCAGGAAGAACGCCTGCATGACCATCTGCACGATGGTGACGAAGGAGGCGATGACGACGATATACGCCGGGATGCGCACCTTGTCGGGAATGAAGTTTTTGAGCAGCGAGATCACCACGTTCGATCCGATGAGAACAAACATGGTGGCGATGCCCATCGAAAAACCGTTGATGAGGGATATGGTGGTCGCAAGGGTGGGGCAGGTCCCCAGCACGAGGCGGAAGGTGGGGTTCTCGGCGATGATGCCGGTCATGAAGATCCTTCCGAGCCCGGTTTTATTGGTTGATTCTTTCAAAGGATATCCCCTCCTTCCTCAGTTGCCGTTGAATTTCGCACAGGCGTTGTTGATCGCCTCGATGACGGCGGCAGAGCTGTACGTCGCGCCGGCGATGGTGTCCACCCCGTCCGCACTGGTTTTGCCCACGAACTGGTCCAAGAACTCCGGCTTGCCGGCCTGATCGCCGATGCCGGGGGTCTGGGTGGAAAGGTCCGCCGTCACGGCGGCGATGGTGCCGTCCTCGTTAAAGGTTACGGTGACGCTCACTTCCGCGTTGGAGAAGCCCGCGGCGGTTTCGGTGATCTCGTTGCCCGCTGCGCCGCCGGAACCGCCGGCAGCGAACTTCGCGCAGGCGTTGTTGATCGCCTCGATGACGGCGGCACAGCTGTACGTCGCGCCGGAGATGGTGTCCACCCCGTCCGCGCTGGTTTTGCCCACGAACTGGTCCAGGAACTCCGGCTTGCCGGCCTGATCGCCGATGCCGGGGGTCTGGGTGGAAAGGTCCGCAGTCACGGCGGCGATGGTGCCGTCGCTGTTAAAGGTTACGGTGACGCTCACCTCCGCGCCGGAGAAGCCCGCGGCGGTTTCGGTGATCACGTTGTTCGTAGCAGCGCCACCGGAAGCGAACTGCGCACAGGCGTTGTTGATCGCCTCGATGACGGCGGCGGAGCTGTACGTCGCGCCGGAGATGGTGTCCACCCCGTCCGCGCTGGTCTTGCCTACAAACTGGTCCAAATACTCCGGCTTGCCGGCCTGATCGCCGATGCCGGGGGTCTGGGTGGAAAGGTCCGCAGTCACGGCGGCGATGGTGCCGTCGCTGTTAAAGGTTACGGTGACGCTCACTTCCGCGCCGGAGAAACCGACAGCAGACGCGGTAATGGTGCCTTCGCCCGCGCTCGGGCCACCGCCCTTTTGCGCTTCAATGATCGGTGCGGTCAGTTCGTTGACCGCTGCCAGCGCCATCACGGCGACCAGGCAAATGACCATCAGGCGCAGTCCCAATGTTCTGTATTCACGCATTGGACTTCACCTCGCTTCCATAAATGCGGGGCTTGGTGGCCTTGTCGATCAAGGGGGTCGCCAGGTTCATCAGCAGGATGGAATAGGAGACGCCCTCCGGATAACCGCCCCACAGGCGGATCACACTGGTCAGAATGCCCGCGCCCACGCCGAAGATGATCTGGCCCAGTCCCGTTATCGGACGGGTGACATAGTCGGTGGCCATGAAGAACGCGCCGAGGATCAGCCCGCCGCCGAGGATATGGGGCAGAACGAAGCCGTCCATCGACTTTCCGGTGGCCAGGGCGTAAACAGCCATAAACACGGCAACAGTGCCGATGTACGACACGGGAACATGCCACTTGATCACCCTGCGGCAGAGCAGGTACACGCCGCCCAGGATGAGCAGCAGCGCACTGACCTCGCCGATGCAGCCGGCGGTGTTGCCGAGGAACATATCCATCAGGGAAGCGGTGGTGGCACCGCTGGATTTGAGCTGGGAAAGCGGGGTTGCGGCGGTGACGCCGTCCAGCTGGAAGATGCTGATGCTGCCCACCCAGGAAGCCTGCAGAACGGCACGGGCGGCCAGCGCGGGGTTGACGATGTTGAAGCCCAGCCCGCCGAACAGCTGCTTGACGACGACGATGGCAAACACCGAGCCGATCATCACCTGCCACCATTCGGCTGTGGCGGGAACGTTATAGGCCAGGAGCAAACCGGTCACAGCGGCGGAAAGGTCCGTTACCGTCACCGAATGCCTGGCAGCCTTCTGGCACAAAAATTCGGCCGCCACCGCGGATATCACGCCCACCGCGATCAGAATCAGCGCGTTCAGGCCGAAGAAATACACGCCTGCTATCCCTGCGGGCATCAGCGCGATGAGCACGTCGCCCATCAGGCTCTGGGTCGTTCTTGCGTCGCGAATATGAGGGGACGCCGAAACGTGAAGAAGCTTGTCCATCTCTCATACCCCCTTATTTCTTCGTCGCCTTGGCGATGATCTTCTTGCCAAGGGCGATGGACTGAGCGAGATCGCGTTTTGCCGGGCAGACATAGGTGCAGCAACCGCAGTTGATGCAGCTCAATGCATCCTTTTCCTGCAAAACGTCAACATTCGACCTGAGCGCCGCGGCGTTGAGGGCGTACGGTTCCAGCCCCACCGGGCAGACATCCACACAACGGCCGCAGCGGATGCAGTTCGCTTCGACGACGGGCTTGTAGTCCTTCGTGGAGAAAACGGTGATGCCCGAGGTTCCCTTTGTGGTGGGGATCGCGGGATCCGCCACAGCAAGGCCCATCATGGGTCCGCCGCTGATGATCTTGGCGACTTCGCCTTCGTAACCGCCGCATGCCTCAAACAGATCGGTATACAGCGTTCCGCAGGGCACGACGAGGTTGGACGGCTTCCTGACCGAGCCGGTGACCGTCACCGCCCGGCGCACGAGGGGCATTCCCGTCGTGACCGCGTCCGCCACAGCAGCCGCCGTAGAAACGTTGGAAACGATGCAGCCCGCCGCAATGGGCAGCCCGCCGCGGGGAACTTCGCGCCCCGTTACGGCGTTGATCAGTTGTTTTTCACCGCCTTGGGGGTACTTGGTCTGCAGCTCGGCAACAGAAATGCCTTCGTACCCTTCCACGGCCTCTTTCATGGCCTTGATGGCGTCGGGCTTGTTGTTCTCGATCCCGATGATGCACACGGGGGCGCCGGCGGCCTTCTTCAAAAGGGCGGCACCCAGGGCGATCTTTTCGCTGTGCTCCAGCATCATCCGGTGGTCGCTGGTCAGGAAAGGCTCACACTCCGCGCCGTTTAGGATCAGATAGTCGACCTTCTGATCGGGCTTGATGGCATACTTGACGTGGGCGGGGAACGCGGCTCCGCCCATGCCGGCGATACCGGCTTCCAGAATTATCTTTTTAATTTCATCCGGAGAGAGAGAATCGAGGGTACCTTTGGGTTGTACCGAAGGGTCCAGTTCGTCTTTGCCGTCGTTTTCGATCACAACGGACAGCACATTGGTTCCGTTGACATGGGGGCGCGGTTCAACTGCAATGACCTTGCCGGAAACACTGGCATGGATAGGCGAAGAAACGAATCCGCCCGGTTCGCCGATCAGCTGACCGAGCAAAACGCGATCACCCACGGCCACGCAGGGTTTGCATGGCGCGCCGATGTGCTGAGACATCGGGATGACGACCACCGCCGGCGAAAACTCGCGCAGTGCCGCATCCTTAGAGAGGGGTTTTCCCTCGTGCTGCTTACGCAGAGGGTGAACGCCCCCCTTGAAGGTTAGGGCTTTCAAACAACTACACCTGCCTTACAATAGATTGATGATTGATGAATCCAATGAAACTACGATAATGAATTCTCAGACTCACATTCAAATATAACTTCTCAATCCTTCTAAGTCAACCGTAGTATGAAGAATGATCTGATTTTTGTCGAACTATCGGTGCGAACTATAGAATTATATATAAGGTATATAAAAATATGGATTGATCCCTGTTTGATTCTAGCAAACCGCCTCTTTTGGCGTCTGATCGGCACCTTCTCTCCTTCCCCGGGGCCTCGAAAAATATCGCGATGCATGCCCGGCGGAAGGTCATCCGGCTTGATGTACCCGCCAGTCGTTGTGCTTTTTTGCAAAGGTATTTGGAATGTATTGCCAGCAGCCCCCCTGGAGGAAGTCTTTTACAGTATGCGGCCTTTGGGAATCCTCTGGACACCCAAAGAGCAGCACGCTTCTGCTCAAAGTACAAACCGATCAAAAGGGCAAGCCGCCAGCGAACTACGTTGTCTTCCACCTGACCTTTGCTGGCAAGCATAGCAGCGCTGCCCTTGAAAACTCTATTAAATTGGGTCATTGGCGGGAAACAATATGATCAAACAGGCGATTGTCGGGCAAACTGAACGCACCGGTCAATCGGGGGTTCCCACATATCCCCAAATTAGGCCCAAACAGGCGAATCAAGCCATAAACACCTGGCGGATTACAAAATAATCCAGAAATAATCTTGGTTTTGCGTCCTCTATCGCTGTTTATTGCTAAGATTCTCCGATCTTTGCGCCAGCTTCCGTTTGACAGATACCAACTCCTATGCTAGTATTGAGTTGTCACAACCGTGAACGGAAGCGAACAGGCCCAGCATGCAGGCAAAGCCAGCGTTCTTGCAAAAAGCGCCCCTGGTGTGCAACCGTTCGGAGTGTGCAACCTCTGTATTGCTCCTGTTTGAACTTGGTTTTTTCTGGCTTTGTCATCCATCTTGGAACCGAATATCGATTCCCTGATATCGCTGCGCCGAAATTCCACTCCCGTTCCGGCTGCAGTGATTTTGTTGTGCATAAACACTCGATTCAGATGTGAAAGGAGCAAACCAATGAAGAAAGCAACTGCGATCCTGCTTGCGCTTTTGCTCGTTATTGCGTTCACCGGTTGCGGCTCGTCCTCCAACCAAGGGGAGGGCGAAGTCGCGGAAAAGACCCACCTCGTCTTTGCCGATGTCGGCTGGGATTCGATTCTCTTCCACAACGCAGTGGCGGGGACGGTGGCGGAAATCGTCTTTGGCTACACCTGGGAGGAGGTCTCCGGCTCCACCCCCATCACCTCGGAGGCCCTGAAGAAAAACGAGATCGACGTTCACATGGAAATGTGGTCGGACAACCTGGCGACCTATGCTTCGGATATTGAGAGCGGGGCGTATCAGGAACTGAGCGTCAACTTCGACGACAACTACCAGGGCTTTTATGTCCCGCGGTATGTGATCGAAGGCGATCCCGAGCGGGGTATCGAAGCCAGCGCGCCGGATCTCAAAACCGTTGAAGACCTGGCAAAATACGCCCACCTCTTCCCGGACTTGGAATCCCCCGGAAAGGGGCGGATTTACGGCGGTATTCCCGGATGGGACATCACCGAGATCATGGGCAAAAAGGTGGAATACTACGGCCTTGATGAATACTACAACTACGTCCTTCCGGGCAGCGACGCAGCCTTGAACGCCGCGATTGTATCCGCCTGGGACAAGGGCATCCCCATCGTGACGTATTACTGGGAGCCCACCTGGCTGATGGGCATGTATGACTTCGTCCTGCTGGAGGATGCGCCCTACGAGGGGGAAGAGGCTTATAAGGAAGGCAGGACGGAATGCCCGCCCATCAGGGTGACGGTCTGCGTCAGCAACGAATTCTATCAGTCCAATCCGGAATTCTGCGAATTCCTGAAAAAATACCGCACCTCCTCCGCCCTGACCAGTGAAGCGCTGGCTCATATCCAGCAAACAGGGGACGATTACAAGGCAACCGCAAAATGGTTCCTGCAGAACCACCCCGAGCTGATCGAGGAGTGGCTGACCCCTGAACAGGCCGAAGTCCTGAAGGCCGGATTGTGAGAGGTGTAATAGATTAATGAATACTTCCTTGAATAGCGATAACCTCCACTTTTTCGGAACCGAGGTGAACGACCGATGAACTGGCTTTTCGAATTCCCCTTTGTGGCAAAGCCGGACGTCAACGCCATCGACAAGGCCACGCGTTCCTTCGCTGCAGACGCCTCCTGGTTCTTTGAAGATATCATCGGAGCTGGCCTGACCAGCTTCGTCAATGGCATCAACAGTTTGCTCAACTACATTCCCTGGATTGTGCTCATCGCCCTTGTGTTTGCCCTGGGGGGGAAAGCACGGGGCAAGTTTACCAGCGGCATTCTTTACGCCGCAATGCTCTTCTTTATCGGCGTTGTCGGGCTGTGGGAGCTGATGCTCATGACGCTTTCCATCGTCATCGCCAGCGTGATCATCGCCCTGGTGCTCGGCTTCCCCCTCGGGATACTCATTTCCGGTTCCGAACGGGCGAACAACATCGTGCGCCCCATTATGGACACGATGCAGACCATGCCCGTATTCGTCTATCTGATCCCGGCGTTGCTGTTTTTCGGCATGGGTTCCGCTTCCGCGGTCATCGCCACGGTGATTTACGCCATCGTCCCGGTCATCCGGCTCACCAGTCTGGGAATCCGCCAGGTGGATACCGAGGTGGTCGAAGCCGCAAAGGCCTTTGGCTCCACCAGAATGCAGGCCCTGATCAAGGTCCAAATCCCCCAGGCGATGCCCACCATCATGACCGGCGTGAACCAGACCCTGATGATGGCTATGGCGATGGTGGTCACCTGCTCCATGATCGGCGCCAGGGGCTTGGGCAACGAGGTGCTGATCGCCGTGAACAGGACCGAGATCGGACGGGGACTGATTTCGGGGATTTCCGTCGTCATCCTTGCCGTGTTGCTGGACAGGTTGACCCAGGGCTGGCACGGAAACAATAAGAAGACCGAGCCAAAGGAACGGCGCTTCCTCTCATTCCCGAAACTCACCTTGAAAAAAGCCCAAAAAAGCGCCGCTGCACAGAAGGGGGACGAGCAGAATGCCTGAAAAAAGCGATTATATTATCGAAGTGAAGGGCGTTTCCAAGCTCTACGGCCCGAACAAAGCAGAAGCCGCAAGAATGATGAAAGCCGGCGCAGAAAAGGACGAGGTTTACAGAAAAACCGGCGCGACCGTCGCGCTTTGGGACGTCAACTTCAAAATCAAGCGCGGCGAAATCTTCGTGATCATCGGCCTTTCCGGCTCGGGGAAATCTACGATTGTCCGCTGCCTAAACCGACTCAACAAGCCCACCAGCGGCCAGATCTTCTTCGAAGGACAAGACCTGATGAAGTTTGGCACCAAAGAGCTTCTTGACTTCCGGCGGAAGAAGATTTCGATGGTTTTTCAATCCTTTGGGCTGATGAGCCACCGGAACGTCCTGGGGAACGTCGCCTACGGCCTTGAGGTCCGGGGGATTCCCAAAGAAGAGCGGGAAAGAAAGGCAAAAGAGGTCATCGCCATGGTCGGCCTCGAGGGATGGGAAAACCAGCCTTGCGAAAGCCTTTCTGGCGGAATGCGGCAGCGCGTGGGGATCGCCCGCGCCCTGGCAAGCGACCCCGAAGTGCTGCTGATGGACGAGCCTTTTTCCGCCTTGGACCCTCTGGTCAGAAGGGACATGCAGTTTGAGCTGCTGCAGATCCAGCGCAGGCTGGAGAAAACCGTGGTTTTCATCACCCACGACATCGACGAGGCCTTTAAGCTCGGGGATACCGTGGCAATCATGCGGGATGGCAAGGTGATCCAGATCGACACGCCCGAACAGATGAGCGCGAACCCCGCGGACGATTACGTGCAACGCTTCATCGAGAGCGCGGACAAATCCAAGGTGCTTTCCGCAAGAAACGTGATGATCACCCCGGCCAGCATCATCCGCGTTACGGACAGCCCCGCTTTCGCCCTGGGGGAAATGCGGAAAAACGGCCTTTCCACCGTCTATGTGGTGGACGACAAGCTGCGCCTTTGCGGGATACTGCCCATCAACGAGGCTCTGCGCGCCCACAACGAAAAGATCGCCGTGGCGGAAGTCATGCAGAAGGACATCCCCGTCTGCCAGCCCGATTCCCTCGTGGCGGAGATCATGCCCACTGCGGCAGAAGCCAGCTATCCCATCGCTGTGGTGGACGACGGGAATCGCCTGATGGGAATCGTCACCAAGGCGAACGTGCTCGCGGCCCTGATTTGACCTTCTTGTCCATCAGCCCGGCAGCTGCCGGCATCAACAAAAAAGCCAGCTATGAAGCTGGCTCTTTTGTTTTACGGAACGCGCGCTGCGTTCAGTCTGTGCTGATGACGCTCACCGGGCAGGCGTCCGCCGCCTCGACAGCGCATTCTTCTTCGCTTGCATCCTCCGGCTGGTGATAGACCTCAGCCTTGCCATCGTCGTCCATCCGGAAAATATCCGGGCAGGTTGCGGCGCAAAGCCCGCACCCGATGCATCCGTCTCTGTCTATTTCTACCTTCATCTTTCTGGCCTTCCTTTTCTTATTTATTGTTTATAACAACCGTCAACTATATGTTCGACGGCTAACAGCCATAGGCAAGTATCTTTTACGCAAGTACCGGGGATTCTCCCGCTTCGGGGATGTTCTTTCCGTTTTCCGCATCATCCCGGAGCATCGTCGCCGCTTCCTCATGCTTCAAGATGGAACCCTCCCCGGAAGTGAGCCGGGCGCCATCTGCCGCGCAGAATCGCAAAGCGTCCGATCTATTTTAGGGTCGATGGGTTTGGGTGCTTTTCCGCCTTTACCATTACCCCTAATCTTCGATTGCTATTCCATCCCTGGTAATGACCACGACCTGCCAGGGAATGGTCTTTCCGCTGGCAGCAAGCGCTTGCCTGACTGCCCTCTCGATTCCGGAGCAGCAGGGAACCTCCATGCGCACCACCTTGACACTCTTAATATTGTTGTTTTTGATCAGTTCCGAAAGCTTTTCCGAATAATCCGTTTCGTCCAGCTTGGGGCAACCGATCAACGTGATCCGGTTCCGCATGAATTTTTTGTGGAAGGCGGCATAGGCATACGCCGTGCAATCGGCAGCGATCAAAAGGTTCGCCCCGTCCAAATACGGGGCGTTGACAGGCACAAGCTTGATCTGCACAGGCCACTGCCCCAGCTCGCTCTGGGCATAGTCCGCATCCTCGCGAAGGGATTCGCCCTTTTTCTGGATGCTTGCGGCCCGGTTCATGGCCGCACAGGCGGAAGACGGGCAGCCCGCTGCCTTCTTTGCAGCGTTTTTCAGCACGGCTTCCTTGTCAAAGGGCGCGGCCTCCCTTTCCACAAAGCTGATCGCTCCGGTGGGGCAAACGGGAAGGCAGTCCCCCAGCCCGTCGCAATAATCGTCCCGCAGCAGTTTCGCCTTTCCACCGACGATGCCGATAGCCCCTTCGTGGCAGGCTGTGACACAAAGACCGCATCCATTACATTTTTCTTCGTTTATATCAATAATCCTTCGAATCATTTCAGATTTTTCCCTTTCTTGTTTTCCTGATTGAACTATACCATACTTGACCTGAACAATCCATTGTATTTACAACAAAGGAGCTGCCAATGGAAGGATTTTTGCCCGTTCTTTGCAACTCTTTGCTTTTTCGCGGCATGGACCCCAAGGATCTGCCCTTTATGCTGGACTGCTTGAACGCCCGCAGAACCCGGCACGCAAGGCAGGGCCTCATCCTTTGCGAAGGCGAGAGGGTTTCGGAGCTGGGGGTCGTGCTTTCGGGGCAGGCCCAGATCACAAAGGACGATTATATGGGCAATCGCACCATCATTGCGGATCTCCTTCCGGGGGACATGTTTGCCGAAGCCTACGCCTTCCGCAGGGAGTTGCCGATCCCCATCAATGTCGTCAGCCTCACCGAAAGCGAGATCCTCTGGTTGGACTGCGGCCGGATCACAGGGATCTGCCCGCAGGTCTGCGATTTTCACACGAGGCTGGTCGAAAACCTGCTTTTCATCATGGCATCCAAAAACATCCTGCTCAACCGAAAAATCGATCATCTGTCCAAGCGGACGACCCGGGAAAAACTGCTTTCCTACCTTTCGGATCAGGCGTTTTTGCAAGGGTCCAAGGAGTTCGACATTCCCTTTAACCGTCAAGAGCTGGCCGACTACCTTTGCGTGGACAGGAGCGCGATGTCCAGCGAACTGAGCAGAATGCAGGCTGAAGGACTCATCCGATACCAGCGCAACCACTTCTCTTTTCCCAGCGACCGGTGAATCAATCCTGCCACAAAAGCCATGGCAAGGCAGCCGCCTTGACCATGGCTTTTGTGGCAATTCCCGCGCCGGAACTTTAGCCGTTTCCGCGTCTCCTGTCCGCTGCCGGGAAGGTCGTACATAAGTCTTGGAAAAGCAGTATAAACTACCAACTAAACCGGCGAAGAGGGAAGTCAACGGATGCTATTTGATTTTTTCGCAAGAAAACTGCGCTATATCAACGATTCCAAGCGCCATCAAAGCAATAGCGGCGACGAGGAGCAGCGGCAGCCCGAGATCGTGGAATCGCTTTCCAAAAACCTGGAGGAGCTCAAGCAACTTCTGGGAACTGGCAGCGATCTGAAGATCCATTTTTTCCGTTTTGGCGAGGACAGCCGCTATTCCGGCGTTCTCGTCTATTTCGACGGGCTGGTGGACGGCACTGTCATCTCGGACACCATCCTTCGGCCCATCGTCAACTGGAGGCAGTCGTGCGAGCGGGCGCTTCTTAGGAGGGAGCTCGTCGAGATCCTTTGCCAAGAGGTTATGTGTTCTGCGGACACCGAGTCCGTCCAAACCATCAACGAACTTGCAGGCGGATGCCTTTCCGGCGACGTAGCCCTGCTGATCAACGGCTGCCCGACGGGTCTGATCATCAGCGCCAAGGGATGGGATCAGCGCAGCGTTGCGGAACCTCCTTCGGAATCGGTGGTTCGCGGCCCCAGGGAAGGCTTCACCGAAAATTTGCGCACAAACACCGCCCTGATCCGCCGCAGAATCAAGACCGGCAAGCTCCGCGCCGACATGCTCACCGTCGGGAAGAAGACCAAAACCGGCGTATGCCTCATGTATCTTGAAGGCGTGGCCAATACCAAAGTCGTCGACGAAGTGAAGTTCAGGATCAAACAGCTGGACATCGACTCCATCCTCGATTCCGGAAACATCGAGGAGTACATCGAAGACGCGCCCTTTTCCCCCTTCCCGACGGTGGGATACAGCGAAAAGCCGGACGTGATCGCGTCGCGGGTGCTGGAAGGCCGCGTCGCCATCATCGTGGACGGGACTCCGTTTGTGCTTACCGCGCCGATGCTGTTTATCGAGAGCTTTCAGACCGCAGAAGATTATTACACGCGCACGATCTATGCGAACATCATCCGCATGCTGCGGTATCTGGCTTTTCTCCTTTCCGTTTTTGGCCCCGGCATTTACGTCGCACTGACCAGTTACCATCAGGAGCTGATTCCCACAACGCTGCTGTTTACCATCGCCAACGCCCGGGAGGGCACCCCCTTCCCGGTGTTCATAGAAGCGCTGGTCATGGTTTTTGCGTATGAACTCCTGCGCGAAGGCGGAATCCGCCTGCCGCACCCGGTGGGTCAGGCCATCAGCATCGTCGGTGCGCTCATCATGGGTGACGCGGCGGTTTCCGCCGGCGTCGTCAGCGCGCCCATCGTCATCGCCATCGCCATCACCGCGGTGGCGGGCTTTCTCGTTCCCATGCAGAACGAATCTAGTTCCATCCTGCGCTTCATCATGTTGTTTCTTTCGGCAGGGACGGGTTTTTACGGCTTGTCTTTGGGGTTTTTGGCGATGCTGATTCACCTTTCCACCCTGACTTCCTTTGGCGTGCCGTATTTTGACGGCTTCGCGATCACGAGAAACCTTCAGGATTCCATCGTCCGCATGCCCCTTTGGAGCATGGTCATGCGGCCGAAATACATTGCCAAAGGCGATCTCACCCGCCGCAGATTCTTCATCCCCCCGTTAAGGCCCTACTCCATGGAAGACGACGATCTTGAGGAGGGAACATGAGCAAAAAGGCGTTGACGCGAAGGATCCTTGTTTCGTTCTGGCTGATTCTGCTGGCCTTGCTGCTTGTTGGCTGCTGGGGAGGAGATGAGATCGATGCCCTCTTCATCGTCACCGGCGTGGGTTTGGATACGTCGGATGACCCGGAAAAGATGAACATCGTCTTCCAGGTCGCAAAAACCCAGGCCGCCTCCAGCGGCGATTCCGGCTCCAGTTCCGCGGACAGCACCACCGTTTTGCTGAAGACGCAAAGGGGAACGGTTGCAGAAGCCATCGCGGATTTTAACCGCGATGGCAGCCGAAAGATCTTTATGCAGCACAACCAGGTCATCTTGATCGGCTCTGCCCTTGCAGAAGAAGGCATCGCCGATAAAATCGACCTTTTTGTCCGGGATCTGGAGGGGCGCATGGAAGTCCCGATTCTCATCGTGGACGGAGATGCCGAAGAACTCCTTTCCGTCGAGATGGACCAGAACAAGATTTCCGGGCTCTTTCTGGCGGATGTGTTGGAAAGGCAGGCATCCACTTCCATCGAATACCGGATCCGCCTTCTGGATTTTGCCTCCAGGCTGCTGGACGAAAGTTCTTCCCCCATCGCTTCGATGGCAGAAATCGTCGAGGAGGAGGGCCAGGATATCATTAAAATCACCGGTATGGCGGTGTTTCAGGACGGCAAAATGATCGGCCGCCTGACCAACGAGGAAACCCTGGGCTACATCTGGGCCATGGGCGAAGTCAAAAACAGCGGCGTCGTCGCAAAGGACGACGCAGGCAAGGCAGCCTTCATCATCGACGAGCTGGACACAAAAAAGACGCTGAAGCTGCGGGAAGATGGCGGGGTGGCGGTGAAATTGTCCGTCAGCGCCACCCTTACCATCAATGAACTGTACGGATACAGCGAAATGAACCCCGTGGAGCTGATCGATCATCTGATCGAGCTTTCCCAGCATGCGATCCGGCAGAGGATCGAGGATACCTTTATAATCGCCCAGCACATGCGGGCGGACATCTATCGATTCGGGGTGATGACGCACCGCCGCTTCCCCAAGGAATGGCGAAAGATGCGCGAGCATTGGGACGATGTGTTTGCGGGCATTCAGTTGGATGTGGAAGTAAAGGCGACCATTCCCAGCACCGGCAAGGTGATCGAATCCCTGAAGATGAAGGAGCGCAACCATGACAATTGACAAGGGGCAGATTTCCGGCACCCGGTTGATGCTGACGATAGCCTGTTTCATCCAGGCATCCTCGCTACTCACGTCCTTCCTGTTATCGGTCACCCTTCAGGATTCCTGGATCGTGGTTTTGATCGGAACTGTTCTTTGCCTGCCTTTGATTTGGATCTATCGGGAACTGATGCTTACCTTTCCCGGCAAAAACCTGATTCAGATCCTCAAAGAGGTTTACGGTCCGGTGGTGGGGAAAATCCTGGGCGCGATGTATCTTTGGCACTTTCTGACGCTGGCCTCCGTCAACCTCATCGACATGGCCGAAACCTCAAAGATGGCCATCATGGGCGAAATGCCCGTTGTCACTCTGGCGATCATGTGCGCGGTGGTGTGTGCTTACGCGGTGCGCCATGGGATCAAATCCGTCACCTGGCCCAGTGCGCTGTTTACCTTCGCCATCATCCCGATCGTGATTGTGACGCTGATGCTTACCGCGAACCAGATCGACTTGCAGAACCTCTTTCCGATGATGGACCAGCCCGTGATGAAGTACGTCCAGGGCGTTCATATCATCTCCACCATTCCCTTTGGAGAGCTCGTGATCATCACGATGTTTAACCCGAATGTCAAACTGACTCGAAAGGGCTCGTTAAAATACATGTTCGGCGGGTTTCTTTTGGGCGCGTTGACCGTGTTGGTGGTGGTGTTGCGGGACCTCACCGTACTGGGGAACACGATCAGCCTCTTTGCCCAGCCTTCCCTCGTCACCCTGCGGATGGTGCGCCTCGGGGAAGCGCTCAGCCGCATGGAAATACTCTTTTCCATCATTCTGGTCATTCTGCTCTTTTACAAGATCGCGGTGCTCTATTATGTCACTGTGCTTTGCGTAGCACAATTGTTTGAAACAAAGAATTACCGCCGCCTTGTTGCGATCACCGGCGCTCTGATGGTCGCTTACGGGCTGACCCTTTTCCCCAATATGGCGAAACACGCGGATCACGCTCAAAAAATCACCCCATTCCTTTGGACATTCTTTGAAATCCTCGTGCCTTTCCTGACGTTGCTCGTCGCAAAGGCACGAAAACTCCCCGTAGCGGCAAAGGAGGCTTAAAGGATGCTGGTTCTGCTTTCCGTCTTCGCGGCTATCGCCCTTTTTGACCTCGCTCCCTTGATCCAGCAGAAGCAGCGGACCGTAATCGCGGCCTTTTTGGTGCTGTTCGTCCTTGCGCTGGGCATTTCCATCCTGCTTATGATGGACATCGAAGTGCCAAGCGCCATGCTGTTTCTTGAGGACGTGCTCAAATCCATTGGCCTGAGCTATTGATTCTTTACACAGATGCCCGGTGGATGCCCGGTTTCGTTTCACGGCAAAAAACAGGAAGCGGTCCGCCGCTTCCTGTTTTTTTACTTATTATGTCTTGATTCAAGATCAGGCGAATCTTACCGTTTTGTCGTCCGCCGCAACTTTACAGCCATTCGCCGCGCCTTTGGATATAGATCCTCTTGATGAGCTGCGCACAGAGGAAATAGCCGAAAAGGATGAGCGCCAACCAGGATACGAAGGAAACCGGCAGGGGCATCATGTCGATCCCGACGGAGAGTTCGCTAAACCCCACAAATACCGCGATGGCGGCGACAACAAACGTGGATGCCAACAAAGAAGCCGAAGGCTTGCTCTGCAGGAAGGGCAGCTTCCCTGTGCGTATCATGTGGATGACCAGCACCTGGGAAACCGTTCCGAAAACGAACCATCCGCTCTGGAACAACGGGGCAAGTTCCCTTGTGTTCGCGCCGATGATCCACCACATGATAGCGAAACACAACAAGTCGAACACGGAGCTGAGCGGCCCCATGTAGGCCATGAAGGACCGGATGGAGCCCGTATCCCACTTTCGGGGCTTTTTGATGTACTCGGGGTCTACGCTGTCGAAGGGAATCCCCATCTGAGAAAAATCGCAAAGCAGGTTCTGGACCAGAATCTGGACGGGCAGCATCGGCAGGAACGGCAGAAAAATGCTCGCCACGATGACGGAGATCATGTTCCCGAAATTCCCGCTCGCCGCCATCTTGATGTATTTGACGATGTTTCCAAAGGTGCGGCGGCCTTCGATCACGCCCTCTTCCAGCACCATCAGGTCCTTTTTCAGCAGGATGATATCCGCCGTTTCCTTGGCGATGTCCACCGCGCTGTCCACGGAAATCCCCACGTCCGCCTGGCGCATCGGCGGCGCGTCGTTGATCCCGTCGCCCATATAGCCCACGGTATGACCGGCCGCCTGGAACGCCCGCACCACCCGTTCTTTTTGCGTTGGGGAGAGCTTGGCAAAAAGGTCGCAGGTCTTGACCGCTTCCAGAAGCTCCGCGTCGTCCATCGCATCCAATTCCCGACCAGTGATCAACCGGGTGGTATCCACACCGACCTTTCGGCACACCTTGGCGGCGACGCCTTCGCTGTCCCCCGTCAGCACCACCGACCGGACCCCGTGTTCCCGCAGGGCCATAATGGCGGCTTTCGCGCTTTCCTTCGGCGGATCCAGGAATCCTACAAATCCGATGAGCACCATGTCCTTCTCGTGGTCGACGGTGAACACGCCGCTGCCCGGAACCTCGTTCTTTTGGGCGACGGCGATCATGCGCAGGCCGTCCGCATTGTACTTTTGATAGGTTTTCAGGGCAAAGGCCCTGGCTTCGTCATCCATGGGGACGACTTTCCCGTTCAGCTCCACAAAGGAGCAGACCGCGACCATCTCTTCCACTGCGCCCTTTGTGATCAGCTGGCGCTTGCCGCTTTGGTCGATGAGCACCACGCTCATCCTGCGGCGGGAAAAGTCGAAAGGAATCTCGTCCACCAGGGTGTAGTTGCCCAGCAGGTCGTCAAGTCCGTATTTTTTCGCCCTGTTGATAATGGCGAGATCAATGAGGTTCTTCAACCCGGTCTGGAAGCTGCTGTTCAAGTACGCATGGCGAAGGATTCGGGTGTCGTCCTCGCCGTGGATGTTCATGTATTTTTCCAGCACGACCTTGTCTTCGGTCAGGGTGCCCGTCTTGTCGGTGCAGAGCACGTCCATCTCGCCGAAGGTCTGAATCGCGCCCAAGGTGCGGACAATGACCTTGTGCTTGGACATGGACACAGCGCCCTTTGCCAGGGTGGATGTCATAATGACGGGGAGCATTTCCGGCGTGAGCCCTGCCGCGACGCTGACCGCAAACAACAGCGCCGAAGCCCAGTCCCCCTTAGCCGCGCCGTTGATCAAGAACACGACGGGTACCATCACCAGCATCATCCGAACCAGCAGCCTGCTGACGGAGGACACGCCGCGCTCGAAGCTGGTTTGCGCCTTGTCTCCGGACAGGGTTTTCGCCATCGAGCCGAAGTATGTGTCATTCCCTGTCAGAAGGATCACCGCCGTCGCGCTGCCGCTGACGACGTTCGAACCCATAAAACCGATGTTCGCAAGGTCGGTCAAAGTATCGTCCTTTTGATTGCGGATGTCGCTGAACTTTTCCACCGGGTTGGATTCTCCGGTCAGGGCGGACTGGGCGACGAAGGTGTCCTTCGTGGAGAGGAATCGGACATCCGCCGGGAGCATATCACCGGCGGAGAGCCGCACGACGTCCCCCGGAACCAGTTCATCCATGGGCAGTTCGACCAGCTGTCCATCCCGCAAGACGTGCGCCTTGTTTGAAATCATGTTTGCCAGCTTTTCCGTCGCCGCGTTGGAACGCTGGCTCTGCACGAACGCCACCAGGCTGGAGATCAGCACCAAAGAGACGATGATCGTCACCGTCAGGTAATCAGGCTTGTGGGAGGCGACCACGTCCGTAAAATAGGTAATGACTGCGACGATCAGCAATATCGCGTTAAAGGGATTGATGACCGCTTCCCGCAACCTGTGCAACACCGTGTTTTTGTTGCCCACCGTGATGGCGTTTTTACCATATGCATGGAGCCTTGCTGCCGCTTCTTCCCCTGTCAGTCCATTTGGGGTTGTGGCAAGCTCCCTGTGCAGCGCCTCCTCCTGCATAAAGGCGAAGGCACGGAGGATCCGTTCAGAATCGTTCCCGTTTTTCTGAGCAGGCCTGAACGCATGTTTCTTGATGCCATAGTTCAACGGAATCATTCCTTTCTGTATTATGATTCCCCGGCAAAAAGCATCCCATGGCAACAAAAAAGCCGCCTAACAGACGGCAGAGCAACAGCAGGCGCACCCGTTCATCCGCAAAAAAGCGCAATGGGCGACCGCCCGTTTGACAATGCCGTCAAACCGGTGTATGCCTTTCGCCAGGGGTTGAAGCCCCTCAACGGACTTCGGGGTACGCTGTCCATTTCCTCACTCCCTTATGAAAAAGTCTTATTAAAGTATATCTTTTTTGTCAGAATCCGTCAACTGCGGCCTGCACGCAAAGAAAGCCCGCTTAATGGGCGAGGCTTTCGTAGATTCTGATCAGATTGTCTTCCATTCGCTCAAGGTAGGAGCGTCCGTCCTCGCTGGTTTCCATCGTGAAGATGGTTTCCACCTTTGCGCCAACCTCCGCAGCAAGGGTTTGGGAGACCGCCGGACTGGCCATTTCTTCGGCGAAGATCGTCTTCACATCGTTTTCCCGGCAGTACTCCACAAGGGCGGCCAACTGTTGCGCGCTGGGCTCGCCGCCGGCGAAAATGTCCATCACGCTTAGCTGGGTCAGGCCAAAATCCCGGCAAAGATAGCCAAAAGCGGCATGCCCGGTGACGAAACTCTTCTTTTCCACCTGGCTGAACTTCTCATAGTATTCGTCATAGAGCGTGTCCAGCCGGGAAACAAACGCCTTGCAGTTCGCCTCGTAATACTCCCTGTTCGCAGGATCCGCCTGAACCAGGGCGTTTTTGATGTTTTCTGCTTCGGTGGCCGCCCCTTTCACGCTCAGCCAAAGGTGGGGATCATAACGCCCTTCGTCGTGTTCATGGTCGTGGGCCTTGTCGTTTCCCGTCCTCTCGATCAGATCCGCGCCTTCCGAAGCGACGACCACGATGAGGTTTTCGTTGCCCGCCGCGGCGATGGCCTTTTCCGCCCAGCGTTCCATTCCCAGGCCGTTGTATACAAAAATGTCCGCCCGGGCAAGACTTGCAAGATCTTGGGCTTTCAGCTCGAAATCATGGGCCTCGGTTCCGTCGGGTATGATGGTGGAGACCGCTACTTTCTCCCCGCCCACCGCTTCGGCAAATTCTTTCAGGGCGTTGAAGGAAACCATTACGCGGATCTTTCCTTCCGCCTGCGCATCCAGATCGTTGCCCGCCGCATTGCACGCCGCAAAACCGAGAACCAAAACCGCACACAGCAACAGGACAACCAGTTTTTTTCCCATACAGCCATCCTCCACTTGCAAATGCTTCCCATTTGCATTTATAATACAGTATATTGGCCGGGAAAAATGCTGTCAAGCGCAAAGGATTCGCATTTGCAAAAGGTGCGTCCCACCCCTGTATTATTAAGGAAGCATTGTATGATTAGTATTGAGAACTTGTATTTTTCCTATACCGGATCGCCGCCTTTTGTGCTCAACGGCATCAACCTTCGCATTAAGGACGGGGAGTACGTTTCCTTTCTTGGGGACAATGGCAGCGGAAAGACGACGCTCATGCGCCTGATTCTGAAGCTCCTGTCCCCCACCAGCGGAAAGATTGCCCTGAACACCAGGCGGATCGGGTACGTTCCGCAAAGAAGCGACTTTTCCAACTCCCATTTCCCCATCACGGTCTTCGAGGCGATGAACTCTTACCGCAAGCTCCTGAGGATCAAGGACAAAGGCGTGATCCAAAGCTGCCTTGCGCAAGTGAGCATGGAGGGCTTTGAAAATTCGCTGATGGGCGCCCTTTCCGGCGGGCAAAACCAGAAAATACTGATCGCCCGGGCGCTGATGGGCAACCCGGATCTTTTGGTTCTGGACGAGCCCTCCACCGGGGTGGACCTGCACAGCCAAACGGAGATTTACGCCTGTTTGAAAAAACTGAACCGCGAAAACGGCATCACCATACTCTCCGTCGAACACAATCTCGGGGCGGCCATTGCCAATTCGACCCTGATTTATCACCTGAAAGGCGGCAACGGACACCTTTGTTCCCCACAAAAATACGCCGACGAGTTTTTGAACCCAAAGGGGGCCGACCAAAATGCTTAGCTTCACTTTTATGCAAAACGCCCTGCTGGCTTCGGCGTTCATTTCGATCCTGTGCCCCTGCATCGGGATTTTCCTGGTGCTGCGCCGGTATTCGATGATTGGCGACACCCTGGCCCACGCATCCCTCGCGGGGATCACCATCGGCCTTGCCACCAACCAGAACCCCATCATCGGCGCCTTTGCCTTCTCTTCGATCTGCGGGGCGCTCATCGAGTTTTTGCGCAATTATTTCAAGAGGCATACCGATCTCATCCTGAACATCGTGCTCGCCCTGAGCGTGGGCATCGCCATCACCATCATCAGTTCCGGCAGGCTGCACGCCAACGCCGATTCCTTCATGTTCGGCAGCATTTTGACCGTGACCCGACTGGACACCCTCCTCGTGTTCCTTTTGAGCGCGGTGTCCTTGCTGACGGTCATCTTCCTGTATCACCAGATGGTATACATCGCCTATGACGAGGAGGCGGCAAAGATTGCCGGCGTCAAAGTCCGGCTGATCAACTACGTGTTTTCCGTCCTCGTGGCGTCCGCGATTTCCGTTTCCATCCGGATTGTGGGTGTGCTGGTGTTGAGTTCCATGATTACGCTGCCCGTCGCCACCGCGCTCCAGCTTAGCAAAGGCTTCAAACTGACGCTGGTCTTTTCCATCGTCTTCAGCGTGATCGACATCATGCTCGGACTGATCCTCTCCTATTATCTCAACGTTGCCCCCGGCGGGTTTACCGCCCTCGTTTCTGTCGCCATGCTCGTCCTGGTGCTGATGGGGAAGAAAATCCGCGCAAGCCTTCGGGCCGCTAAGAACCACTAAAGTCACGCCCCCGGGCAAGGAGCAAACATGAGCTTTCATACAGTTTTTATATTATAGAACGTACCAGTGAAGGTGAAAGAGTTGAAAAAGTCGCAAAAAAACTGGCCCGCAGGTATTAAAAGAACCAGGCAGCGCGAAGGCGTACTCACCGTGCTCAAACAGGCAAATCAGCCCCTGAGTGCCGCGGAAATCTGCTCCAAACTGGAAGAATACGGCGAAAAGGCCTGGCTCTCCACCGTATATCGGATTCTTGAGCTTTTCGTCGAGCATAAGATCGCGGTCAAAATCAATGTCCTCAACAGCGGCACCGCCATCTATGAGCTGAATCGCGACAAACACAAGCATTATGCCGTGTGCATCGGATGCAATAAGATGATCGGGATGCACAACTGCCCGATGATCGAGTGCATCCCCGAGCTGGACGAGCAGAACTTCCGGGTGCTGGGCCACAATCTTGAGGTTTTTGGATTCTGCGAGGATTGCAGAACCTGCAATGGCTGATCTTTGGCGTTTTCTTGATTGCACAGCCGGATAAACACAGAAAAAACCGCCGATTGCTCGGCGGTTTTCGCTTTGTGTACTTACCTTTGGGCTGCCGCGTTGGTTCCAGCCAGCCTTCCCGTGGTGATGCATTCGGAAATGGCGTTCCCACCCAAGCGGTTGCCGCCGTGGAATCCGCCGGTCACCTCGCCCGCGGCGTAAAGCCCGGGGATGATGTTTCCGTTGGTGTCCAGCACGCGCGCTTCGACGTCAACCTCGACGCCGCCCATGGTGTGGTGGACAGCGGGAGAGCGCGGGTTTGCAAAATACGGGCCAGTATCCTCGATCTTCGCGGTGGTGTTGAAGATGGTCCTGCCGGTGAGCTCGTCGTACCCGGCGTCGATGGCGGCGTTGTAGTCGTCCACCGTCTTCCGCAGCACGGCGGGATCAATGCCGATCTGAACGGCGAGATCTTCAATGGTGTCCGCACGATATACGGCGCCCCGGGCGACAAGATCGTCCACATGGAAGCCGTAGGTGTTGACGAAATTCTCGTCCAGACGGCTGTTCTGGTAGCTGCTGATGATGTACATCATGCCGTTGGTCTGCTCCAGGGTGGCGGCGCAGAGCACGTCGCGCCTTTCGGTTTCGTTGACGAAGCGCAGCCCTTCCTGGTTGACGTACATGCTGGTGGTGTCGCCGACGTTGGTAGAGGTTTCACCCGTCTTCGGGTCGGCGATGAGGAGCTGGATCTTGTCCATACCTACGAGGTTGGCGCCGATCTCCTGGGCCATGATGATGCCGTCGCCCGTGATGGCGGGGCTGTTGGTGGTGGGCACCGTCGGCCCCAGATCCGCCCAGATGCTGTTGTGTTCAACGCGCATTTCAACGTTTGCGCCGAATCCGCCGGTGGCCAGGACCACGCCCTTTTCAGCGGTATAGACATAGGGGGTTCCGTTGGCGGCGACCGCCTGAACGCCTGTGACCCTGCCGTCCGTCACGACCAGGGATTCCGCCCTGACCTCGAGGTCGTATTCGATGTCCAGACCCTTTGCCGCGGCGTCATCCTTCATGACTTCGATAAAGCCGATGCCGCTCTTGTAGGTCTTGGACATGTTGGCCCTGGGCCACAGCGAGCCGACGATCACGATGGAATTATCCTTCCAGTCAAAGCCCATGTCCTTGAGCCATTCGTAGGTTTCAGGGGCCCTTTTGCACATGGATTCAATCAGTACGGGATTGCCGACATAGTCTCCGTCCACGTAGGTCTGGATCATGTGCAGATAGATGGAGTCAAACAGGTACGTGCTGCCCGCAGCCTTATAGGCGTCAAACTCCTTCTTGAGATTCTCCTGCCAGGACTTCATGATGTCGTCCCTGGGCTCCATGGTGCAATAGCCTTCAACCTGCTTGATCTGGCCTTCGGTCATCGTCTGATTCTTCTGGTTTTCCGGATACACCGCGTTGAAATACCCGCCGGAACGCACCGTGTTGCCGCCGAGGGCCGCAGTTTTTTCGATGACGATGACGCTTGCTCCCTTGTCAGCAGCAGCATGGGCAGCGGCGACCCCCGCGCCTCCTCCGCCGATGACGATGACGTCCGCCTTGCGCTCCACCAGCTCGCCAGCGGCTTCAGCTTCGATGGCAACGGCCTTCAGGGCGTCGACATCCCCGCCCGCCTGAACGACGGCATCCGCAACGGCTTCGAGAATCGCTTCGCTGGTTATCGTCGCGGTTGCGACGACGTCCACCGCAAGGGATTGATGCTCTACGATCTGCTGGGGAATCCTCTCGATGGGCAGATCGGAGATCCCTTCGGTTTCGGTGTGGGAAACGACCTTTGCGTCAACGATGGAATTTTCATCAAAGGTTACTTCGACTTTAACTTCGCCGTTTCTTCCGGCGCCGATGCCCGTATAGGTTCCGGGATTGTACTTGGCAACTGCGTTGCCTTCATTGACTACCGGCGGCGGAGTCGGGGTAGCGCTTTGCTGATCGGCGGTCGTGCCACAGGCGGCAAAACTGAGCGCCATGACCAGGCAAAGGACGAACGCCTGAATCCTTAAGAACGTTTTATTCTGTTTCATCGCTCTATTTTTGGGTATCCTCCATTCTTTTTGGTTGATCCGTATCAAAAGACATGCGAACCATCAGGTTGAACCGTTCATTCACCCTACCATTTCGCGCGAAATCATATGTGACGTTACGCACTCTTTGTCGATACTTTATCAACCAATTACAGGATACACCTTAAAAGCGTTTGAGAGTCAAGCAGTTTGTGAAAAAAAGATCAGCAATATCTGAACGGGAGCCAGACTTCGTGGACGCGCTCGTGAAGGGTGCTGTGAAACACCGTGGTCACGGTCTTTGCGATTGCGTCCCCGGTAAGCTCCATCCCGTTTTCGGTCATATAATCAAGAACATGGGCAAGCATCCCGCAATTCAGCTCTTTTCCGCTGTCTGCCTGAATGACGGTATAAACGCAAGGGACGGAAGGCAGGTATTCCAGCTCCACCTCGACGTCGTCGATCCCGACGAACTCCGCGTCCTCCTCCATCACGCACATGCCAATGCCGTATTTCTCATTGCCCTTCAGGATGTCTTCCTGCATAAAAAACGGCGTGAGCGCTACCACCGGCATTTTGTCCATCCACTTCGTCATCTGGCGCATCGCCCTCTTGTCATCAAGGAACTCGCCCTGGGTCAGAAAGCGGAAGCGGTACATCGCGGGGCTGTTTTCCACCCTGCATCGCCACGCCATTTCGCCGACGGAGCGATAGGTGTCCGCCATTTTTTCCATCGCGGCAAGCAACCTTTTGTTCCACTCGATCGCGCGTTTGACATCTTCTTGTTTTTCCACCATTCTGTCCGCCAGCTCTTCCAGCGTACAGTGATTCAGAAGCTCTGATCCCTCCTGAACCGAGAAGCCGCAGTTGCGGTACATCCTCAGCCTCATCAGCACGTACACGTCCAGCGCGGTATAGTATCGATAGCCGCTTTCGCTGTCCACATGCTTAGATTTAATGCCTCCCTGCCGCTCGTAATAGCGGATCGCTTCTGAAGATATGCCAAGGATCTTGGATACCTCTCCGATTTTGTAAAGCACGACTTCTCCTCCCCTCGCAGCATTGTCAGTACAAAAATTGCCGATTTCATAATATAGCTCCAAAAACCGATCCATGTCAAATGAATTTCACATGTAAACATCAGCCCTTGCGAGTTGCGGGATCGGGAAAATCCCGTTTCCTGTTCCGCGCATATTCTGAAAAGGCGGCGATGCGCGCAGCCTTTGGGTTTGCTTTGTCCCCATTCGTTAACAGCACTGCGGCGGGCGCACTGCCGGATGCACAGACGCTCTGCAGCCAAAGGCTACAAGGCATCCGCACCACAGGAAGGAGAGACATCCATGAGATTCTTCGCGACGGGCGCCCTGCAATCCCCTCCAGACCCCCGGGACTTCCGCCTTGCGGCAGCGGCAATACGGGAACTGCCAAAAAAACACATGCAGGAGATGCCCCCGGTGATCGACCAGGGAAAAGTGGGCAACTGCGTCGCCCAGGCATGTTGCTATGCCAGCAAAGCCGCGAACGGTCCGGATTTCGATCCCAACTGGGTCTATGGAAGGCGCAAGGAAACCGATTACCAGGGCCCGGGCTGGTACCTGCGGCTGGCGCTGAAAACCCTGTTAAAAGAGGGCAACGTTCCCTGGACTGGTCAGGAGCCCCTGGAAGTCGAGGATGTTCAAAAATACGTGAAGAAACACGAGGCGCGGCTGCTCGCCCTGGCCCGGGACTACAAGATTGAACATTACGCCCGGCTCGCCAGCGCAAACGAGATCAAAACCGCCCTTCTGGCGGGAATGCGGGTGGTTTTCAGCGCGCCTATCACCAGCTTTGAACCTGATCAGGAAGGGTTGTTTCGCTGCACCATCAACGAACACGGGGGCCACGCCATGAGCGTCTGGGGTTATGACGGGGAGCTTTTTCGGGTTCAGAACAGCTGGGGAAGGGACTGGGGCCAAAGCGGTCGCTGCTGGATGCTGGCGGAGGACATTTTGCGCTGGAACGATTGCTGGGCCATCGCCGATGTGCCTTCCAAGAGCATCATTCAGCCGGAAATCCAGGAAATGGCCGTCCGTTACCCTGCCCGGATCCGGACCAGAACCAAGGGCAGCAGGGTGAACCTCAGAAAGACCAGTTCGGCAATGTCGCCCAAGGTGGGCAGCGTAAGAGACGGCTCCGTCGTCCTCGTCCTTGCGGAACGCGGCACCCGGCGGGAAATCTGCTTCGGCGACGGAAAGATCTATCTCACCGGCTGGATCCCCGCAAGCTATATCAACCCCGCAGCGGGATACAGGGAAAAGGACGAGGAGCTGTGACCCGCGAAACCAAAAACCCGCCCCCCTTCATAAGGGTGCGGGTTCTCCTCTATTTTGGTTTCTTGGCTATGCATCATCCGACTAGACTTTGACGATTTCCGACGGATCCGTCACCACGACATAGCCATTCTTATCCAATAACGGCGTAATCCCTCCCACGCCTCCATAGGTGGCGAAAAGATAGTTCACGCCGGTCTCCCTGTCCACGATGATTTCATAGGTGCGCATGGCACCTTGCTTATAGATGCGGACGAAGCGTTCGTGATTCTTGATCATTGGTCTGCCTCCCTGCCGATTTTGCTCTTTGAATAGATTCTATACGCCAGTACGCCCAGGGCAGACAGCATCGCGGTCACGACAAACACGATGATCGCAGTTTTTATCTTTCCGTTCCCCAGAGCGCTGCCCACGACGGTGGACGAAATGACGGAGGGCATCCTCGCGATGGTGGTCAGCACCAAAAAACGCCACATGTTGATGGGCAGCAGCCCGGCGACGTAGGACAGCACGTCCTTCGGGGTTCCGGGTATCAGGAACAGCACAAAGGTCAAAAGCTCCAGCTTGCGGCTGTCGTTCAGGAATTTGACGGATTGCATCTTCTCCCGGGAAACGAAGGCTTCCACGAGCTTAACCCCGTACTTGCGCGTAATCAAAAAGATGATGAGCTGCCCCAAAAAAGCGCCCGCCAAACAAAGGAGCATTCCCCCCCATGCGCCAAAAGCGTATCCTGCGCCCACTTCCATGGGTTCCCCGGGAATAATGGCGAACAAAACCTGGAGCGCCATGATCCCGATCATCGCCAGATAGCCCAGTATGCCGTGGCTGTTTACCCAGTCCCGAAATGCCTCCGGGTTTTCCACCGTGGCCAGAAGCGGCTTGCCGATCACAAAATAAGCCGCAATCAAAAACCCTATCAAAACAATGATCGAGAGGACGCCCACCGCTTTTCGACGGCGGAGGTAATCCGCCTCCTCTTTCTTTACGGGAGCATCGCTTTCTGGAGGCGAAGCCCCGACCATCTTTTCGTCTGTCGTCGGCATTTTGTGATCCATAGACTCTCCCGCGAAAGCATATTCAGCATCATTATAACAAAGATACAAGGTGTTGTGGATGCCAATTTACAATTTTTCCCCATAACCCACCTGTTTTCTCGGAAAATCCGCCATTTTGAATGAATTGATATTGACATCAGCAAAGTACATATAGTATTGTCTCTTTATAAGTGCCTTCATCCGTCTTTTTAGTCCATTCTATGAAAGTGAGAATCACGAATTATGCAGAACGAACTTAAACGCAAATATGGTTTGCCCACGGCTATTTCGATGGTCGTCGGCATCATTATCGGCTCTGGCATCTTTTTTAAGGCGCAAAAGGTGCTTGCTGTCTCCGAAGGCAGCCTGCCGATTTCTGTGTTGGCATGGGTCATCGGCGGTCTCATCATGATCGTGTGCGCACTGGCATTTGCCAATCTCGCTTCGCGTTATGAGCGGGTAAATGGCATCGTGGACTACGCGGAAGTCGCCGTAGGACCCAAGTACGGTTATATGATCGGCTGGTTTTTGACGACCATATACTACCCCGCGATAACCTCCGTCCTCGCCTGGGTTTCCGCCCGGTATTTCTGCGAACTCTTCGGGATGGACATTACCGGGGGTGGCTGCCTTGCCATTGCGGCCTTCTTCATGTGCGCCAGCTATGGCGTCAACGCGATTTCCCCCAAGCTGGCCGGAAAATTCCAGGTCAGCACCACTGTGATCAAGCTGATTCCCCTGATCGCTGTGGGCCTTATCGGAACGGTGATCGGCCTGATCAACGGTCTGACCGTCCAGAATTTCTCTGCGCCCGTCATTACTGAGACCTTCTCCCCGGGGAACGCGCTGTTTATCTCCGTCTGCGCGACAGCTTTCGCCTATGAGGGCTGGATCATCGCAACCAGCATCAACTCCGAGCTGGTGGACGGAAAGAAAAACCTTCCCATAGCCCTCGTGGGCGGCGCACTGATCGTCATCACCGTATACACCCTTTATAACATCGGCCTGTTTGGCGCGGTGGAACGGGACATTGTTTTGAACGAAGGCACGACCCCCGCTTTCTCCGCCCTTTTTGGCAATGCAGGAGCAACCATCGTCGCGGTACTGATCGTCGTTTCCTGCCTGGGCACCCTCAACGGACTTATGCTTGGCTGCACGCGTGGTTTGTATTCCCTGGCCGTCCGCGGCGTCGGACCCAAACCCGGTATTTTCCGCCAGGTGGACCCGGCGACCAACATGCCCAGCAATTCTTCGGTGATTGGCCTCGTGCTTTGCGGGTTCTGGCTCATGTATTTCTACGGGGCGAACCTGACCTCTCCGTTGTGGTTCGGTCCCTTCAGCTTTGACTCCTCGGAGCTGCCCATCATCACGCTGTATGCGGCATACATCCCGATCTTCATCATGACGATGCGGAAGGAAAAGGACATGAAACCCTTCGCCCGCATTGGCATCAACTCCCTGGCGATTGCCGGTTGCGTCTTCATGATGATCGCAGCCGTCGTCAGCCATCAGATTGCCGTCGCCTATTACCTTATCCTCTTCGTCATCGTCATGCTCATCGGCCTGCTGTTCTATCGCAATGGGAAGAACAGAAGCCACGACTGATCCCTCGCATTCATCAAAAACCGGGCTTTGCCCGGTTTTTTTGTCCTCTGCGCAAATTGGCCAGGGCTCGCCTGCCAAAAGGTCTACTCAGCCGCCTGCAATACTCCTTCGGCAAAAACGCCCACAAAACGGCCACCGTATACTCCAAAAAGCAACAAAAAGAACCAAAACGTCCGAATGATTTGATTTTTTGCTCATGCGATCCAATCATTTATCGATTATATATGTGAGGATATATTACAAAAGGGTGCAGCCCAGCCTGCCGGGCAAGGAACGGCGCAAAAACGCGAAATACGAGTCGGATCCTTACTCTTAATTGCCCGAAATGCAGGCAGATATGAGGCACCCATCCAATGCCGCGACGACCCGTTGCGCCCGCGATTCGCCCAAAATGACAAAATATGATCACATACATACCCGAAGGAAAGATCGATGTATAAAGTCAGTGAACAGGATTTCAAGCAGTTTGCCGATTATGTAAAAGCCCATTACGGCATTCACTTCAAAAAAGAAAAGAAAACCCTGGTGGAAGGAAGGCTGCGCAGCGTGCTGGCGGGCAAGAATTTTCGCAGCCTTTCCGACTACCTCGAATATGTGAAGGCGGATAAAACCGGCAAGGCAGCCACCGAAATGCTGAACCGGATCACCACCAACCACACCTTCTTTATGAGGGAACCGGCGCATTTTCACTATTTCAAGGAGACGGTGCTGCCCTATCTGGTCAACACCATGCGGTATAAAGACCTGCGCATTTGGAGCGCCGCCTGTTCCACCGGAGAAGAGCCCTATACCCTGGCGATGATCATCACCGACTTTTTGGGCACGAAGAAACAGGGGTACGACACGAAAATACTGGCCACGGACATCTCCCAAAAGGTTCTTGACATCGCCAAAGCCGGCGTTTACTCCCATGACAGAATGGGAGATGTTCCCGCAGCCTGGAAGAAGCGGTACTTCGCAAAAGACGGCAACGGCAACTATGTGCTGACCGAAGAAATCCGGAAAGAGGTCCTCTTCAGGAACCTCAATCTGATAGAACCCTTCCCCTTCAGGAAGAACATGCACGTCATTTTCTGCCGCAATGTCATGATCTATTTTGATACCGAAACCAAAGAACGACTGGTGGAACGGCTCTATGAGATCACCGAGCCCGGCGGCTTCCTGTTCATCGGGCATTCCGAAGGGCTGAACCGCGAAAGGACGAGGTACCGTTACGTGATGCCAGCCGTCTACCGCAAGGATTAGTGCTGTTTTTTGGGCAACGGGGGAAAGACCGCGACTGGCAAACCCCCGAATAACGGCATGCCGACAAGTTTTCAGGCATGAACACTCCCGGGCCCCTTCGCCGGTTATGAAACGCATTGTTAAAATTGCGGAGGATACGAGGAAGCAGTTTTTTCAAGCACACCGTACTTCATTCGCATACGGACTCCCTGCCCCTAGGCAATTGTGAGCCTGCCTGTTTGAACAAGCCAGCCAAAGGTCCCGGATGGATGCTACATCTGGAATATGGAAAACAAGGAGAAAGGAACGCAAATGAGAAATTTGTCCGTCAGCAAAAAGCTCCTCGTCGGTTTCGGAATTGTACTCGCCCTGATGCTCCTTTCCACCGCGCTGTCCATCATCAGCATCAGCAGTGTCGCGCAGCAGGTTGATCTGTGCGGTCAATACACTCTGCCAAACACCACCAGCATTTGGATGATCCGGCGAAATATCGTATCCGCCCAGCGCTACATCGCTCGCGCATTCATCGAGCATGACGTGCATTCCGTCGAGAACCTCCTCGCAAACGCCGACGAAGAAGGGATGCAGGTCTTGGGGGAACTGGAACAATACGCCGCGAATCAGAGGGATTCCGAAACCAGTGCAAAGATCCACCAGCTTCGGGAACTTTTGGAACAGGCGGGTTCCATCAGACTTCAAATCGGGAAACACTGCTTCGAAATCCCACAGACAACAACAAACAAGCCGCGTATGCCCTGTTCACGAAGGATTACATACCAACCTTTGATCAGGCGGCCGATGTTCTCAACGAGTTGACACTCATCGAGGAGGAACACGCCACGCAACAGAGAAGCGACGCTCAAAATGCCCGATTCTTAGCCTGGATTCTGCTGGCCTCCTGTTCCGCCGCGGCGCTCCTGCTCTCCCTCGCGGTCGTGTGGGCCATCCGAAAGTCGATCCTGACCCCCGTGAAGGAGATCATGCGGGCCTACGAAGACTTTTCCAAGGGCAACTTGCGGGCGAAAATCACATACGAAAGCCGGGACGAACTGGGCCAGATGGCAGTCCTGATCCACAAGACCAACGAGTTGCAGAGCACCATCCTTCAGGACTTGATGGAAAAGTTCGCAAAACTATCCAAAGGCGATCTGCAGATTCGCGTGGATCTGGATTACCCGGGGGATTTTGCCCGTCTCAAGAAAGCTATTGAAGACACCGTTTCCAACCTGAACAACACGATGCAAACCATTTTGTCCGCCGCAGAGCAGATGAGCGCCGGAGCCACCCAGGTGGCAAGCGGGGCCGAAGCCCTGGCGTCGGGTTCTGCAGAGCAGGCTTCCTCCGTCGAGGAATTGAATGCTGCCGTCGGAAAAATCGCCAAGCAGGCAGAGGAAAACTCCGCAAACGTCGGAAAGGCAACCAAATATGTGACGCAGGCTGTGGAACGCGTCGGTGTCGGAAACGAGCGCATGATGGAACTGTCCAAAGCCATGAAGGACATCGGCGCGGCTTCCGACCAGATCACCGCCATCACAAAGCTCATCGAAGACATTGCCTTCCAGACAAACATCCTGTCCCTGAACGCCGCCATCGAAGCAGCCCGCGCCGGAAGCGCCGGAAGGGGTTTCGCCGTGGTGGCGGACGAAGTCAGAGCCCTCGCTGCAAAGTCCGCCGAGGCCGCCAAACAGACCGCAGAGATCATTCAGGCGTCCGTCAGCAGCATCAGCCAGGGCATGGAGACGACGCAGCAGACCGCCCGGATCCTGCAGGACGTGGGCGAGAAGTCCAAATTGGTCAACGAAAGCTTCATCAGGATTGAGCAGGCGACCATGGAACAGGCCGGCGCCATCGAACAGATCAAGATCGGCCTGGAGCAGGTGTCCTCGGTGGTGCAGACGAATGCGGCCACAGCGGAGGAAAACTCCGCAACGAGCGAGGAGATGTCCGCCCAGGCGTCCACATTGCGCGAAGAAGTGGGAAGGTTCAAACTCAGATAAATGCCTTGCCAGTCATTCATTTTGTTGCATCCTTGCGTGATTGCAGGGGTGCAACTTTTTTTGCCGAACAGGCAGCATAAAAAACAGGCATGCTGAACGAGTTTGAACATGCTTCCATCCCGTTATAAAATCACCGATCGCACTTTGGATCATAGGACGACTCCTCCGTATCAACGGGGTCCAATGCAAAGACGGCGGGTTCCGGTTTCGGAACAACGCCGTCCACAAGAGCTGAATGATGTTTTACATCATAGGAAACGGGCGAAAGGTTTAAGAAGAGCATTGGCATCAGGCGCTTGGAGCGCATCTTTCGGGAAAAACCTGCCCTTTCACTCCACCAGGTCTAACAAGTATCCGTACCCTTCCCTTTCCATGTCCTCCTTTGGGACGAATCGCAAGGCTGCGCTGTTGATGCAATAGCGCAGTCCGCCCGCTTCTTTGGGCCCGTCAGCGAACACATGGCCCAGGTGGGCGTCGCCCACGCGGCTTCTCACCTCGGTACGGATCATTCCGTGGGACGCGTCGAGTTTTTCCCGAAGGACGTTGGGGTCGATGGGCTTGGAAAAGCTGGGCCAGCCGCATCCGGAATCGAACTTATCCGAAGAGGCGAACAACGGCTCGCCGGTCGTGATGTCCACATAAATGCCCGGCCGGGCAGTTTGGTAGTATTCGTTTTGGAAGGGCGGCTCGGTGGCATTGTTTTGAGTGACATCGTACTGGATCGGCGTCAGTGTCTTGCGCAGTTTGTCTCGATCCGGGGCAGGGTAAGCTGCGGGGTTTACCAGGGCTTTTTCGGCCTTCTCGAATTGCTCCCTTCGTATATGGCAGTAGCCATTGGGGTTTTTGTCCAGATATTTCTGATGGTATTCTTCTGCCGGGTAAAAACTGAGCAGGGGCTTTACCTCGATGGCGATGGGTTTGTCATACCGCCGTTGAAGCTGGGCAATCGATTGCTCGATCACGGGAAGATCCAACGCGTTGACGTAATAAATGCCCGTCCTGTACTGCGTTCCGACGTCTCCGCCCTGCTGGTTCACCGCGACGGGGTCGATGGACTCGTAATACAGTTCCAGAAGAAACTCCAAAGGAAGGATCTTGGGATCGTAGACCACGTGCACCGTCTCGGCATGGCCTGTGTTGCGGGTGCAAACGTCTTCATAGGTGGGGTTCTTGGTGGTTCCGTTCGCATAACCCACCTGCGTCGCCTGAACGCCCTTGATGGACGCGAGGTATTTCTCAGTTCCCCAAAAACAACCGCCGGCAAGATAGATTTCGGCCATCGCGCACCTCTGTTCTCTTACGTCCTTCTGAGATTTCATCACCCTATGAGCTTGCCTCCAAACGAAGCAATCCATTCGGGGGGGGGCAGCCTGCCAAACCGCAACAAGGAAAGCGGAATCGCTTTCGCGTATCAACGTTTGAAGGTTTTTGTTTCTTGCTTCATTATAGCATCCAGCCTTCCAAAGCTCAATCACGCCGACCGAAAAGCTGGAGTGCCACCTGTTACCCCTTGTAAAGCGCATGGGCGACCGCGGGGGTGCAAAAGCTATGATGGGCGGCAAAAAGCGAAGGCCTCGCCGCATGCAGAATTCTCCGGCGTTCGGGCAGTTCCAGTACGCGCCCTTTCAAAGCCCGGCGTCTTCTTCGCACAGCCTGGAAAAACCGCAACTGGCCGCACCGCCTGCGCACGCTTCTTGTTCGTATGGCAGATGGCACATACAGACTTCTCATAACGCGCTTTGCAAAGGCTCGCCATCCACAGCGTTCGAAGGCAGAAAGGACCGCAACCGTGCACCCACGCTTTGAATGGATTTTGGCAAATCACTGCGCCCCGGTGTTGCTCGGCAAAAAGCCGGCTGCGCTGCTTGCCGAAAAGGCCCTGCCCAAACCATGCCCCTGGGCGCTGCTGAAGCAACGAGGGTTTTGCGTGATCAGCCTCAGCTGGCGCGGCAAAGCCCCGCTGACGCTCCTCTATCACCCCGCCCTGCTTCGCGCTGTTTTGTCCCAACATCTGGTCAGCAGGAAACTCGCTGCGATCGGGTATCCCGTCGAGGGGGATTGGCAGGCTCATTTGAACTTTTTGCGCAGGCGGTTCGACCAATCTTGGGAATTTCCCCACGAAATCGGGTTTTTCCTCGGCTACCCTCCCGAGGATGTGATCGGATTTATGGAAAACAGGACGACCTGCAAGCTGTCCGGGCCATGGAAGGTCTTTGGAGACGTGGAGCGGGCGCAGGCGATATTCGAGGAGTACGCCCAATGCAAACGAATTTTGCTCAGCCATATTGAAAACGGGGGCAGTATCTTGATCGCGGATCCGCCAACGTTGACAGTTTGAATGGTATTGGACAAAAGAGACAGGAGGCCATCACCACTGCACTTATATGCAAGTTCGGAACGGAAACACGAAGCGTGGCAAAAGCCATCGAGGGCAAAATGAAGAATGCAGCGCCCATGCAGCGCTATTTTCCGCCGACCAAGCCGCCTCGCCTCTTGGGCCAATACGGCAAACTCGCCTTCGGCTGCCCGGACACGGGAACAAAAGGGCAAAAAGAAGCGTTCGAGCCCTTTTAGCCTTAGCCCCTCGGCAAACCTTTTGGCTCCTATGGCTGGGTACGAGGAATGGATGCAAACCCGCTTCGGATAAAAAAAGGAGCATGACCATCGTCATGCTCCTTTTGGTTTACTTGGATTCGTCGCCGTTGGTAACCAGTCGCTTTTCACCCTTGATTTCCTGAATGTGCTGGATGTTCTGGGTCATTTCAAGTACACCCAGGTATTCCCCGGAATCGCTTCTGACCGCGAAATACCGGATCAGAATGTACTTTTCGCCCATGTGGATCCAAAAGTCCTCGTGGTCCTTCTTGCCGGCTTTAAAATCCTCCACCAGCTGATCGACGATATGCACGCTCGCCGGGGGGTGGCAATTGCTCACACTGCGACCGATGACAGCTTTGCTGCGGGGAAAAATCCGCTCCGCACCCTGGGAAAAATACCGTACCGTGTCATCCTTGCCCACAAAGGTGATGTCCACGGGCAGGGTGTCCAGCATTTTGGTGAGTTCTTCAAGGGTCAGTCTGCCGGTGGGCAAGGTGATCTCGCCGGGCGCGCTTTCCTTTTTGGGTGCCTGGTCCGCCTGCTTGTCCTCCGTCGGCGTCCAGACCGGCACGTCCTCGATCAGGCAGTACCCGAACTCGTCGCTGTTATCGGCGATGAGTTTCCATTCATCCTGGGTCAGATTTTCCAGCAGCATGGGGAGCATGATATTCTCTTCCTTGAAGATCATCTCAGAGATCTTCTCCAGCACCGCTTCGATCTTCGCCTTCAGCTGCGCAGCCGGCGTGGCTTTTAGCATTTCGCGGACTTCTTTAAGCTGCGCGCGGATCTCATCGTCCACACCCCACATGACCTTGGGCGGTGCGGTGATGCCGTATCGCTCCATATAGGGAAAGAGCAGGTTTTCTTTTTTCAAATAGTGGCGGCTGATTTCCGTCAGCTTGGTCAGGCCCTCTTGAATCTCCTTTTCCGCCGAATCGTCCGGCAGCAGAGCAAGCTGCTTGCGGATCGATTCCACGAGCTGTTCAATGGCACGGTTTTCCCTCTTCAGCGTATGGGCAGGATGACCCGGGATTTTCACCGGGTCCGTCGGCCGATGAATTTCCGCGATGGAGCCCTTGAATACCGCCGCGTGAACGTCGCAAAGCCGCTGCACCTCGGTAACGGGCACACCGCTTTGGATCAGGGCTTGTTCCGCCTGGGCGATTTCTTCTACAGAAACGTTTTCAAAAACCTCGGCAAATCTGCCCTTGACCTCGTCCACGCTTTTGCCTTCATGCAGCTGTGCGATCAGCTCTCTTAAAACCTGCTGGCGATATTCCCTGTTGTTGATTTCCGCGCTCATGTAGAATCCTCCTTGATGGTGTAGCCGTGTTTTTCGAAGATCCGCTTGATGGTTTCCATGTCAACTTTTCTTAACGCCGCGCCTTTGGGGATGGTCATGAACCGGCCCACCGTGGAAAGCATTCCCGGCTTCGTAACCTCCGAAAATCCCGCTTCCTCGAGTATTGGAATGATCCCCGGATCGGCAGTGCATAACTCATAAACCGTCTTGTTGAAGTTGAGAACTTTATCGGCCATGTTGCACACCTCCATCTCGACATGTGTCGACGGGAATTTAGCCTAGTCTAACTTCCCATAAAATACCATATCACCCCAATCAAGTCAATTCGGCGATGATGTCATTTCAAAAAATGTCGAAGGTCTGCGGGCCAACCCCGGTGGTCGCCAAACCTAACGCGAACCGAACCTCATTGAGTATGCATCCCCCAGCATGGCACCGAATATGCAAATGAACCGTTCCAGCGAGTCAAAATCATTCGAATGCATCCGCAAACACGCAGTCAGGACGGATTCTTCTTCCCGCGCAGGTTTCAAACTCCTTCGGCGGCAAAAATCCCTCAAAAATCACGGCATCGCAGCGGCCTTTCACCCGTTGGAAGGTCGCTTCGTCCTGGATCGTCCAAAACACAGTGACCGCCTTAAAAAAACTCCGGCACAGGCGGAAACTGAGGCTGCCCTCGTCCCGATGGTCATATGCGATAAAATCCGGCCGGGTGAGGAAATTCGTCAAAAGGTGTTTGACCGCCCATCGTTGCACGCGGTCCCTCATATCCTTCGCGCCTTCTTTGAGCAAATTGGCAGAAAGCTGCCCCCGCAGGACTTCTGGAGCGTTTTTGCGCCACCACCGCAGGTAGATAGGGTTGAAGGACTCGATGACATACGCCCCCGGATACCCTTGCAGGGCGGCATGGACATGGCGGCACGCCTCAGGATTCATGGACTGGCCTTTGATCTCGATGATCAGCGGCACCCTGCCGTCAACCAGCCGAAGAAGTTCGTCCAATGCGGGAATGGGCTGGTTCGTGCCGGCAAGGGTCAGGGCCTGAAGCTCCGCCAGGGTGCTGTCCTTGATCTCCCCCTGCACGCCGCACATCCGAAGAAGGGTATCATCGTGAAACACAGCGAGTTTCCCATCCTTGGTGAGATGCACGTCCAGCTCCATGCCATAGCCCGCGTCCGCTGCGGCGGCAAAGGCGGCGAGGGAATTCTCCGGAATGCCGGCAGCCTCATCGTGCAGCCCCCGGTGGGCATAGCATCTGCCTAAGAACAGGCCCATCCGCCCGTCGTTGGGGCCAGGCTTGATGAGAAACAGATACAGCAACATCAAAGCGGCCAGCGCGGCTGCCGCGATCAAAAAAGGCATCGTGCGGTTCGCTCCTTTCAGTCCTCCGCGCCCAGCAGTTCCAGCTTATCCTGAGGAAGATCGGGCCGATTGTCGCCATGTTTGACGAAAAGCATGGTCAAAAAGGCCGCCGCCACCATCAGCGCGGCATAGGGGAACAGGGTCCAGTAACCCGCAAACTCCAATAAAGCGCCGGAAAGAACAGGCGTTATGATCTGCGCAGACATGGAGAATGTGTAGTAATAGCCGGTGTACTTGCCGATGTCCCCAGCCTTGCCCAGTTCCACTACCATGGGATAGGAGTTGACGTTGATAGCGGCCCAGGCGAAACCGATGAGGGCGAAGATGCCATACAGCGCCGGGGAGAACTCCGTAAAGAGTATGCCCGAACCAAGACAGATCGCTAGCACCGCCACGCCGAACAGGATCACCTTCTTGCGGCCGATCTTCGAGGAAAGGAAGCCCACGGGTATGTAGCTCAAAATGGCGCCGCCGGTGGCGACCAGCAGGCAGGTGGACGCTGCGCCCACATTCATGCTCCAGGTGGATTGGGCGTACTTCGTGAAGGCGGTGGTCACCGCGTTGTAACCCATGAACCACAGAAACACCGACGCAAGAATCAGGATGAGGCTGCGGCGCATTTCCGGAGAGAGTTTGCCGGCGGATTTTGTTTCTTGCGCTTCTTGTTTTGGCCCGTCCTGGGCTACGCGCAGCTTGTTTTCCCGGATGGTCAGCACCAGCACCGCCACCGCAAAAAGCATCAGCGCAGACACCGCGATAAACACGGGCAAGTAATCCTGCCCGTCCTGATTGCCCACGAGGAGCTTTGTCATCACCAGGGTGTAAATCCCGCCCAGCGCGCCCATCAGATTGATGACAGCGTTCGCCTTGGAGCGCAAGGGAGCCGGAGTCACGTCGGGCATCAGCGCCACCGCCGGAGAGCGGTAGATTCCCATGGAGAGTAGCGTCATGCCCAGCGCCGCAAAGAAAAGCCACAGCAGCCGGGCGTTTGCGGCGACGGGGATCAACAACATAAACAAAACCGCCAGCGCCGTGCCGACGAGGATAAAGGGCGTGCGCTTGCCCAGCCTTGTGTTGCATCGGTCGCTTAGGGCGCCAAACAGCGGCAGCAGGAACACTGCCAGAATGTTGTCCAGAGCCATGATGAACCCGGAGAGGGTGTCCCCCAAACCGAAGGTGTTCTTCAGGATCAGCGGGATCAGGTTGTCGTACATCTGCCAGAAAGCGCAGATGGACAAAAATGCAAATCCGACGAAAATCGTCCGGCGGTAACTCAGCTTCATGCGTCAGCTTCCTCCTCATCATCTCTTTCGCCTATTGTAACGTTTTTATGAACGGGCGGCAATCGCGCTGTTGCAAAAATATTACAAAATGTTCTGATTAGAAAAAGCCCCGCCATAGAGACGGGGCAGAAAAAATACAGCTGTGGTTGGGGTGAGATGCGATCCTATTTTGCTTTATTCATGTTCACCCCAAAACTACTCATCTTTATCATCAACGGATTTCCACCAAAGCCGATTGTCTCCTGCTTCCTGAAATCCGTTTTTCTCGTAGAATTGGATCAAACGCATGTTTTTCAGATGATGTGGATAGATAGAGTTGCTGTTTTTTCTTCCGAAAGCTTTACTTAGATCATCTTCGGTAGCGCAATATATGTCCGGAAACTGCAGAACCCCTATTGCGTCATTCTTCTCTACATCGTAGTCTTTCTTGATCTCTTCTGGGATTACCCGCTCGAAGGCGCGCTCAAGGAGTATCCGGGCAATCCGAGAATCCTCTTCTTTTTGCGCTTCTGATATCCATTCACCGTCAAGTGGTGCGGGATAGTATGTCATCAGATCTGGCTTTACGTGATAGAACTGCAAGATCAAATCGGGCAAAGCATTCAAAACACGGCTTCCAAATCCTTTACCTCGGTGTTCTTCAAATATTTCTAGCTCATCGATATGCAAGATATTGCGGTACCAGTCCAAAGAGTCCTCGCCTAAGGGAGCCCCGTCTTCCTGTAATGTGGCCATCACGTATTCTAAATCCGCGTCGCTGTCGTCGCATACCATGTATGGATCATAACCATCATTTTGCATTTGCTCATACAAGATTAATCGACCATGCATTCCTCCGATTTTAATTAAGTCTGAGTAATCACCTGAGTAGACCCGTTCATACATCTCATCTCTACCCTTATCTGATTCATCAGAACTTTGACATCCGTAAATCTCCAAACCGCATGGAACTATATAAGTGTCTACATAATCTGCAATAACACCATCCCCATCCATACATAATGCAAAAGTACGAGAGGGACTTTGAGTTACTACATAAAGTTCAGAAAAAGGGATTATTGTTTCCAAGGTTGCGCTTCTCCTTCCAGTATATTAATCATTCATTATTTTTTTATTTTACCATCAATTATCGGGTATATCTATGTCTTGGAGGTCATTCTTTCAGCAATAAAAAAGCACCATCTGCAATACTGCAAATGATGCAATACGGGTGGTGCCGGTGGTCGGACTCGAACCGACACGGTATCGCTACCAACGGATTTTGAGTCCGTCACGTCTGCCAATTCCATCACACCGGCATAACCAGACTTAAAAATAATACACCATAGGGCGGAAAAAGTAAATAGCCATTTGCGGGATGCTCCCCTCGTTCACGAACGTTACGCGTTTTGTGGATCGCCGCCCGGCTAAGCCTATGTTCACCGCCTTGAGAAATTGCGACGAAAAGACAACAGCAGGAGCCCCACCATGCCATGCGCCAGGATTCGGTCAAACCGTGTTCCATGCTAACAAACTTCCTTGAAGGTGCATATCCTGATTGAACTGACATTTTTTGTGTGAACGGAATAAATCTTCCAAAACAGGATACCATATATATTGAGGTGATATACGTGAAAGTCACTCGAAAGGGTTTTTCCGACGAAGCCGACGCCCTTGTTCCGGCTGCGCCCGAAACGCCGGCACAAAGCAGGAAGATCGAGCTTCCCGCCTGGGCTTGGTTGGTTATTTGCGTTGCGTTTCCCCTTTTTCTGGGCGCCGTGATCGCGTTTTTGACTGGAAGCGCTTCGGTGGAGCTGCTGGGAAGAATCAAACTGCCCCCCCTGTTCCCGCAGGATACAGTCCTCAAAGCCGCATGGCTCGCCCATTATATCCTGATGGGCATTGGGAACTATTTCGTCCTAAAGAGCGGCTGCGCACCCATACGAAAGCGCAGGGCGATGATCGCCTACGGCATACAGCTGGCCATCGGCGCGGCCTGGGCTCCCGTCTTCTTCCTTGCGGAGGCATTTATCTTCGCTGTTGGGCTTTCGCTGCTCTTTATGGCGTCCATCGCCATCACCGTGGACTTTTTCACCCGCTGTTCCGCCGTTTCCGGGAAGCTGCTCGTCCCCTGCCTGCTCTGGTCTTCATTCCTTTCGTATTTCACAATCGGCACTGCGCTTCTGAACTGATAGAAAGCCCTTCCCCCTGCGTTGCAGGGGCTTTTTTTCGCTTTTTCTGGCTAAGCTTTGGGCGTTTACCCGGTTCCTTCCATCCAGATCGCATCCCTTTTGCGATTTCGCCCCCAAAAGAGTCCGGCCGGCGCAAATTCTGCTGCGCCGGCCCGGTCTTTATGAATGGAAAGGATGGATTCCGCTTTATCTCCCTTCCGGGTGATATTTCAGAAGGGTTGCTTTCCCACCGCGGATGTGCCTTTCGGCCTTGTTTGCGGCAAGCACTGCCCTTACCTGCTCCGCAAGCCTCGGATCCACGATCGGAAGGCGCTCCGTGGCGTCCTTATGGACGCTCGATTTGCTCACGCCGAACTTCTGCGCGGCCTGGCGCACGGTGCAGCCCGTTTCCACGATATGCGCGCCAATCGCGCGGCAGCGTTCTTTGATGTACTCCTGCATGGTCTCCCTCCCCACGTCATTTGTACATGTTTATGACGGGGATAGGCCGAGCATTACAGGAAAGGTCTTAATACCCGATGATGTTTGCGACGTACATATCCGCGACGTTCATCGCCACAGCGAGCTTGCAGCGGTCAAAGGCTGCGGCCAGGGCCTGCCCACCGGCATACTGGCGGGCGGCATCGTCAAACCCGCCCATATGCCAGCGGATGGCCAACAGCTCGTCGTCCGTCAGCTCGATAAAGCGCTGGGCAAGCAGGGCGGACTTTTCGCCATGCCCCAGGGGAAGCTGGTCCTCGATGGCGTAATACTCATGTTCTTCCCACTGGCGGTCCCCCACTTTGACGTTTCTCGTGCGGATCGTATAAAAATTCGCCTTGCAAAGGTCGTGCAACAGGGCGACAATCATCACCGAATCATCCGGAATCGCGTCGCCCAGGGGCTTGATAAAATTCCGAAGGTATCGAAGCACATAGACGGAGTGCTTCAAAAGCCCGCCCGCAATCGCGCCATGCTTCGAAGTGCTGGCGGGGGCAGTGAAGAAGTCAGTCTCTGTCGAAAGCCATTCGATCAGCTCTTCCACGCCCTCCCGGTCGGTGCCGCGGAGCTGGCTTTCAAAGACGCTGCGAAGTTCTGCGATTTCCTCTTCGGGAAGGGATGGAACAGGAACCATTGATGTACTCCAGTTTCTTCATGATCAGTCGGGGATGCCGTCTCCGTCCAAATCGACGAAGGGGGGTGAAGCCGCCGCGTAATCCCCGGCTACGCCGAACATTTCCTTGCCCAGGATGCGCTTTTCCTCTCTGCGCTGTTCGATGATCTTGCTCAGAAAACGGCGCACCTTGTCCGGCTTCTTGATGTTCTTTAACTCAAAGGTGGGCTGATTGCTGTCCGCCGTAAACAGCGTGATCGTACCCACGCCGAACAGCTTCTGCCCCAAGGTTTTAACGAGCTTGATGTCCAATATGCGATAAAGCAGGATCTCGTTGACTTCCGTCCTGAAAAAGCCCACCTTGGAGATCAGCCTGTCCTCCTCCACCGAATAGCGGGTAAAAGACAGCGGCATTCCGAGGATACGCTTTCTGTCGCTCCAGAGTTCCTGGTTTTCCGGTTCCGAAAGGTTGTGGATCATTGCACTCCCCCCGCAGGGCGGACAGCGCCCGCCTTATCCAGTATACTGCCTTCCTTTTTCAAAAGATCCAGTGCCCAGATCATGTCCACCATGACAAAGTCATCGCCCTCTCCCCAGTCGCGGTCTCCGATCAATTCATCCAGGGCAGAATACAGCCTGGCCGGCACCGAAAGCTGATGCACCTCCTTTTCCCGGATGCCCAGCAGGACGAAACTTCCATCCTCCCCTTTGCCCTGGAAGATCAGCGTATCCGGCTTGAAGGCGGCATTGGGGGCAGACATGATGGAAATGGCGGTATAGGCTTTGAAAAGCTCCATGATCCTGTCGTCCAGCCCGAGTTCAAAGATGGTGATCTTCTCCATCAACTCGGTATAATCGTCCACCAGGCGGCGGATTTTCGCCGAAGCGCATTCCATCAGGGTTTCCATGTCCCCCGTTGCGGGGACGGAGCGCGCCTCTGTCCTGGGCAGGAAATAGACCGCGAAACCCTTCTTTGGATCCTGATACAGACAAGGATACACCAGCCTTGTGACGACGCTGCAGCTCGGGCAGGTGGTGACGCAGATGTTCCCGGAAATCACCTGCTCCCGAAGGACGGGGTCTGTCGAAGCGTTGACGCTCGGGCAGCATTCATGCTCGTAAAGAAAGCCGCACTTGGGGCATGTTACTCTTTCGTTCAAACGAATGGACATCTTTGATCCTCCCTGAATTGGGCTGACTCCATTATACATAATAAACCCGGGGATTTACAGCCCCGGGCGCAAATGTTTCTCTATGACACGGGAATCCGCAGTCATCGGCTCCTGCGCTTCTTATTTCGCCGTCGCGCCAGCCAGATTCAGGATGGATCCGAATGCGCATTGGAACCAGTAGATATACTCGCTTTTGCTGGATTGATAGGTCACCTTGATGTATTCTGTGTCCGTCTTGTCGATGGTTAGCACGCCCTCCTCGCCCCCGATGTTGGAGATGTGGATGGAACAAGTATCGGTGATCTTCGCGCCGCCCACATGATCCCGCCGACGCGCGGAGATCAGCAACGCATAAACGCGCCCAAACTCCTTCTTGGTGATCTCAGAAGTTTCACCACGGTATTCGACGAAGATTTTGCTTTTTACGCCGCCGGAAATGGCCGTCAGCTCCTTTTTGAAGCTGTTGAACCTTCCGCTCTTGGATAACGAAAAAATCATGAGAACGACGGCCAAAAGAAGAATCCCGACAGCCGACCCAATGAAGATCTTCGTACCGATCCCCGAGCTATACCGAGATTTTGCCATTTCTCCTCCAAATAAGTTTAAAAGAGCGTTTTATCAACCCGGGCTTGCCGCCAAGGCGCTGCCAGATCAGGAAGGGCGCGCCTGTGCAGATGAGGAAAAGCGCTAATCGGCAATGCGGCCGAAGCTCTGAAAGGGCCAGATCACGAAAACCGCCCTTCCGATGATGCGATAATACGGGACGGGACCTTCCATTCTGCTGTCCAGGCTGACGTTTCTATTGTCCCCCATGACGAAAACGGCGTCTTCAGGAATCACGAAAGGGCCCGCGTCGCCCAGGATATAATCGTTCCAGTAAGCCGATTCGTCCAGTTCTTCGCCGTTGATATAGGTCTTTCCATCCCGGATTTCAACGGTTTCTCCGGGCAGACCGATCACCCGTTTAATGACGGCCTTTCCATAATCCGTATAGCGGCAGATGATCACCTCTCCCCTTTTCGGTTCATTGACGAGGTAGGACAGCTTCTCGACAAACACCTGCTCGTTGGTAAAAAAATTGGGATACATCGAATCCCCGTCCACCCGGGTGTTCTGAAAAACGTATCCCCTCAACGCCATCGTAGCAATCAGCACGAAAACCAGCCAGAGCACCGTGCCGCGGTTGTAGTCCTTTTTATATGCGGGTTCTGTGTCGTTTTGTCTGTTCGCGCTCTTTCGCATGGCGCGAATCATCGCAGGGTCAGCGTAATTCGCCATGTGCATCTTCCTTTTGATCGTCGGCCCTCGCCGTTATTTTTGCCGCACGCTTTAAAAAAAGCTCCCGGTCGAGCATCACAACCCGGCCGCAGCCAAGGCATTTGATCTTGATATCTGCCCCGGTGCGGGTAATGACCCATTCGCTGCTCCCGCAGGGATGGGGCTTTTTCATTTTGACCGTATCGCCAAGTCCAAAATGTTCAATCATTGCCGATCCATCCGTGGCCGAAGCCTTCCCAAAAATGGGGCTTTGCTCCGCCCTTTCATGATTGTGTTTCGTTTTCCGCCGCTTTGAATCTGTCTGGGCTTTGGTGTTCGTCCACCAGCGCCACTTTCGGATAGGGGATCCTGATCCCGTGCTCGTCAAAGGCTTCCTTCACCGCAAGGCGAATCTCCCGTTCCAATTGCCACTGTTTTGTCGGCGCAGCGCGGCAGGCGATGCGGATATTCAGCGTGCTTTCGTTAAAGGCGGAAATTCCCATCACACTGGGCTCATCCAGGGCGTGTTCCGGCATTTCCTTGGCTTTTTTGATCGCCGCTTCCCGGGCGATGTCGCACAGGCGGCGCGTGTCCTCCTCATAGGCGACGGGAATATCCACCACCGCCATCCAGTCGCCCCTGGTGCTGTTGACCACCAGTTGGATCGCGCCGTTTGGCACGATAAACAGTTGGCCCAGGAGATTCCTGATATACGTCACCCGCATGGCGATGGCTTCGACGATGCCTTCGACATCTCCGCCCTCTGTGCTGAGCTTCACAAAATCCCCAACGGCATACTGGTTTTCAAACACCATAAAAAGGCCGGCGATCACGTCTTTCACCAGGTTCTGGGCGCCAAAGCCGATGGCGATACCCCCGATCCCGGCGCTTGCCAATAGCGCCGTGGCATCCCCGACTCCCAGGACGGACAACATGGCCATGATGGCGACGAAATAAATCAGATAGCGCAGGGTGGATCTGGCCAGGGTGGCGATGCTCTTGGCCCGCCGGGCTTCCTGGGTCTTGGGAGTCTTTGCGCCCTTTAATACGCCCGCCGTGTATTTCGTGATCCGCGCGATCAGAAAGCGTGCCAAAAACCAGATCAGAACGCAGATCAAAATATCAACGAACAGCGTTGGCAGATAATCAAAAAAATCCTTTGCCAGCTGTTCGATGTATTCCCCTACGCTCTGGAGGAAGGATGACTGTTGCGCAGCAGCAGTATCGGCCATCAGCGTTTTGTTCATGGATAACCTTCCTTTCGCCCGGCCCGGCGTGGGAAATCACGTCAATCGCTTGCTTCGTCGTCGATTCCGTGTTCCAAGAAATCCAGCGCGTAATCCAGGAACCGCTCGGGCTTCTCTTCGTGGAGAACGTGGCCACAGTTGCGGATCAGCGCAAACTGGGCGCGGGGCAGGGCGATGTGGAACACCTCGGCGGAGGCGACTTCCCTCCAGCGGTCATCCACCCCCCAGACGATAAGCACGTCATGCACGATATCCCGCAAAGAAGGCATGACATCCTCCTCGTCAAACGCCCTCAAAGCGACGCGGAGCGCAGCGCTGGTGGCTTTGTCCGCATACGGTTTATAGTATTCTCTTACCATCTCCGGCGTTATGAGGGTGCGGTCAAAAAAAGCGTCCGTCAGCAGGTTGGCCACGGATTTGGGAGAGATGGTCGCCGCAGTCAACCAGCCGGTAAGCGGACTTTCCAGGGAACGGATCTGGTAGGGCATGGTTCCGGTGATCCCGCCGGGGCAAATCAGCACCAGCCTTCTTATGCGGTTTGGAAAGCGGGCAGCCATATCCAAAGCGATCATGCCACCCATGGAAAAGGCGATCACATGAGCGGTTTCGATGCCCAGCTCATCCATGAAGGCCACCAGAGTGTCCGCAAGGGCGCTGATGGCGTAAGCCGCCTCGTCCATCGACTTGTCGGAATAGCCGTGACCGGGCAGGTCCACGGCGACAACCCGATAATGGTCGGACAGGACGTCGATGACCCTGTGCCAGGTGAAAAGAGACTGACCAAGCGAGTGAATCAGAAGCAAAGCTTCGCCACTCCCCTGCTCAAGATAATGGATGTGGCGCCCATTGGCGTCAACATAGCGGCCAATGTGCTCTGAGTTCTGAAGCTGCTTGGGCTTTTGATTGATATCCGGTGTCAAGTTAAACCTCCTATACGCTCCTAATCCATCGAGCATATACGATGTAATCATACTGCAAATTGGGTCTGTTTGCAAGATATGGGAGGCTTTCATCTTTCCGGTCGCCCGCCCGCTTTACAACTGTTCCAACTCGGGGTATTCTATTATGAAGATAACTGGAGGTAACTCATGAAGATCACAAACATCATCAATCCAGGCCGCTTCTTCGAAGCCCTGAACAAGACCCGGGGTTCTGTTGAACTCGTCACCGACGAGGGGGACAGGCTCAACCTCAAAAGCAAACTTTGCCAGTACATCGCCCTCACCCAGATGTTCACCGACGGCAAGATCGAAACCGTGGAGATCATATTGTCGGAACCGGAAGATCTGGACATCATCGCCCCCTTCCTGAAGGTGGAGCGACCATCGGAATAAGCGGAAAGGACGCCATGAATGACACCATCTATGCCCTTGCCACCCCACTGGGGAACGGCGTTGCCGTCATTCGAATCAGCGGACCGAAGGCTGAACGCGCGGTCTGTTCCCTGTTTTCCAAAAAGTCCGGATTTGAGAGCCATAAGCTCTACCACGGCCTCATCAAAGATGGGGATCAGCCTGTGGACGACGCGATGGCCGTCATCATGCGGGCCCCCAGGAGCTATACGGGAGAGGATACCGCGGAACTGCACATCCACGGTTCCCCTGCCATCGCGAAAAAGGTGCTGGAGCTTTTGTCCCGCCTGGGCCTTCGCCTGGCGGAACCCGGGGAGTTTACCCGCCGCGCCTTTGAAAACGGCAAGCTGGACCTTTCCCAGGCCGAGGCGGTGATGGACCTTGTGTGCGCCGCCGCCGAATCCCAGGCAAGAGCGGCGCTGGACCAGCTGCGGGGCAGCCTGGTCGGCCCAATCACCAGCCTTCAGGACAGCTTGACGGACGCCATCGCCCGGGCGGAAGCGGGGATCGATTACCCCGAGGAGGACTGGGAGGGCGAGATCGCCGACGAACTGATCCCCTCCCTTTCCGAGGCCAAGGACAGGCTTCGGAAGATGGCAGAAGGCGGCATTCAGGGCCGCATCATCCGGGACGGGTTGAAGGTCGCCCTGTGCGGACGGCCCAATGTGGGCAAATCCACCCTGCTCAACGCCCTGTTGGGCGAAAACCGGGCGATCGTCACCGACCTTCCCGGAACGACGAGGGACATCATCGAGGAGCGCGTGGACTGGATGGGCCTGCCAGTGCGGCTAATCGACACCGCCGGGTTGCGAAGCGCCGCGGACGAGGCGGAAAAGATCGGCATCGAGCGGGCGCGCACCGCCATGCAGGAAGCGGATCTTGCCCTCCTCCTTTTTGACGGCGCGCACCCCTTCACCGAAGAGGACGGGCAGATCGCCGAAGAAGCGAAGGGCCTTCCCGCCCTGGCCGTCGTCACCAAGGGGGATCTTCCCCAGGTCGTTACGGCAGCGGAGATCGCTCAACGGACGGGACTTGAGACGGTTTCTGTTTCCGCCCTTTCGCCGGACGGTTTGGACGCGTTGAAAACGGCGGTTTACGCCTTCTTCGAATCCCGCTCCCCCGCGGAAAAACCCGATGCCCTGGTCACCAACCGCCGCCACCTGGACGCCATCCTCACTGCGCTGGACTCCGTTGAAAGCGCGATCACCGCCCTTGATAAACAGGATCTCGACTGCGCCACCATCGACCTTCGCAGGGCCTGGCACGCGCTGGGAGAGATCAGCGGCCTTACGGTGGACGAAGCCATCGTCGACCGCATATTCGAAAAATTCTGCCTTGGGAAATAAACGGAGAAACCTATGAATTGGAGACCACTGGGCGCGAAGATCCGCGCCGCGATCCGTTCGCTGGACAAACGGGAATGGCTGGTGTTTGGCGTGTTCGGAGCTGTCGTCCTCGCGATTCTCCTTGCTTTGATGCTGCAGCCCGGTCCGGATCCCTTTGAATCCGCGGAAATCGCAACGATTCTGGACCGCGGTGTACTCCGCGTCGGCGTCAGGGGAGACGTTCCCTCCTTCGGTTACGAGGATTCGGAGGGAAACCGCACAGGTCTCGAAGTTGACCTTGCCAACCTGCTTGCTGCCCACATTTTCGGGTCGCCGAACGCAGAGTTTTCCACCGTCAACTTCAATACCATGCCGGCAAAGCTGCGCAGAGCCCAGATCGACTGCTGCGTTGCCCTGGCGCAGACGGGGATGTCCACCTCTTTGGTGTATTCTGAACCGTATTACACCGACGCCGTCGCCATCATGGTGCTGGACTCCTCCCCCTATCAGTCCCCGGAGGATCTTGCTGGCCGGACCATCGGCTGCATCAACAGGGACGGGTCCAACATGCGCTATGTCGCCAGAAACGCCCTGTACGCCTTTGCGGCGATGCAGTCCCCCAAATGCACGGTGGTGGAGTACGCCAGCTCGGCGGATATGATCGCCGACCTTGCCAGCGGCAAACTCTCCGGCGTTTGCATGGAATACGCGCTGCTTTTCAGCTATTTTTCTGCCGACACGCATCGCATTCTGCCCCAGGCGATCGGAACGATCTCCTATTCCTTCGCCTTTCAACCCGAAAGCAAAGCCCTGGTGGAAATCGCCAACGAAATGCTCCGCAAGATCCGCGCGGACGGTACGCTGGACGCGCTGTTGCAACAATGGAACCTTGAGGATTATTCGAAAAAGTAACCAAAAAGCAAACCCCCGCCCATGAATGAGCGGCGGTTTTTGCATTCAGTACATCATGAATACCCTCTGAGTTCGTGAAGCATATCGCACAGTTCTTCGTTTTTCCGTATAAATTCCATCAAGAATGCTTCGGTAATATTGTACTGTCTGTGTTGCTTGTCTTTTGTGCGCAGTATTTGCTCGCCTGATTGAGAGGTAACTTGGAAACTATGCACGATTCTGTTTCGCATTTCTACTAGCTCAGAAAACATACCCGCTATGTCCATATCAGTTTTTTGGGAAATTGTATCCTTCACGATACCTTTCAGTGCGCCTGAATGTAGATCAATCAAACCGTGCCAGTTGTAGTTATCTCTAGAAATTTCTAAGACATTTTCGATGATAAAAGCGTTGTTTGAATTAAAAACGCAAATAGCGCTGCCCAACAATTCTCGATACTCCCTGGATGGCAACGATTGCCTGGTGTAGTATTCATACATCGGCACAACACCTCAATTATCGGTATTTGTTCCACATTTAGGTAACATCAAGCGCCCTTTCATCGGCTGCGCATAAACTCTAACGCGCTTTAATCAGTCCATCAGCGCCTTGAACCCCTCGCCCCGGACTTCCGTCGCGTCGAGGAAGATCACAAAGGCGGCAGGGTCGCATTCCCGGACGATCTTCTGCACTGCCGCCAGCTCCGTCCTTCTGGAAACGGTCATGATCATCATCTTGTCCCTGCCGGTGTACCCGCCCCGGGCAAAAACCTGGGTCACGCCCTTTCCCATGTCCAGCGTCAGCCTGCGGACGATGTCCTCCCCGTTTTCGGTGATGATGTAGACAATCTTCGCGTAATCCACGCCCTGAATAATGGCGTCGATCAACTTAGACGAGCAGAATATGGTGACGATGGAGTAAAGGGCAACCTCAATTTCGCCGAAAACGAATACCGCGATCAGGACGACGGTGCCGTCCAGCACCAGCATCAGCGAGCCCAGGGACATGTGCGGCCGCTTCCGCTTCAGGATGAGCGTTAACAGGTCCACCCCGCCGGTGCTGATGTTCCTGGTAAAAAGCACGCCGATGCCAATTCCCATCAGCCCGCCGCCCATCACCGAAGAAAGCAAGATGTTGCCCGTATACTGAATGGGTAGAAGGGAGAACAGGTCGATAAAAATCGACAGCAACAGGGTGGCAATCCCCGTTTTGACCAAAGGCTTGATGCCCAGCACCTTCAGCGCCAGCAGAAAAATCGGAACGTTGATGATCAGAGACATGACGCCCACGGGAATGGGGAGAAGGTGCGCGATGGCGGTGGCAAGGCCGGAAACACCCCCGGGAGCGATATTGTTCGGCATCGTAAAGCTGGCGATTCCCAGCGCGGTCAGGCCAGAGCCGACGACGATGGCGGCTACGTCCGTAATCGCTGATTTTTTCGCGTTGATCTTTTCGAGTATTTTTATTTTCATGGCGATTTGCCCTCGTTGCTGAAAAATATCTTTTGTTCCATGTTTTTTATCTGATATGCCTGCAGGCGCTTTTCGGCACATGCCATCAGCGGTACAGGCTGTTCCCTTTGCATTCAGTTTATCCTAACGCCAGAAATAATCCGGATAAAACACCTGCAAAAGATCATAGGCGGCGTCCACAGCTTCGGCATGAGAGTAATCGAACTGTACCCCGCAGGAAGAAACGTATGCCCCATGCCTTTTTTCATAAGGGGCGCGCAGGGCATCCTCCCTATCGATCAGGCCGCGGTACCGCGAAAAATCGAATCTGTCGACGATCCGGTCAAGGGGCGTGTCCAAAAACACCACTGCCCCCGTCCTTTGCATTGACTCCAGAGCATCCGGAAACAGCGGAGCCTCCGCATAGCAGGCGACGATCTGCCAATCCCCCTTTGCCGCCGCTTCAAGGGCTGCCTTTGCCCTTTCCCGAAGGCCTTCGAGGCCTTCTTTGCTCAGGATGTCGGCAAGGGGCATCCCCGCTTCTCGCTCGATTTCACAGTTGATATCGACAAAGGGAATGCCCGCCATGCGGGCGAGTTCCCTGCCCACGCAGGTTTTTCCGCAGCCTTCCATCCCCGTAAGGTACAGGTTATTCAAGCACCGATCGCTCCTTTTTTGAACTGACTGACGAAGAAAGGCCGTTTTGACGGATCTTTCGCGGGTGGTCTTTCGCGCGTATTTTGCCAAAATATGGCATTCCCCCGCCAATTAGTAGGGGCAAAACCAACCATTCCTGGATTTTCGCCATGTAAACCATACCATCTGGCCTCCCCTGTTGGCAAGAAGCGCGTGGCGTTTTAGTCCCATGCGAATACATTGGTACTGTGCGGGCGGGCTTTGCCTCTACCTGTGCCATCAAATACGGAGGATATACTATGGAACCGGTTTTGAAACTTGCGAATGTATCGCTCGCTTATCATACTCCGTTGGGAGAGACCCTCGCCGTCAAAAACCTCGATTTTTCTGTTGACGAAGGCGAATTCGTTGCCATTGTCGGGCCTTCCGGCTGCGGAAAGTCCACGCTTTTGTCCATGGTGGCCGGGCTTTTGCCGCCAGAGGAAGGGCAGATATTTCTTCGTGGTAAGCCAATTACCGGTGTAAGCACGGATGTTGGATATATGCTCCAGCGCGATCATCTATTTGAATGGCGCACGATCTGGCAGAACGTGATGCTGGGATTGAACGTGCGCGGAATCAACGATGAAAGGAAAGATCACGCCCTGGAGCTGTTGAAAACCTATGGCCTATATGAGTTCAGAAACGCCCGCCCCAGCGAGCTTTCTGGTGGAATGCGCCAGCGCGTGGCGCTGTTACGCACCCTTGCCATCGATCCGCAAATCCTGCTTCTCGATGAACCCTTCTCCTCCCTGGACTACCAGACGAGGCTGCACCTTGCGGACGAGATCTGCGAGATCATACGGCGCGAAAAAAAGACCGCTTTGTTTGTCACCCACGACATTGCAGAAGCGGTGAGTATCGCGGACAGAATCATCGTGCTTTCCGGCAGGCCTGCCTTCCTGAAGAAGGACATTCCGGTGGGGCTTCCCGTCATCAGGCCGCTATTGAGAAGGAATCTGCCTGAGTTCCGCACGTATTTCGACACCATCTGGAAGGAGCTGGACGACAATGCCGGACAAGAAACATTCTCCTAAGCACCAAAAATATCTTGCCAGATTACAGCGAGACAGGCTGATCATCCGCCTGTCCCGCGTTTTGGTACTGGTCCTTCTGATCGGGCTTTGGGAGCTCGCCACGGTTTTAGGTGTGCTGGATGCGTTTATTTTCAGTTCGCCCAGCCGCATCGCTGCGACGATTGCGAGGCTCTGGACCAACGGGAACTTGCTGCTTCATGTGGGGACCACGCTTCTGGAAACGGTTTTGGGCTTTTTGATCGGCACCGGGCTGGGCGTGTTTTTCGCCATTTTGCTCTGGTGGTTCCCCAGAGCCGCTCAGGTGGCAGACCCGTATCTGGTCATACTCAACTCGCTGCCGAAAATCGCCCTGGGTCCCGTGTTGATCGTCTGGATGGGCACCGGGATGCCCGCGATCATCACCATCGCCGTACTGGTCAGCGTCATCGTGGCCATCACCAGCGTGCATACCGGCTTTATGGAGGTCGATCCCGAAAAACTCCTTCTTTTGCGTTCCCTCGGAGCCAATAAGTTTCAGGTGCTGACCATGGTCATCCTGCCCGCCAGCGTACCCATCATGGTTTCCGCGCTGAAACTGTCCGTAGGCATGAGCTGGGTGGGCGTCATCGTCGGCGAGTTCCTGGTTTCCAGGGCGGGGCTTGGTTACCTGATCGTTTATGGCGGCCAGGTCTTCCAGCTGGACATCGTCATGGCGGGCGTCGTCATCCTCTGCGTGCTGGCTGGGGTGATGTATTACGGTGTCGCCAAATTTGAACAGTACATCACCAGAAAAAGTCACGCATAAATAAAAACAGGCAACAGCCGACCGGCGCAAGGAAACTTGCGCCGCTTTTTTTGCGCCGTTTTCTACCTGTGGTTAAAAAAATATTGTACTGAATGTAAAGTTGGTATATGGTCACAGAATCGCCCATCTGTTACAATGAGTAAAAAGTTGAGGGTGACGGTTGTGCGGCTAAAACTGAACGAAAACATCCGGCAGTATCGCAAGCAGCGCGGCATGACCCAGGAGCAGCTCGCGGAAGCCATGGGGGTTTCGGTGGGCGCGGTCTCCAAATGGGAAACCGGACAAACGAATCCGGAGCTTGGCTTGATCGCCCAGCTTGCGGATTTTTTCGGGGTCTCCATTGACGTGCTTTTGGGGTACGTCCTCAAGTCCAACAATCGGGAAAACACCATCCAGCACATCAAGCGACTGAACCTGGAAAAACGGTTCGACGAAGCCCCCGCAGAAATCGCAAAAGCCCTGCAGAAGTATCCCAACTGCTTCGAGGTGGTCTATCACTCCGGCATTCTGCTCTCGAACTTGAGCCTGGAAAAGAACGATCCCGCGGCGCTCAACAAGGCCCTGGAACTGTTTGAACGTTCCTGCGAGCTGATCGATCAAAACGCCGATCCCGAAATCAGCTTAAGCACGATCCAAAACAGGATCGCCATGATTTACGCCAACAGGGATCAGTTCGACAAAGCCATCGAGCTGATGCGCAAAAACAACGCCAGCGGCGTCAACAACGCGTGGATTGGCTATTATCTGACGCACCAGGGCAAGTATGAAGAAGCCCTGCCCATCCTGTCCGAAAGCCTGGTGGACTCCATCGTCAATCTGTATATCAGCACCGCCGGCATGACAACCAGCCTGGCCAATCAAGGATCCATCGATGAGGCTATCGACGTGACGGATTGGATGATCGACGTTTTGCAGGGTTTGGAACCTCCGAACAGGGCCACTTATGTGAAAAAAATGATCGTCTGCCTGCGAACCATCAAGGCGATGATCTGTTTTTCCGACCAGCGGGAGGATCTTGCCAGGGAGTATCTGAAACAGGCAGAAGAAAAGGCAAAACAGTTTGACGAAAACCCGGATTTCAGCTGCTACGGCATCCGTTTCTACCACGGGACGGACCACACCCTGTACGACAATGCCGGTGAGACCGCGCTTGAGGCCATCGAGCGGATCATCACCACCTACGACGACGCGAAAGTGCGGGAAGCACTTTTGAAAATCTGGAAGGACGATCGAGGAGAACTGCATGAACAAGACGAAAAAGCCCCTGATTCGGCTGATTGAAAACATCCGGGCAAACGACCCCGGCATTTTCCGGATGTGCACCCTTTACACCTTTGTCACCCTGTGCGTTCCCCTGTTTTCCGTACTGCTTCCCAAGGTTCTCATCGGGTATCTGACAGGAGACTCCCCCACCCTTGACGCGATCTTGGTCATTGTTTGCGCCTTCTTTGTCGTGGGCGCGGTCTTTTATTTTTTGAAGCAGTGGATCAACGACTGCACCTATTGCCGCTTGACCGCATTGCGCATCGACTATGTGCGGGACATGGCGGTAAAGCTGCTGCGCATGGACTACAAATACATGGAATCCGCCCGATTCTTCGACGAACGCACCAGCGCTTTTGAATCCACCAGCGGCAATCAAAACGGCGTGGAGGGCATCTATCACAAGCTCTTCGAGCTTCCGCAGCTTGGCCTGACTGTGCTTTTGCTTTCGGTGTTCATCGGGCTGGTCAGCCTGCCGGTGCTTGTCGCCCTCATCATCAACGCAGCCGCCACAACCTTTGTGGCCATCGCCGTACAAAAATACCAGTACGCACGAAAGGAAGAGCTGACGAAACAGGAGCGCAGGGTTTCTTATTATTCCCGGGCGGCGAAGGACTTCTCCTATGGGAAGGATGTTCGGGTTTACGATTTAAAAGCGCGGATCCTTTCCAATTTCAAGGTGCAGATCAAGGGCTATTCCGACGTGTTCCGCGCCATCAAAAACAGGGAGTACGCCCTGGGCTTCCTCACCCTGGCGACGCTTCTGGTCTCCGACGCCGCAACCTACGGATTCCTGACCTGGCTGACGGTGAAGGGCATGTCCATCGCGGATTTTTCCATGTATGTCATCGCGGCATCCACCCTTTCCATCCAGATGAAGGCTCTTTCCGAAAACATCACCTTCATCATGCAGGAATACATGTACGTCCGGGATTTCTTTGCGTATCTGGATGAAGAGCTGGGCGAAAGCGGTGGCGATCTGCCTGCCCTTCCCGCGCATATCCCGCTGGAAATCGAATTTGAAAACGTCACCTTCCGCTATCCGGGGACGGATAAAAACATTTTTGAAAACTTTTTGCTTCATATCCCCGCCGGGCAAAAGCTGGCCCTGGTGGGCATCAACGGCGCAGGGAAGACCACTTTCGTCAAACTGCTGACCGGGCTTTTCAATGTGGATGCCGGCCGCATCCTGATCAACGGAAAAGACGTCAACGCCTATCGAAAGTCCGAGCTTTTCCGAATGTTTGCCGCAGTCTTTCAGGATGTGAACATCCTTGCCTTTACCATAGCGCAAAACATCGCCTGCAAGCTCGAAGGCATCGATTACCGCAAGGTGGAAGATGTCCTTAAACAGGTCGGCCTTTATGAAAAGGTTATGAGCCTTCCAAAGGGCATGGACACCATGATGCTGCGCATCATCGACGAGGACGGCGCCGTGTTCTCCGGCGGCGAAAGCCAAAAGCTCGCCATCGCCCGGGCTTTATACAAGGGCGGCAACTGCGTCATCATGGACGAGCCCACCGCCGCTTTGGACGCTTTGGCGGAAGCGGAGATCTATTCCGAGTTCGACGCGCTGACCAAAGGCAAGACCGCCATTTACATTTCCCACCGGCTGGCATCCACCCGTTTTTGCGACAAGATCGCCCTGATCGACGGAACGGGGCTGGTGGAGTACGGCAGCCACGAAGAGCTGATGCAACGCGGCGGAGCTTACCGGGACATGTTCGTCACCCAGGGAAAATACTATCAGGAAAGCGGGAAAGCAGGATGAAGAATTTCAATAAATCCGCCATGGTATTCAAGCTGGTTTGGGAGATCAGCCCGTCTTACTTCTTTTTGCTGCTTTTCAACTCCCTTTCCTATTCCGGCCAGATTCTTTCAAACATCATATTCCCCAAATTCCTGATCGACGGGCTGATGAGCGGCCAACCCTTTGAATCCCTGGTGTTTTGGGTGGCTGCCATCGCCGGGAGCAACCCCCTGTTTACCTTCTTGACCAAGACCGCCAAGCGTCTGTTGGACGTTCGGGAAAAAACGGTGTTTTGGGAGATCGAGCGCGCTTTTGCGAAGAAGATCATGTCCGTCGAGTACCGCCATCTGGAGGACCCGCGTTTTCTCGATCTGAAAGAGCGCGCTTCCTTTGCGATGCAGAACCAGAGCGCGGTCTCCAACCTGGTCAGCAACACCGTGACTTTCCTGAACCAACTGATTACCGTTTCCGGGCTGGTGGCCATCATGATGCGCCTCTCCTGGGTTCTGGTTGCAGCGCTACTCGTTACCGTGGGCGTCATGCTGGTCATTCAGGCTTCGTTTTCCAAGTACCAGCAGCAGTTCTTTAAGGACGTGTTGCCGGTCAACAGAAAATACGGCTATTACGTCAACCTGACCTTCGAGAAAACCTGCCACAAGGATTTCCGCCTGTACGACATGGGCCCCATGATTGGCGATACCATCACCGCCTACAACAAAACCATCACCCAGTGGTTCGGCGGGTTCCACAGGAAGATGGGATTATTCCTGGGCCTGTTCCAGGTGGTGGTGGTGCTGCAGACCGCCCTGGCCTACGGATACGTCGGCGCCCGCACCTTGGGCGGCTGCATCGGCATCGGCGATCTGACCATGTATGTTTCCTCTGCCATCAGCTTTTCCTCAGCGGTCATCTCCCTGGGCACCGCCATCGTCATGATCCTTCAGATGCTCGGGTATCTTGAGCCCTTCTTCGAGCTGATGAGCGTACCGGATGAGGCGAGCACCACGGGCAGCAAAAAGCTGGACAAAGTGCGCTCCATCTGCTTTGAAAACGTCACCTTTGCCTACCCCAAGACCGACAAAAAGGTGCTGGATGGCATCTCCTTCGACATCCACGCGGGCGAAAAGATCAGCATCGTCGGCTTAAACGGCGCAGGGAAAAGCACCATCGTCAAGCTGCTCTGCAGGCTTTACAGGCCGGATTCCGGTAGGATCCTCATCAATGGGACGGAGATTTTCGAATTCGACCAGGAATCCTACCTTGCCGGCATCGCCGCAGTGTTTCAGGACTTCAAGCTGTTCAACTTCTCCATTCAGGAGAATATTACAACAAAGCCCGTGGGGGTGGACAGCGAAAAAGTGGACCGTATCCTTGACGAAGTGGGCATCGCCGAAAAAGTCAATTCCCTGCCCAAGGGCATGGAAACGCTCTTTGGCAAGGAGTACGACGAGGAGGGCGTCGAGTTCTCCGGCGGCCAGTCCCAAAAAATCGCCATCACCAGAGCGCTCTATAAAGACGCTTCCCTGGTGATTCTGGACGAGCCCACCTCTGCCCTGGACCCCATCGCAGAAGCGGAGATTTATGAAAGCTTCAACCAGATGGTGGGGGATAAAACCGCCATCTATATTTCCCACCGCATGTCCTCCAGCGTGTTCTGCGACAGGATCCTGGTGGTGAATGACGGAAAAATTGAGGCCTTTGGCCCCCACGGGCAGCTGATGCAGGATGAAGACGGCCTTTACGCGAAGCTGTTCGCCTCCCAGGCGGAAAACTACAAGATGAGCCAATAAAGCCGAAAAACCGGCGAGGGGTTCAATTCCCTTTGGCCGGTTTTTCATTGTTGCGCGATCCATGCGCCATAAAGCAGCAGGGCATGCCCTTGCTCCAGGCAAAAACGGCGGGACCATCGTCCCGCCGTTTTGTGCGAATACTCGTTTACGAATTAATTGGCTCCGCAGCACTTTTTGAACTTCTTGCCGCTGCCGCAGGGGCAGGGATCGTTGCGCCCCGCGGTCTTTTCCGAAACGTAGATGTTGGCGGCGCGGTACTCCTTGGTGATCTCCTTGCGCTCCTCAGGCGTGAGGATATCCTCCCACATGGGCAGGGTATAAAGCCATTCCGCCTTGGCCGCGAGCATGTTGTAATAGAGTTTTTTCATGTCCACGGTCAGGTCGATGTCCGAATCCTCGGTCAGCGCTTCGAGGTCGTATTCCCCGGCGGCGAGGGAGGTGTTGATGCCGTCGATAAAGCCGCAGAAGATCTCCTTTTCCATGCCGAATTCCGCGGCAAGCTCGGAGAATTTGCCCTTATAGGGTTCCGTGGGCCTGGAAAGTATCTTTTCATAGCCGGCTTTTTCGATATCGAAATACGCGGTCCAGAGCTGCGCGTGTTCGGCGTCGTTTCGCGGGCTTTGGGCAAAGTTGATCCAATCGGAATAGATGCTCATTGGTGCGTTCCTCCTATCGACGGCTCAGAGCGCCGCCTCCAAATTTTTCCTGATTTCATAAATAAAGGCTTCGGTGTCCACAGCGGTGACATCCACGCCTTCGGCCAAAGCCACCAGATCTTTGGTCATCACGCCTTTTTCGATGGTAGCGATGGCGGCATCCTCCAGCTTTTGGGCAAAGGCGAAAAGGTCGCCCAATTCGTCCAGTTCCGCGCGCTTTTTGAGGGCGCCGGTCCAGGCAAACAGCGTCGCCACGCAGTTGGTGGAGGTTTTCTCGCCTTTTTGGTGGCGGTAATAGTGCCGGGTGACGGTGCCGTGGGCCGCTTCGAACTCATAGCAGCCATCCGGCGAGACGAGGACGCTGGTCATCATCGCCAGGGAACCGTAAGCCGTCGCTACCATGTCGCTCATCACGTCGCCGTCGTAATTCTTCAACGCCCAAACAAAGCCGCCCTCTGACCGGATGACCCTGGCCACGGCGTCGTCGATCAGGGTGTAAAAATACGAAATACCGGCCTTTTCGAAGGCTTCCTGGAACTCCTCTTCGTAAATCCGGGCAAAGACGTCCTTGAACGTATGGTCATAGATCTTGGAGATCGTGTCCTTGGTGGAGAACCACAGGTCCTGCTTGACGCTCAAGGCGTAGCCGAAGCAGGCGCGGGCAAAGCTCTCGATGGAACCGTCCAGATTGTGCTGACCGAGGAGGATTCCAGGGCCGGTGAAGGCATGGACTTCCTGCTCTTCCCGCGTGCCGTCCGTCCCTTCGAAGACGAGCGTCGCCCTTCCCGATCCTTTCGCGCGGTATTCCACAGCTTTATAAACATCGCCATAGGCATGGCGGGCGATGGTGATGGGCTTTTTCCAGTTCTTCACCACGGGACGGATGCAGTTCACCAGCACCGGCGCGCGGAACACCGTTCCGTCCAGAATGGCGCGGATGGTGGCGTTGGGGCTTTTCCACATTTTTTTCAGCCCGTATTCCTCTACCCGCTGGGCGTTGGGGGTGATGGTGGCGCATTTCACGCCCACACCCAGGCGCTTGATGGCGTTGGCGGCATCGACGGTGACGCTGTCCTCCGTCTCGTCCCGGTGTTTGAGTCCGAGGTCATAATACTCCGTTTTGAGGTCCACAAACGGGCGTATCAGCTCGTCCTTGATGGCGGCCCAGATGACGCGGGTCATCTCGTCGCCGTCCATCTCCACCAAGGGGGTCTTCATAGGTATTTTCGTCATGTTTCCTCCGGATAGACTTTATTCTTGATCCGAGAAGATCAGCTCTTTTCTGGCTTCCCGGCGTTCATCAAGGGTGTTGAAGTACGTTCTGAGGTCCTTGGGATTGGCCACGCGCTTAATCAGTTCGCCGCCCTTTAGAATCCACTTGGTAATCCCCCCCGCCCCCAGGGCAAGGATGCTGGTCTGCTCCTCCATGATATCGATATTGTAGATGGAGGCGAAGCCCGGCAGGGTATACCCCACGTTTTCCAGATTGCCGCGCATGAACTTCTGGCGATACATATAGTACGGCCGCATGCCCATCGCATTGGCCGCCCCCTGGGCGACGGCGAGCATCCTTGCCGCTTCTTCGGCGGCGGGAAGCTCGGTGCTTTCCAGCTGCTCTTTCAGCTTGGAGGAGCGCTTGATGGCCAAGGTGTGCACAGTCAGGTTTTCCGGCTTGAGTCGGGCGATGCCCTCCATGGTCTTTTCCACGTTTTTCGCGGTTTCACCGGGAAGACCGATGATGGTGTCCATGTTGATGCAGGGGAAGCCCGCCTTCTTCGCCAGTTCGAAGGCGTTTTCCACATCCTTCGCGCTGTGGGCGCGGCCCACCCGCATGAGAGTCTCGTCGTCCATGGTCTGGGGGTTGATGCTGACTCTGTCCACCCCCAGGGACCGAAGCATGCGCAGTTTTTCTTGGGTAATCGTGTCCGGCCTGCCCGCTTCCACGGTGAATTCCAGAAAGTCGCCGCGAGACGCTTTCAGCGCCGCTTTTGCCACTCGATGAAGCTGGTCCGTACTGAGGGCGGTGGGGGTGCCGCCGCCGATGTACAGGCTCCTGGGCTTGTACCCCGCCGATAACGCGAGGGGAATATTCTCTTGAATCTCTTTGCATAGGGCGACGACGTACTCCTCGATGTTCGCCGCCGTAGCGCAGCCCTTGCCAACTTCGTAAGCCGCGAAGGAGCAGTAGCTGCACCGGGTCCTGCAAAAGGGGATGCCGATATAAATGTCAAAGACCTTATCATGGGGAGAAGCCAGAATCCCCCGCTGCTCTTCCAGGATGGTGAGGGCCAGGGCGATTTTTTCCTCGGAAACGTCGAACCGTTCCCGAAGCTGTACGGCAGGGTCCTCCCCCGCAGATTCGAACTCCCGGGCCAGGCGGGTGGGGCGGATGCCGGTCAGGCTGCCCCAGGGGGGCTTTGTGCCCGTCAGCTCCTTCAACACGCGATAAAGGGCGCTTTTCATGGCCCGCTTTTCGTATTTTTTGACCGTCAGGGCGCTTCTTCCGTGTTTTTCCAGGTCGCTATGCAAATAGGGGTCGTCGTACCGCGCTGCCCTGCCATTTTGCCTTCCTTCGGCAATGACCTTGCCGCCGTTTGTGTCGCAGCGCAGCAAAAGGTCTTCTTCGCTGACCGATTGGCCCGCTTCGATGGCGCCGATTTCCGCCATTCCGAAAAAAACGCGGATGACTTCGCACAGCTCGTTTCGATACGCTTCCCGGTCTGTGGAAAGATAAATCAAATCACACTCTCCGAACAAATGGATTATTTCTCATTTCGTCGCCGATAACGGTGGATTCGCCGTGGCCGGGAAACACCGTCGTATCTATTGGCAGCTCGTAGAGCCTCATCACCGTGGAAAACAGCGGATCCTGATCCCCGCCGGGAAGGTCGGTGCGCCCGATACCCCGGCGAAACAGCGAATCGCCGGAAAACAGCGCGTTGCCCAGGGAATAGCTCACCCCGCCCGGCGTATGCCCCGGGCAGCCGATCACCCGAAATTCCATACCGGCGACTGTCAACGCGTCCCCATCCTGAAGGGTTTTGTCCGCCGGAGGGGCTACGATGGCCTTCCCCAGCAAAAAGCTGCCATTTTTGAAGGGATCGGTCAGCATGTCGCCATCCCCTTCCCCGATATACACCGGGCAGGCAAACGCCTTTTTCAGCCCCTCGATGCCGGAAATATGGTCAAAATGCCCGTGGGTCAATAAAATCGCCGCGCAGCCCAGATTTCTTTGCCCGAGGGCGTCGATCACCGCATCGGCGTCCGCCGGGTCGATGACCACAGCTTTAGACCCGCCTTCTCGATACACGAGATAGGAACTGGTGTCGATCTCGCCGCAGACCAGGCGGCAAATCTTGGTTTCATTCATTGCATCATCCCCAAAAATTCAAAAAACCCTTCGGCTGTCCAGCAGGATGGTGACCGGCCCGTCGTTGACCAGCTCCACCTCCATATGGGTGCGGAAAACGCCGGTTTCTACGGCAATCCCCAGGCTCTCCAGACCTTGTTTCACAACCTGATACAGCTCGTCCGCCCGCTCGGGGCGCTCGGCGGCGATAAAGCTCGGCCTTCTGCCTTTTCTCGCGTCCCCCAGCAATGTAAACTGGGAAACCAGCAGCACGCTGCCGCCGGTCTCCAAAAGGGAGAGGTTCATCTTCCGCTCTCCATCCTCAAAAACGCGAAGATGCGCGATCTTTTCGGCGATGTACTTCGCGTCCGTTACGCCGTCTTCCCGCTCGACGCCAAGAAGCACGACAAACCCCGGCCCGATCTGGCCGGACACCACGCCTTCCGAGCGCACAGCCGCCCGGGATACCCTTTGGATAACAGCTCTCATCTATCCTTTAATCCTGTAAACGTCCGTTACGCCGCGCACCCGCTTCAGCTGCTTGATGACGAACTGAAGCTGATCCGTATCGTGGACGTCGAATTCCATCGTAATGTTTGCGGTCATGTTCTTATCCGTCTTGGCGGAAAAGCGGGCAATGCTCATATTCATTCCCATAAAAATCTGGGAAATATCCATCACAAGGCCCACCCGCTCGTGGGCGACGAGCTGGATCTGGGCGGCAAAACCGCCGCCCTTGGCGTTTTCCGCCCATTCGACCTTGATCCATCGGGCGTCGTTTTCGCTCATGTTCATCAGGTTTTTGCAGTCCGACCTGTGAACCGAAACGCCCCTGCCCCTGGTGACGTAGCCCACGATCTCGTCCCCCGGAACGGGGGTGCAGCACTTGGCGATATGGACGACCATGTCTTCATATCCGTCCACGATGACGCCGTTGGAGCTGCCTTTGCGCTTTTTTTGCTGCTTGGTGGTCAGCTTTTCGATCAGGGCGGAATCCGCGGGCTCCTGGTCCTCCTGCTGCTTTTTGAATTCCTCGATGAGCTTGGGCAACACCTGGTTGACCGCAAGGCTTCCGTAACCCACAGAGGCGTAAAGCTCCTCCGCCGAGGCGATGGACATGCGCCTCAAAAGCCCGGTAATCGCCTCCGGCTTCATGAGCTGGACAAGGGAATAGCCCTGGCGCTTTGCTTCCGCGGCCAGCATATCCCTGCCGCGCTCGATGTTTTCCTCCTTGCGCTCCTTTTTGAAAAAGGAGCGGATCTTGCTCTTGGCCTGCTGGGTTTTGACGATGTTCAGCCAGTCCCTGCTCGGCCCCACCAGGGAGGAGGAGGTGATGATCTCGACGATATCGCCCATCTGGAGCGTATAGTCCAAGGTGACGATCCTGCCGTTTACCTTCGCGCCGATGCATCTGTGCCCGACTTCGGAGTGGATTCTGTACGCAAAGTCGATGGGCGTCGCGCCTGTGGGAAGGTCGATGATCTCCCCCTTGGGGGTGAAGACGAACACATAGTCGCTGAAGAAATCGAACTTCAGCATGCGCATGAATTCGTCCGAATCCTCAACCCGCTCCTCCATGATCTGGCGCACCCAGTCCATCACGACATCCAGGTCCGAAGACTCCTGACGCCCTTCCTTATAGCGCCAGTGGGCGGCGATGCCGAACTCCGCCTGCTTGTGCATCTCCGTCGTGCGGATCTGCACTTCGAAGGGGACGCCGTTTTCGCCCATCAGCGTGGTGTGAAGGGATTTGTAACCGTTGGGCTTGGGCGTCGAGATATAATCCTTGATGCGAAACGGGAGCGGCCGCCACATGCTGTGCACAAGGCCCAGCACGGTGTAGCATTCCTCCACAGTATTGACGATCACCCGGATGGCGATGAGGTCGTAAACCTCCTCAAAGGTGATGTTCTGCTTCTGCATCTTGCGATAGACGCTGTAAAGATGCTTCGGCCTGCCGTTTAAGGTGGCATCGATCCCGTTTTCTTTGAGTTTTTCGCGGATGGCGTTCATGCTTTCATTGAGATAGGCGGAACGCTCCACCTGCATGCGCCGGACGCGCTCCCGCAGGCTTTTAAACTCCTGCGGGTTAATATGCATGAAGGCCAGATCCTCCAGCTCGCTCTTCATCTGGCCCATCCCCAGGCGATGCGCCAGGGGGGCATAAATTTCCAGAGTTTCCTTTGCCTTGCGCACGCGCTTTTTGCTCAGGCAGTACTCGAGGGTGCGCATGTTGTGCAGCCGGTCCGCCAGCTTGATGGGAATCACGCGCATGTCCTTGGCCATGGCAAGGAACATCTTGCGCACGTTTTCCGCCTGCTGCTGCTCCCTGGTGACGTGCCCCAGGCTGACTTTGGTCAGCTTGGTCACGCCGTCCACCAATGCGGCGATGGCAGGGCCGAACTTTTCGGCCACCATGGAAAGATGGATCGCTTCGTTGTCCTCCACCGAGTCATGCAGCAGCCCGGTGATGGCGGACTCCTCGTCCATGCCCATTTCGATGATCATCCCCGAAACGGCCAGAGGATGCACGATGTACGGCTCCCCCGAATCCCGGAACTGGGCCTTGTGGGCTTCTTTCGCAAACTCGATGGCCGCGGCGAAACGTTCCTTGTCCCCTTCCGGATAGGCTTCCGCGAACCGGTTCATCAACGCCAGCTCGTTCCGGTGAACGTCCACCGCGTCAAGAAGGATCTTGGCGCGCAGCTCGGTCAGCTCCTGCCCGGCGCTGTCGGGGTAATGCAGCTCTTCCGGGGATTTGGTGAGCAGCTCGTAGACCATTGCGGGGGAAATCTCGTCGGGATCGGGGATGCTGCGGGCGTGCTCGCCGTCCAACGCGCGCAAAAAAGCCTCCAGCGACTTCAAAGCTGCGGTGGCGCATTCGAAAAAGTCCGTCCGCATCGGCGCATCACAACAAGCCTCAGTCCGTTCGGACTGAAGCATCACCAGCAGCGATTTTCTTACGCCTTCGGCTATGTTGCGAATGTCGGTCTGGGGCATGTTTACCTCATTTTTAAATTAAGGTAAAAGGAGTTCTTGCTCCCTTTACCTTATGAATGATGGGCGGTATTCGCCCAATAGATTCAGTACTGCACAAGGGAACGGACGTCATAACCCTTCAGGGTCTCCCTCCCCTTCAGGTCGGTGAGCTCGATCATGAAGCGCATGGCGACAACTTCCCCGCCCATGGACTCCACCAGTTTCGCGACGGCATGCGCGGTTCCTCCGGTGGCGAGAAGATCGTCCGCAATGACGACCTTGCTGCCTTTTTGGATTGCGTCCTTGTGAATCTCCAACGCATCCGTGCCGTATTCCAGGGCGTACTCATACCTGGAAACCGCCGCGGGCAATTTGCCCGGCTTCCTCGCCGGAACAAAGCTGAGCCCGGCGGCATAGGCCACCGGCGCGCAAACGATAAATCCCCGCGCCTCCGGCCCCACCACCGTATCCGCCCCCAGGTCCTCGATGCTTTCGACGATTTCGTCGATGGCCTGGCGATAGGCGTCGGGGTTTTTCAAAAGCGTGGTAATGTCTTTAAACTGAATTCCCGGGACGGGAAAACCCGGTATGTTGCGGATAACGCTCTTCAGGTCCATGGAATCCCTTTCTCGGCAATGCCGGTTTCACTGCATTCCGCGGTTGACCGCCGCAAAAGTCGGGCTTTCGCTGAGCAGTCTTCGTATGGAGTCCTTTACGGCAGTAACCCGAAAGGCCCCGACATTTTCGGAACGGAAGAATCCCAGCTCCGAAAAAACATGTAATCCGAAAATCAGATGCTCCATCGGCGAAGAACAGAGCTTTTTCAGCTCCTCCAGGTACGCGGTGCGGCTCAAAAACACCGTCTTTGCCACCGCCAGCCTGTTCATCGCTTCATAGACCGGGATCAACTCATCCCGCCCGACCTTGGCCTGTTCGGAAAAAGCCCGAAGGCTCATGCCGGCGGTGATGACCTCCTCGTCCGCGCCAAAAGCCAGCGCGACGCAAAGGGGCGCGGGCAGCTTTTCCATGAAAAGCACCTTCCGAAACCCTTCCAGCGGAAGCGGCATCGGCGCCATGATCACGGCGTTGTGGGCGCGCTCATCCAGCGTTTCGCCAAAGAGCACATCCAGCTTGTCGGCAATCCCGCGTTCGCGCATGCTGGACAAAAAGTCCTTTGCCCCTTGCGGCGTCACGCAGACCGCCGCGGCTCCCTGGGGCGAATCCTCCACCCATTTTGCGAAGCGTTCGGCCCAGTCCGATCTTTCCTCGATACATAACGCGGCAGAACCCTCGGGTTTCCGACAATCACTATTATAGCGGGCGAGCGCGAAAAATGCATCATGAAATTTGTATTCGCAGTTTTTAATGTAACCATCCGTGTCCACAGGCAACATCGCGCGGATATTTCTGATCACCAACTGCTCTTTTTTTACGCCGCGGAAATCGTTGATCTCCAGCGAGCATAAAAGCTCGGCTTTGATATCCGTCAGGGCTTCCTGCTTGTCGCCCATACCAAAGGCGACGCAGCCCAAAACGTCCCTCCCCCTGGAAAGGGTAAAGCGCAAATGCCGATTCTCGTTGCCCATGGTGACCGGGTTTCTTGGCGAAACCCCCGCCACCCGGAAGATCGGCGCGGGATTCCCGGTCCCAAAGGGCGCCATGCGCTTGATTGCCTCTGCAAGCTTTAGCGAAAGGCGCTCCGGCGGCAGGGTCATATCGTAGTTTGCCCTGGGGACAAACGCGTCCTTCGGGGCGGTCTTTTTCAGGTGCTCTATGAACCTTTGGCAAAACTCCTGCATCTTCGACTGCTCGATGGTCAGCCCCGCTGCCATCTCGTGGCCGCCGAAGCGGATGAAAAGGTCGCTCATGGCATTGAGGGAGTCAAACAGATGCACGCCCTTGACCGACCTGCCGGAGCCGACGCAAAGGCCGTCCTCGCAGGTAAACAGCAACACCGGTCGGGTATATCGCTCCACCAGCCTGGAAGCCACGATGCCGATCACCCCGTGGTTCCAGCCTTCGCCCACCAGGATGATGGCGGGATCCCGGACGATGTCCGCCTCTCCCCGGGCGATGCGGTCCATGGCGTCTTTGAAGATCTCCCCTTCGATGGCCTGCCTGCGGCGGTTCTCATTGTCCAGTTCCGCCGCGAGTTTTTGGGCTTTTTTTTCGTCGTCCGTCAGGAAAAGGGAAAGGGCGGTTTCGGCGGTGCCCGTCCTTCCGGCGGCGTTGATGCGCGGCGCAATGGCGAAGCTGACCGCCCCGGCTTCCACCGTTCTGCCCAAATAGCCGCTGACTTCGATCATCGCCTTGATTCCGGCAAGGCAGTTACCGCTGTTGATCGCCTTCAGCCCTTTGGCGACGATCGCCCGGTTTTCGCCGGTCAAAGGCACGATGTCCGCCAAAGTCGCCAAACAGGCGCAATCGATGTATTGTTTCGCTTCGGTCAGCCCCCCCATGGCCTGAACGAACTTGAAGGCCACGCCCGCGCCGCACAGGTGTCTGTATGGGTAGGGATCCGCCGGATTCGCCGGGTCCACCACCGCCAGGCAGTCGGGAAGCTCCTTGAGGCACTGGTGGTGATCCGTGACGACGACGTCGATGCCCAGTTCTTTTGCGTAGTTGATCTCCTCGATGGCGGTGATGCCGCAATCCACGGTGATGAGCAGGGAAACGCCCTGTTCAAAAAGGCCGTCGATGGCGGCTTTATTCAGGCCGTAGCCCTCGGTGTGGCGCTGGGGGATGTAATGAGTCACCCTGGCCCCCACCGATTTGAGATACCGCACGAGGATGGTGACGGCCATGATGCCGTCCACATCGTAGTCGCCAAAAACGCAGATCAGCCTGTCCTCCGCCATGGCGGAAAACACGGCATCCACCGCCTGTCGCATTTCGGCAAACAGGAAGGGGTCGTGCAGTTGTTGAAGGGACGGGGTCAAAAAATCCTTTGCAGCTTCGGGTTCTTCAAAGCCCCGTCTGCACAAAAGCTCCGCCAATTCCATGGGCACACCCAGCGAACGGGAAAGAGCCGCGGCGTTTTCGACGCGGCCTAGGGGGGTATTCTGTCTGAATTCGATCATGGCGCACCTTTCAAAATCGACGGGCCTTCCCAAATCGCCGGAAGGCCCGTCGGCAGTTTTTTAAGGGCCCGATCTCAAATTCGGGCGAGAATTACCTTGCTCCGGCTTTGTGCTTCCTGGACAGGCGGCCCCAGAAGGGAGCGGCCATGAAGATGGAGGAATACGTACCCGCGATCAGTCCGACGATGATGGGCAGCGCGAACTCCTTGATGGAATCGACACCCAGCACATACAGGGCAACGATGGTGACGAGGGTGGTGATGGACGTGTTGATCGCCCGAGAGAGGGATTCGCGGACGGACGTGTCCACCAGCTCGTCGGTCAACACGTGGTTCTTCTTGCCCTTGAACTTGCCGTTTTCGCGCACACGGTCGAAGATGACGATGGTGTTGTTGATGGAGTAACCCACGATGGTCAGCACCGCGGCGATGAACGGGCTGTTGATCTGCACCCGGAAGAGGATCGTGAGGGCGAGCATGATGGCCACGTCGTGCATCAGCATGATGACGGCGGCGATTCCGCTCATCAGCTCGAAACGGATCCAGATATAGATCAAAATCAGGGCAGACGCAATCACGACACACAGAATCGCGGAGCGAACCAAGTCCGCGCTGGCGACGGCGCCCACGCGGTCCACCGAGGCGATTTCGACATCGGGGTACTTTTCCGCCAAAGCCGCGACGATCTGCTGCCTGGCCTTGTTTTCGGTTTCGTCGTCCGCAAAGGCCTTCATGCGCACCACCGCCTGGTTCTGGGCCGAGCCGGTGGCACCGGATTTCATGACCGGGGCGTCCATGATCCCCGCCTGCTCCAAAGCGGCAGTGACGTCCGCAACGTCAAACTCGCCGCCCATGTTCAGGGTCAAAAGCGTTCCGCCGGTGAAATCCACGCCGATGTTCACGCCCATGGCAAAGGCAGCGATGACGCCGCAAAGGATGATGACCGCGGAAATTAGCGCCGCGTACTTAAAGTCGCTGGAGAATTTCATTAGGCTTTACCTCCTCTCCGGCAATAAAGGGCGGGTTTGTCTGTGATGTTGATGAACAGCTTCAAAAGCCCGCGGGATACGAAGACTGCGGCGACAAAGCTCGCGATAATGCCGATCAGCAGCGTGACTGCAAAGCTCTGAATCGTGCCGGATCCGAAGTAAAGCAGTACGACAGCCGCGATGATGGTGGTGATGTTGGAGTCCAAAATGGCGGAGAACGCGCGCTTGAAGCCGTTCTTGCAGGCGGTTCTCATCGACCTTCCGGCGTTGACTTCTTCGCGGATGCGCTCGAAGATGATGACGTTGGCGTCCACCGCCATACCGATGGCGAGAACGATTCCGGCAATGCCCGGCAGCGTCAGCTGAACGCCGGGAACGGTGGCCAGAGCGAAGAAGACCAAAAGGATGTAGATGGCGAGGGCAATGTCCGCCACGACGCCGGACAGCCTGTAAATCGCGATCATAAACGCCATCACCAGCACGACGCCGATGATGCCTGCGATGATACTGTTGCTCAGGGCGCCTTCGCCCAGCGTGGCGGAAATCGAGCGCACTTCGATCTCGGCCATGTCGATGGGAATGACGCCGGAGCGGATCTGGTTGGCAAGGCGGCTGGCAGATTCATAATCGAACCCTCCGGTGATCTGCCCCTTGCCGGTGGTGATGGCGGAGCTGACCCGGGCTGTGGAGATCACCTCGTCATCCAGCTTGATGGAGATGGTCTTTGCGGTGCCCACGTACTCGCTGGTGACCGTTGCAAAGGTTTTCGCGGCGGACTCGTTCAGTTCAAACGCGACGACGTATTGGTTCGCCTCGTCCACCGCGACGCCGACATCCACCATGTCCTTTCCTTCAAACATGACGTTGCCGTCATTGTCCAGGAAGGTGACTTTTGCAGTGGCAACGAGATAGGACGTAATCACGTTGGGGTCGTCCACCTGCTGGCTTTCGTTGATGGGAATCTCGATGCGGATGCGGCTTGTCCCCTGTTGAGTGACGGTGGCCTCGGTGTACCCTTCCGCGTCCAGTCGGGTGCGGAAAACGGCCATGACCGCGCCAAGATTCTCCTGCAGGTTGGGGTCGTCCTTGTTGACCGCCTCATAGACGGCGGAGACGCCACCCGTAAGGTCCAACCCCTGCTTGATGGCCGACGCCAGCGGCTTGACGGTCACCCTGCCAATGGTGATGCCATTCAGGGCAAAAAAGCCAAAGGCGCATAAGGCCGCAAGTATGACAGCGAGCCATGCGATGCTCTTTTTGCGCTTGTTCAAAATCGTTCCTCCAATTTATAATCAGATCATGGGCTTGATCAACATCCATCAAATTATATGACAGCATGGATGGCCTGTCAACGCGTCCCAATCCGGCAAAAAGCCGCCCGCAAGCAGACTGCGGGGAGCAAAACGGGCTGCCTTGTGAGCCGAAAAATCGTCAAAACGCGTCAGGCAAAGCGCTCCTTGATGTAAAGCCCGATGGCGCATTCCAGCCTTTTTTTCTGCATCTCGCAGGCGATGGCATAGGGTTTGCAGATGTCGCCGTTGAAGTTCTGGGCGTTGGCGGCGCAACCGCCGCAGCAGAAGTACTTCGCCCAGCAGGCGCGGCAGTCCGGCTTTTTGGCGATCGTGTTCTCTGAAAAGCGCTGCTGGATGGGCGCGTCGAACTCACCGGTCAGCACGCTGCCCATCCTAAAGGCCTGGTTGCCCACGAACTGGTGGCAGGGGTAAATGTCTCCCTGGGGCGTTACCGCGATGTATTCGCTGCCTGCCCCGCAGCCGGTCATGCGCTTGGCAAGGCAGGGCCCGTTCTCAAGATCCACCATAAAGTGGAAGAAGTTGAACCAGCGGCCGTCCTTCCTGCGCTCATACAGGATGCGGGCGAGACTGTCATATTCTTCAAACACCCGGGGCAGGTCCTCTTTTCGGATGGAAGCGGGGTCGTCGTCAGGCAGCACCACAGGCTCGATGGAGATCTGCTCAAAGCCCTGGTCCGCCAAAAACTCCACGTCCTTCGCAAAATCCAGGTTGTTCCTGGTGAAGGTGCCGCGGATGTAATAGTCCTTGCCCAAATTCTGGCGGGAAAGGCCCAGTTCCTTCGCCCTGGGCAAAACCAGGTCAAAGGAGCCCGTGCCCGTTTTGGTCACGCGCAGGGCGTCGTGCACTTCTTTTCTGCCGTCCAGGCTGATCACGACGTTATGAAGCTCCCTGTTGGCGAACTCCACAACCTCCGGCGTGATCCCAAGGGCGTTGGTGGTCAGCGTGAAGTGGAAGGATTTTTCGTGCTTCTTCTCCAGTTCCCTCCCATAGGTCACGATTTCTTGGACCACGTCGAAATTCATCAGCGGTTCGCCGCCGAAAAAGTCCACTTCCAGGTTCTTCCGTTTCCCCGAGCGCGCAACAAGGAAATCCAGCGCCGCTTTGCCTACGGAAAGGGGCATCAGCGCCCGGCCCAGGTGGTATTCCCCCGTAGCCGCAAAGCAGTAGCGGCAGCGGAGATTGCAGTCATGGGCGACGTTCAGGCACATCGCCTTCAGCTCGCCATTGTCGTTGACGCGGACAGCGGGCTGCTCCTCATGAAAGAGCGCGCCGGTTCTAACCAGCTCCGAAAGCTCGGCAAGGACCTCCTTCGCATCTTCTTCGGGATAGGTTTCCGAAAGTTTTGCCAGCGCTCCTTCTTCGCCATGCTCCTCAAGGATCTGTGCGGCGTCGAAGGCGAGTTCGTCCACCAAATGGACGGCGCCGCTTTCCACATCCAGAAGGATATGAAGATCGTCGTATCTAAATGCGTGTATCAATCAAATGCTCCTTTGGCAAGAAATCGCCTGCACATGAAAAAGCAGCAATTGCAAAAGCCGCATTGCGCGCCGATGCCATTGCTGCGTTTTCGCCCTGCCGGCAGTTACTTTTTCAGACACTTCTGGTTGGCGACAGTGCAGGAAGTCTTGCAGGCGGACTGGCAGGAAGCCTGGCACTCGCCGCAGCCCTTCCCCACGGCCTTCAGGCAAGCGGGCTGAATGGTTTTGATATGCTTCATCTTAAACCTCACAGAACATCGGCAAAGCCGGTTAATCCTTGTTATTATACATGATCCCGCCCAAATGCGCAATCACTGGGCCGGCGATTTTTTGCCAAACATCACCCCGGCCAACGCGCCGACGACAATGCCCATGCCGGCATCCAGAAGCATCGACGGGGAAAAACCGGCGAACCCCACAAAAAGGGAAAACACCACAATGCCCGTAACCATGTAGAGAAGCCCTGCGATCATCCCCCTGAACCAGGGATGCGACGCCCCGTTTCGCACCGCCAAATAGGAGGCCACCGCAATGCCCAGCACCTTAAGAACCTGGTTGGCAGCGGGTACCGCGTCCTCGCCGATGATGCCGTTTTTCAATAAAAGCGCCAACAGCAGCATGAGCAGCATGGTCAGAATCGCCGAAACCAGCACGCTCTTCGCGATGATCCAGCCCGGTCCCCCGCCCTGCCGCCTGTGCTTGCCTGCCGGCCTTCTGCCCTTTGCCATGCCGCACCTCCACAGGAGAGTTTTGGTGTATATATATGAAGGGCTGTGCCGCGATATTCGATTGGCTGTACAAATATGAAAAGACGGCCCCAATTCTTTGGGGCCGTCTTTCATCGCGGGCGGGTTAAGCCTTCACTCCGCCGTCATTCTCAACGTCGGCACTGTCCACCGTGGCGACGGCGTTCTTGGCCAGGCTGAGCTTGACCTTGTCCGGGCCGCATTCGAAGGTGATGATGTCTTCCTTGACGTTTATGACGCGGCCGTAAAAACCGCCGATGGTGCGGATGCGGTCGCCTTCCTTGATGCCGTCGAGCATGGCTTTGATCTTCTTTTCCCGCTTGCGCTGGGGGATGATCATCACGAGGAACATCGCCACAATCGCGATCAGAAAAAGGAACGTGCCGTTGGTGAAGAAGTTGGAAGCGGATTCAGGCATTGGAAAACCTCCGGTATTGTCGGTAGTAAGGGCGTAACAGTTTCTGTCATGCCCACTGATTATACCCGTATGGGACAGGCATCGTCAAGCGGTTCCTTCCGAATCTCTGGAATGTGCGCCAAAAACCGGCATTACGGCCCTCGTTCGAGCTTAATAATGCTCAAAAAAGAATGCTTTCCGCCTGGAAAAAGCGATAAGGGCGGCGGGATTCTCCGATTCAAAAAGGCCCAGGGCCTTTGCGCTCCTCGCGTCCAAAGAGCCGCAGACAAGGGAAGAAAGGGTGGCGACATCGCACCGGCTGTCCGGCCGCCCGCCGGGAACAACGGTCATTTTTCCGTCTTCGCAGGTGACGGTGAAGGTGTCGTCGTTCCAGGGGCAAAGCCCGTCCTCCACCCGGATACAGAAGCTGCCCTTTGCGGGAGTTTCAAGGCCGCTCATCAGCGCGGGAACGTCCAAAATCCGGAACATGGCGTGGGGTTCAAGGAAAACCCGTTTGCGGCTGTCCGAAAACATGTGGTGCGGGAACTCGTCCTTTGGAAGCTCGCAGCGCAAGACCGCGCAATCCGTGGTTTGCGCCACATTGGCCAAGGTCAAAAGCATCGCGATCAAGGTCTCGCCGTCCGCATAGAAGATCTCCTCGATTTCCAGCTTGCCTTCAAAAGGGGCAAAAAGCGCATAGCCCCCGGCTTCGCCCCCGACGCGGCAGCACAGGGAACTCCCCCCGTCGCACTGCCATTCTTCAAGGCGCAGCCTGCAGCGTTCCAGGTTCCTGACGGGGCCCACCTCCAGCCGGCGGATCCCCTTGGACCATACGGAAAGCATATCCTCCGGCGAAAGGGGCGTCATCTCCCCCGCCGGCTGCTGCCAATGGCGGGATTCTGCCAGAATATCCGCCGCCGCCATCTCCAGGGTTGCGCATTCGTTTAAAAGGCCAAAGCCGGTTTTTCTATAAAACCCGTATTGAAAGGGATAAAGCGCCATGCAGGAATGCCCCGCTTCCCGCTGGTACTTGAATGATTCCTTCAACAATTCCCGCATATAGCCGCGCTTTCTGTAAGCGTTCAGGGTACCCGCGCCGTATACAAAGGGAAGGTCCACATCCTTCCCAACGAGGCGCAGCTTCAGCGGCAGAAGGTGCAAAAGCGCGACGAGCCTGCCGTCCTCCTCCAGGGCGCGGCAAAGGGCGGGATCGTATTTGCTGGCCATCAGCCAGTCGATATACTCCCTGCTGTCCTCGGGGAAACATTCTTCCCACAAATGGGCGACTTCCTGTTCCCTGCCGGCGGTGTTGCTGTGAAATATCATGGCGCTCCTTCTTTAATGGGCGTCAGCCCTTTTGAATCTTGGGAATCAGCTTAGAGCCTTCCGCAACCTCGATGATCTCGTCCACATTGTCCGTCAGCCCGGCCTGGATCGCGGCGACCACCACCCCCTCCACGATGGGAGCGTCGACGATGCGAACCTTTGCCGCCACTTCCGGATCCAGCAGATCCATCGCCATTTCGGTACTGAGGATCGCGCTTCCCAGATCCGCGAAGACGAGGATGTCATCCCCGCAGTAAACGCTGTTGATGGCGTTGACGATTCTTTCGGCGTTTGTGCCGATCCGGCCGTCCCCCGTTCCCCCCGCGGCAACGATGGGGATGTTTGCCGTGTTCATTTCCGCGGCGATTTCCGCAGCGCCCGCCGCGACCTTTTCGCTGTGGGACACGATGACGATGCTGACCATGGGCTTCCTCCTTATTGCTGCTATAATTATAAAGGATTGTAGCACGATGAGCATGCCATTTTCAACCAGCAAATAAAACCGCCCCGGATTTGCATTCGGGACGGTGGTCGTTTCTCCTATTCTTTTCCGAGGGGTGGTTACCTGCGGGCCTGGAAGCAGGCGCTGCAATAAACGGGCCTGTCATTCTTCGGCATGAAAGGAATACGGGTAGCTACGCCGCAAGCAGCGCAAACGGCATCAAACATCTCGCGCTCACCGCGTTCGGTGCGCTCGCCGCGGGCAGCCTTCTTTGCATCACGGCAGATCTTGCAGCGCTGAGGCTCGTTCTGGAAGCCCTTCTCTGCATAGAACTGCTGCTCTCCGGCGGTGAAAATGAATTCCACGCCGCAGTCACGGCATACGAGAACCTTGTCTTCGAACATTTGGAAATCCCCCTGGAAAATAAAATGGTGTGTTGCCATGAATCGGCTGACCTGGTCTTTGACCCCACACTCGCCGACTGCAAGGTTCGCTACCGGGGGACTACCCTTCCACTACTGCTTGTCTCAGAGAATATGCCGTTTTGGTAACCACTGATCTACGCAAGAAGTGCAAATAGACTGAAGTACACAAGACACGGATATCACTGGTCGGACTTACACCTAAGCCGCACCATGATCACCGGGAGAATTCTGTCCCGGCTTACGTGGGTCGTTTCGCCTGCGACTGGCATCGACTTGCAACCACAGACCCCATTCAGAGCAACAAATACAGTGTACAGCCAATTCTGCAAAAAAGCAACCAGTTTTTGCAGGGAAAATTAGCTTTTTTACATATTATTTTGTTAATTAACTAAATTTCGTTCAATTCAGGCAACCCTCGAGGGTTTGCAGGCCAATCAAAGGTTGATGGACAACGGCGCCAAATTGACCTTTTTATTGGCTCTGCCCCGCGCATTTAAGGCAGAATCTCCCCCACGGGGCAAGGCTTCAGGCCGCGCTCCACCAGTCCGTCGATGATCTCGGGCAACGCTTCTACCGTATCCTTGGTGGGGTGCATCAAGATGATGTCCCCGGCTTTGGGGTCGCGGAACACTCTTTTCAGGATGTTGCTCTTTCCATCGCGCCGCCAGTCGATGGTGTCCACGCTCCAAAGGATGACCTTTTGGCCGGCATCGATGGCCGCGTTCACGCTTTCCTTGTCGCAATCGCCCGAAGGCGGGGAAAAAATCGTCGGGGTGATTCCCGTGATCTCCTTGATCAGATTTGCGGTGCGCGTAATCTCCTGCTTGACCCTGTCTGCCGAAATTTGGCTGTGATTGACGTGATAATAACCGTGGTTGCCAAGCTCGTGCCTCGCAAGAGCAATGGTTTTCAGTTCCTCCCTGTGGGTTTCCGCCCATTCGCCCAGGATCACGAAGGTGATCAGCACATTCTTCTCCTTCAGGATATCCAGCATTTCGGGAAGGAACTCCTCACCCCAGGCGACATTGCAGGTGATGGCGATCTTGCCCTGGGAGCTGTCCCCCGTCCTGTACGGCTCTGCCTGCCGGCTGGCAAACGCCTGCTGGGCCACCACTCCTCTGAGCAGAAGTGCGCCGCTGAACAGGACGAGCGCCAGCGCTAAAACAGTAAGGCGCAGCACCCCCATCCGTTGGCCCAGCTCGACGCCCGCTTCATTAGCCCTTTTGCCCAGCTTTTTGATTCTTTCAAAGGCCATGTCCACGCTCTCCTCCTTTCTTGGTGCATTGGTATGCATGGATACATGGCCGTATGACCTGTTTTGTCCCCCGTCCCAAAAACAAAAAGCCGCCCGTCCGGGCGGGGGGTGAAGCATTACTTCAGATTATATCTCGCCTTGATGAACTCCCGGGCGAACTCCAGCTCCCTCGTCGCTTCCTCCGGCCATTCGGCTTCACCGGAGGTGTTGCCGGCCGTCGCCCTGCGGATCAACTCGTCCGGCGCGACGCCCAACACTTCAGTCAGGGCAAACAGCTTGTTCACGGATATGCCGGATTCCGCCTTTTCGATGCGCGCCAGTGTTTTTGCAGAGATATTGACCAGCTTTGCAAGCTCATCGATCGTATAGCCAGACTGCTTCCTCAGCACCCGGAGCGCGTTGCCCAGCCTCTTGACCGAAGCGTTGATAGCGGCCTTGCTTTCTTCATTCATCGTGGCGACGTCCTTTCTTTACTTATTAGCACTTATTATCGTGATTGGATTATATCAGAATACCCATATTTTGTACATCAAAATGTGCTTTTCTCGTCAAAAATGCACCATTTTTGCCCGCTTGCCCCTTCGCTGTGACCATTTGTACCTGCTGTGAGCCCAAAAACCATAAAAACCGGTGGAAGCGGTTGCCCCTTTTACTGGTTTCGCCTCGCCGGCTTTTCTGGGGAATGCCCCTCTGCTTTACAAAAACCCCCCAGCACACTATAATCTTTTTATCTTATTATTTTATTGCTTTTGGGAGGCCGCCTTGCACATCACCGTCTATGATGCCACGCTGCGCGAAGGCGCCCAAGGCCCGGGGGCTTCCTTCTCCCTGGAGGACCGGCTGCGCATGGTCGAATTGCTGGACGCATTGGGCGTTGATTACATCGAAGCAGGCCAGCCCACCGCCAGCAGGACGGACGTTGAGACCTTCCGCCAGCTTGCCCAAAACCCGCCGAAAACCAGCAGGCTCGCCGCCTTCGGTTCCACAAGAAGGCCGGGGATTCCCGCCGAAAGGGACGAAGGCCTGAACGCCCTGTTGCTTGCCAACACCCCTTCGGTAACCATCTTCGGCAAATGCTGGGACCTTCATGTGGACGTCGTGCTCAGGACTTCCTTGGACGAAAACCTCGCCATGATCGAGGACAGCGTCCGCTTCCTAAAGGAAGCCGGGCGGGAAGTGATTTTCGATGCGGAACATTTTTTTGACGGCTGCCGCGACAATGAGGAATATGCCTTTGCCGCCCTTTTCGCCGCGAAGAAAGGCGGGGCGGACTGGATCTGCCTGTGCGACACCAACGGCGGAACCCTGCCGGAGGATATTTCCCGCTTTACAGCAAAAGCGGTTGCCCAACTCGGCATTCCCGTCGGCATCCACTGCCATAATGACAGCGGCCTTGCCGTGGCAAACAGCATGGCGGCGGTGGTCGCCGGGGCGACGATGGTGCAGGTCACGCTGAACGGCTGGGGCGAGCGCTGCGGGAACGCCGATTTTTTCACCCTGATCCCCAACCTTCAGTTGAAGATGGGTTACCACTGCATCTGCCCGGAGGCGATGCCCTCCCTGTGCTCCTTTTCGCGGGATATTTACGAGATGATGAACCGCCCGCCGGACAAGCGCGCCCCCTATGTGGGGAAAAACGCCTTCTCCCACAAGGCGGGCATGCACATTGACGCGGTGGAGAAAAACCCGCTGACATTTGAACACGTTCCGCCCGAGTCCGTGGGCGCCACCAGGCAGTTTTTGCTCAGCCGCATGTCTGGCAGAAGCGCGGTGTTCAACAAGATCCGGGAGATCGATTCGTCCATCACCAAGGATTCCGAAGCCGTGAAGGAGATCACCGAGCTTTTGAAGGAGATGGAGAGCGACGGGTATCTGTTCGAAGGGGCAGAAGCTTCCTTTGAGCTGATGGTGCGCAGAAAACTCGGCCTTTTTAAGCCCTTTTTCCATTTGGAGGAGTACAAGGTCGTGGGCACCTCCCCCGCCGACGAGGGCCATACCTGCACCGCCATGGTGCGGCTCAGCGTCAACGGCGTGCAGGAAATCAACGCCGCGGACGGTTACGGCCCGGTGAATGCCCTGGACATCGCCGCAAGAAAGGCGCTGGAACGGTTTTATCCCGAGCTGAAGCAAATGCGGCTTTCGGACTTCAAGGTGCGCGTGCTCAGCTCCAAAAGCACCGCTTCCAAGGTGCGCGTACTCATCGAGTCGACGGACGGGGTAAATACCTGGACCACGGTGGGCGTAGATTACGACATTATGCAAGCCAGCAGCATCGCGCTGTTCGACTCTCTGGAGTACATGCTCATGAAGACCGACGCGTTTAAGGAGGTTGAACCATGACCGAAACAGGAAGAATCACATCCCAGGCAAAAGCCGCCCTCTGCGCCCTGCTGGACGTTGCAAACCTGAAAAAAGGGCAGATCGTCGTCCTCGGGTGCAGCACCAGCGAGGTGCGCGGCAGCAAGATCGGCTCCGATTCGTCCGAGGATATCGCCGCCGCCATCATGGAAGGCATCCTTCCCACGATCAAGGAAAAAGGCCTGTTTCTTGCCGTTCAGTGTTGCGAACACCTGAACCGCGCCTTGGTCGTGGAACGGGAATGCGCTAAGCTTCACGGTCTGGACGAAGTCAACGTCCTCCCGTCCCTGCACGCAGGCGGCGCGATGGCAACCACCGCCACCAAAGCCTTTGACGATTACTGCATGGTGGAGCGCGTCGTTGCCCATGCGGGGATCGACATCGGCGATACATTGATTGGCATGCACCTTCGGCCGGTGGCCGTGCCCGTCCGCTTTCCGGAGGGCAGAATCGGCGAGGCGAACGTCGTCATGGCCCGCACGCGGCCGAAGTACATCGGCGGACCCCGGGCGCAATATGACTCCGACAAGAGGTGACCATGAAAGCGACCTACCTGTATCACAGCGGCTTCGCCCTTTTTGGCGAAAGTGCGAATCTTCTCATCGATTATTTCGCCCATCCGGACTGCCCGGAGCTTCCCCGGGAGCTGTTTGGCAAAAAGCCGCTTTATGTCCTGTCCAGTCACGGGCACCACGACCATTTTTCGCCGGAGATTTTGGATTTTCCCGAAAAATACGGCGCGAAGCTGATCCTTGCAAAGCATACCGCCCGTGCCGCAGGCAGGACAGACGTGCCTTTTACCGTCCTCGACGTGGGCGACCACTATGACGACAGGATCGTCAGAATCGAAGCGTACGGCTCCACCGACGAGGGGATCTCCTTCTATATCGAGCTGGACGGCAAGCGCATCTTCCACGCCGGTGACCTGAACAACTGGCACTGGCAGGAGGAATCCACAAAGGAAGAGATCCAGGAAGCCGCCGACCTGTATTACGGCGTCTTGCATGTCATCGCAAAGGAGCATCCAAAGATGGACGCGGTGTTTTTCCCCGTGGACCCTCGGATGGTCACAGACATCGGAAGGGGCGCAAAGGAATTCCTGGACGCCGTTTCCTGCAAGGTCTTTGTTCCCATGCATTTTTGGGGGAACTTTGCCGCCGCCAATGCCTTTGAGAAAGAGGCAACATCCCGCGGCGCGCGATTTGTTTCCCTGCACCATTGCGGAGAAACCATTGAACTATAACCAAACGAAGGAGGCGCAACCATGCAGTTTCGAATGGCTCACAACAACATCAATGTGCTGGACCTTGAAAAATCCATCGCTTTCTATCAGGAAGCGCTGGGCCTAAGCGTCGTGAAGGACAAAACCGCGTCGGACGGATCCTTCCGCATCGTGTTCCTGAGCGATGGCGTGTCCGACCACAAGCTGGAGCTGACCTGGCTGAGGGATAAGACCGAGCCCTACGACCTCGGGGACAACGAATCCCATCTTGCCTTCGTGGTGGACGATTACGAAGCCGCCCACAAAAAACACAAGGAAATGGGCTGCATCTGCTACGAAAACACCAAGATGGGCCTGTACTTCATCAACGATCCCGACGATTACTGGATCGAAATACTGCCCGCCAACAGATAACGGGCAATCAAGTTAAGGAGTAAATACCCGAATAATGTCCATTGTCTCTTTCGACGACTGGAAAAAGAAAAAACAGCGGGGATGCGCGTACAATGCCCGCGGGGGGCTGCGCGACGACGTGGCCGCCCGGGAGGAGGAGGGCTACGATCTTTGCGTGTTCCTTTCGGAAGAGCGCAACGCCCCGGACGCGGACCCCGCACGAATCGAGCAGCTTTTGCAGCAGTTGAAGGCCCTGACCGAAACCCTCCCCCGGGAGCATGCTTACCATTATTTCATGGCTTTTTTGGCCTTTTGGGAAGGTAACGAGCAGGAGTTTTTTAACCAGTTCGACCAGTACCTTGAGAGCGAAAAACGCCTGTACGGCAAGCTCGCAAACTGCGACTGGTGGATCGACTGCTTTGTCTGGGTCTTCACGCCGGCGTTTCCCGGGATGTACGGGCGGGTTGCCGAGCTTTTCTTCAAATACTGGCCCCTTTGCTCGATGGGGTGGGTCTTTGAGGCTTTGGAGGTTTCCGAGTCCGCGGATGAAAACCTGGAACAGGAGCTGGACCTTTTGATGCTGGCCCTGGCCGCCGACCCGAAGTGCTACCTCGCGCATTACCTGATCGCGACGATTTATTACGACCTTCGGCTCTGGCGCTCCGCCCTGCCCTATTTCGAAAAGGCGGCGGAAAGCAGCATGTATTCCCGGGACCCGGCCTTTTATTTCGATTACGCCTGGGCCGCGGACAAGGCGGGGAAATACGAGCTCGCCCTGAACCTGTACAATTCCTGCCTTCTTTTGGACGACAAGTATCCCTGCGCGGTCAACAACCTGGGCTGCGTCTATCTTCGCATGGGCAAGGCCGAGGAGGCTCTCTCCCAGTTTACCCGGGCGATCAAGCTGAACCAGGACGGCATGCTGCCCTATCGGAACACCGTTTCCGCCCTGGAAAAGCTGGGGAGGTATGACGAGGCCGTTCGTTTCATCAAAAAGCATGTGGCGGACGGCAGGCTGAACAACCGCTACGAACTCGAGCTGCCAAGGCTGACCGCCCTCGCTTCCGGCAGGGCCGTCTATCAGCACTATGCATCCCCGGTGGAATCGGGGGGGAAGAAGGCCGAGCCCGCCTTTGACAAACACGTCATCGCGGACGAGTTGGAGCGCAGAGCCGAGCAGGAAGGCACCCTTTTTGGCAAATCGTGTTCGGTTTACGAGGACGAGAACGGCTACGGCCGGGAATACCACATTCCGGGCGCTGGGCGGATCGATTTGCTTCTTAAGTCCGACCGGGATTTCGTCGTCGTCGCCATCGCGCAAAAGAACGAGGACGAGCGGGGGTTACTCCGCCTGATCCGGCAGATGAGCGTGGTCAAGAAAACCCTTTGCAAGCGGTTTGAGCAGGTTTTCGGCGTGCTGGTCTGCACCAATCCCTCCCCCGCCCTTTTGGCTCTGAAAAAAGCCCTGCCCACGGAGAATGTCTCCATCTTCCAGCTGGGCTTCACCCTGAACGAAATCGAATGACCACTCTTACGACCGAGGAGAATCAAAAACATGAAGCTTGACACCATCGCCGTTCAGGGCGGATACAAGCCCAAAAACGGCGAACCCAGAGTTTTACCCATCTATCAGAGCACAACCTTTAAGTACGACACGGCGGAGCAGCTCGGCCGGCTGTTTGACCTTCAGGAGGAAGGCTTCTTTTATTCCCGGCTGGCGAACCCCACCGTGGATTGCGTCGAGCGCAAAATCGCCGAACTGGAAGGCGGCGTCGCCTGCGTGCTGACTTCCTCCGGCCAGGCGGCGAACATGCTCGCCGTGATGAACATCTGCTCTAGCGGGGACCATATCGTCTCCGCGGCATCGATCTACGGCGGGACGTTCAACCTCTTTGCCGTCACGCTGCGCCGTTTCGGCATCGAAACCACCTTTGTGGACGCCGACGCCCCCCTTTCGGAGCTTGAAAAAGCCTTCCGCCCCAATACGCGGCTGGTTTTCGCCGAAATCCTCGCCAACCCGGCGCTCAAGGTGCTGGACATCGAAAAGTTCGCCCATCTCGCCCATTCCCGGGGGGTTCCGCTGATCGTGGACAATACCTTCCCCACCCCCATCAACTGCCGCCCGTTTGAATGGGGAGCGGATATCGTCACCCATTCCACCACGAAATATATGGACGGCCACGCGCAAGTCCTGGGCGGCGCCATCGTCGATTCCGGCAACTTCGACTGGACCGCCGCCGGAAAATACCCCGAGCTGACCACGCCGGATGACTCCTACCACGGAATCGTCTATACCGACGCTTTCGGCAAGGCGGCCTATGCCACCAAGATCCGCACCCAGCTCATTCGGGATATGGGCGTCGCCATGACGCCGAACAGCGCGTATATCCTCAACCTGGGCCTTGAGACCCTTCCCCTTCGCATGGCGCGCCACTGCGAAAACGCCCAAAAGGTCGCGGAGTTCCTTTCCCAGCACGAGAAGGTCTCCTGGGTCAATTATCCCGGTTTGAAGGACAACGCCTATCACGCCCTGGCGCAGAAATACATGCCCAACGGCACCTGCGGCGTCATTTCCTTCGGCGTCAAGGGCGGCAGGGAGACCGCCGCAGCATTCATGGAAGCCTTGAAGATCGCCCAGATCGTCATCCACGTCGCGGACGCGAGGACCTGCGTGCTGCACCCCGCCAGCACCACCCACCGCCAGCTTTCGGATCATGCTTTGGCCGAAGCGGGGGTTTCGCCCGACCTCATCCGCATTTCCGTGGGCATCGAAAATCCGCAGGACATCATCGACGATCTTGCCCAGGCCCTGGAGCAGGTCTAACCTTCCATTGACAGGCGACCACGCCAACCGCGGGCTTTCCCGCCCAGACAGATTAAAAACCGCCGCTTCTTGCGAAACGGCGGTTTGTCTTTTCCTTGGAAATCAGGTGTGCTCCTGTTGCGCAGGAATCTTCCTGGCTTTTTTCTTTGGCATGGCCTCCTTGGGCACTTCGCCGGCTTTCATCAGGGCGATGCGCGTCAGCACCGGGCCAAAGAGTTCGTAGATCAGAGTCGCGCACAGCACGACGGCGCGTATCTGCTCGCCATACATCGGCAGTTCGGTGATCACCACCTGCGCCATGCCGATGGCTACGCCCGCCTGGGGCAATAGCGTGATCCCGAGATATTTCTGGATCTTTTCCTCGGCCTTGACGAGCCTTGCACCGAAGTAGGTGCCAAAATACTTTCCCGCCGAGCGGGCCAGGATGTAGATCGCGCCCAAAAGTCCCACGCCGGAAAGCACCCCAAGATCCAGCTGTGCGCCGGAAATGACGAAAAACAGCATAAACAGCGGAGGTGTCCAGCGGTCCGTCTGTTCGATGATCGAGTCCGCGTCGTTGCGCAGGTTCACCATCGCTGCACCGATGGACATGCAAAGAAGCAGAGCGCTCAGATGCAGGATCTCGGCAAGGGCAACGCCAAGGAGCACGCAGGCGACCACGATGGAGAGCTTGTTTGCCCTTGAACGAAAGAACCGGAAGCAGAAGGACATGGCGCAGCCAATGGCGAATCCGATCGCCAAAGAGAAGGCGATTTCAGCAATGGGCTGGACCAGCATGTTCATCACCGTGGGCATTGCGTCGGTGGCCAAAGAGCGGGAAACCGCCAACAAAATAGCGAACATGCCGAGTCCGATGGCGTCATCCAGAGCGACGACGGACAGCAGCATGCTGGTCATCCTGCCCTTCGCCCTGTACTGGCGGACCACCATCAGCGTCGCGGCGGGGGCGGTGGCCGTGGCGATTGCGCCCAGAGTCAGGGCAAGGGGTGTGTCAAAGCCAAAGACCAACAGCGCCACAATGACCAGCGCCGCTGCCAAAAACGCCTGAAAGAGGGTGATGATCAGGACTTTGCTGCCCAGTCTTTTGATGTTTTCAAGCTTGAACTCATTTCCGATGGAAAAAGCGATGAATCCGAGGGCTACATTGGTGATCTGCTCCAAAGCGGAAAGGTTGTCCCCGTTGAAAATTCCGATGCAGTAAGGACCGATCACCAATCCGGCAATCAAATATGCCGTCACATTCGGCAGGCGAACCTTTTTTGCGCCCCGCGAAAACAACAGCCCCATGAGCATGGCGGCTGCAAGTGCGAAAAGTGTATTCATTTTTTGATCGGGCGAACCCCCTCAAAATGCATCACGGGGACTGTGAACATGATGCCGGTGTTGGGCTGATCGAAACTGCCGCAGATTTTTTTGATCGCTTCCTTGGCGGGAAGGATCAATTCGTCCGGCATCACCGCAAGCAACAGCTGGCCTTGCTCGTATTCGCTGTTAAAAAGGCTGCGGATGGCGCCAAACATCGGCGTGGCTTCGTCGCTTCCTTCGCTGCCCAACAGGCGCGCCATTCCCTCGCAATTCACCACAGTTGCGCCGCTGACGCCAACCTTGACAAGGGAACTCAGAACTTCGGGCATTTTACTGGACTGATTCGAAATGAAAACCAGTAATTGCATGGTTGCCCCTCCTTTCTTCTATGTAATTATTTTGAGCAACGCTTTCTACGTTACGCCAATTTTGGCGAATCGTCAAGTTTGCCTACGGGCTGCTGATGCGCCAGAACGCCGAAAAAACACTCCTTTCAGCAAGAAAGGACCGGTTCCAATCCTTGAACCGGTCCTGTTGCCGTCAATCTGTTTTTCAGCGAATGATCAGGGATTCACCCGTCATTTCTTTGGGCTTTTCAAGGCCCATAATGTCCAGCAACGTGGGCGCAAGATCCGCCAAACGGCCGCCTTCGCGCAGCTTGACATTCGGCTCTTGGTCGTTGACGTAGATCACCGGGACGGGGTTTGTCGTGTGGGCGGTGAAGGGGGATCCGTCCTCAGGGTCTACCATCTGCTCGGAGTTGCCGTGGTCCGCGGTGATGATGGCGCAGCCGCCGGCCTTCCGGATGGCTTCGACCACCTTTGCGGTGCATTCGTCCACCGCGTGAATGGCGGCGGAGGCGGCTTCCATCACGCCGGTGTGGCCCACCATGTCCGGATTGGCGAAGTTCAGAATCATGACGTCGTACTTCCCGGATTCGATGCGCTTCACAGCTTCCTCCGCCACAAGGTAGGCGCTCATCTCCGGCTGGAGGTCATAGGTTGCCACCTTGGGGGAAGGGATCAGGCAGCGGTCCTCGCCGGGATTCGGCGCTTCCACCCCGCCGTTGAAGAAGAAGGTGACGTGGGCGTACTTTTCGGTTTCCGCAATGCGGAGCTGGGTTTTGCCCTGGGCGGCAAGGTATTCGCCCAGGGTGTTGTCCAGGCTCTCGGGCTTATAGGCCACAAAAACGCCGGGGTATTGGAGGAACCGGACGTCATACTGGGTCAGGCAGACATAATGCAGGGGGAAATACCCGTCCTTGCGCGCAAAGCCGTCAAAATCAGGTTCGATATAGGCCCTGGTGATCTCCCTGGCGCGGTCGGGTCGGAAGTTGAAGAAGATCACGCTGTCGTTCGGGCCGACGGTGGCGACGGGCTTGCTGTTTTCCGTGATCACGCAGGGGATGACGAACTCATCCGTCACGCCGTTGTCATAGGAGCGCTGCATCGCCGTTGCGGCGTCGGTTTCCATCACGCCCTCGCCATAGGTCATGGCGGCATACGCCTTCTCGACGCGCTCGAAGCGGTTGTCTCTGTCCATGGCGTAATAGCGGCCCATGACGGTGGCGATTTTGCCGAAGTTCAGCTCCTTCATCTTTTGCTGGAGCTGTTCGATATAGCCCTTGCCGGAGGTGGGGGGAACGTCCCTGCCGTCCATAAAGCAGTGGACATACGCCTGCTCCAGGCCCTGGCGCTTGGCAAGCTTCAGGAAGGCGTAAAGATGCTCGTTGTGGCTGTGCACCCCGCCGTCCGAGCAGAGGCCGAAGAAGTGCAGCTTGGAGTTGTGCTTCTTCACGTTTTCAATCGCCGCGAGGAACTCGGGCTTTTCGAAAAAGTCGCCGTCTTCGATGGACTTGGTCACCCGGGTGAAATCCTGATACACGATGCGGCCCGCGCCGATGTTCAGATGCCCGACTTCAGAGTTACCCATCTGCCCCCGGGGAAGGCCCACGTCCATGCCGGAAGCGGCGATGGTGGTGCAGGGATAGCGCTTGGCGAGGGCGCAGATGTTTTTCGCGCCATCCGCCTTGATGGCGTTGCCGACTTCGGATTCCCGGATGCCAAAGCCGTCCAAAATGATTAATGCTGTAATGGGTTTTGTCATATGCTCACCTGTTTTTGGTATAAACTTTTGAGGGGACCGGCTTCCTGACCGGTCCCCGTTGTGCAAACTCAGTAATTGACGACCTTTGCGAAGTCTTCCGGTTTGAGGGATGCGCCTCCGATCAGACCGCCGTCGATCTGGTCCATGGACATCAGTTCCGACGCGTTCTTGGCGTTCATCGATCCGCCGTACTGGATGCGGATGGCTTCGGCGGCCTCTTCCCCGAAGATTCGGGCGACAGTCTTTCGCACCACGCCGATGGTGGCATTCGCCTCTTCCTTGGTGGCGGTCTTGCCGGTGCCGATGGCCCAGATGGGCTCATAGGCGATGACCACCTTCTTCACCTGCTCAGGCGTAAGGCCCTTCAGTCCCGCTTCCACCTGGCCGGAAACAAATTCGTCCGTAATGCCGGCTTCGCGCTGCTCTAAAGTTTCGCCGCAGCACATGATGGGCGTCAGCCCCTTTTCCAGGGCGGCGGTTACTTTCTTGTTGACAGTTTCGTCGGTCTCCGCGAAATACTGACGGCGCTCGCTGTGGCCGATAATAACGTATTCCACGCCCAGCTCTTTGAGCATGTCTGCCGAAACCTCGCCCGTATAGGCTCCCTTTTCGGCGAAGTGCATGTTCTGGGCGCCCAGGCGGATATTGCTGCCCTTGATGGCTTCGCCCACGGCGACGAGATCCACAAAAGGCGGGCATATGACAACGTCGCAGGCCGCATCCGCCACAAGGGGCTTCAGCGCGGTCACGAGTTCCACACTCTGGCTGGAGGTCATGTTCATTTTCCAGTTGCCTGCGATGATGGGTTTGCGCATTTTTGCTTTCCTCCTAAGTATAGGTTTGATCAGCCGGCGGAAGGGGAGAACTGCCGCCGGCCCCATGATTACTTGTTGTTGATCGCCGCGACACCGGGCAGTTCCTTGCCTTCCAGGAATTCGAGGGACGCGCCGCCGCCGGTGGAGATATGGGTCACCTTGTCGGCAAAGCCCAGTTTCTTGATGGCGGAAGCGGAATCGCCGCCGCCGATGATTGTGGTGCCGTCGCACTCGGCGCAGGCCTGGGCCACGGCCTTGGTGCCCTTTGCAAAGGCATCCATCTCAAACACGCCCATCGGCCCGTTCCAGACGACGGTCTTCGCCTTCTTGACTTCTTCAGCATACAAAGCGGCGGTTTTTTCGCCGATGTCCAGCGCCATCCAGCCTTCGGGGATCGCGTTCACATCCACGGTCTTGAAATTGGCATCCGGGGCAAAAGCGTCCGCCACCACCACGTCCACAGGCAGCAGCATCTTCACGCCGCGGTCCTCGGCTTTCTTCACCAGCTCGTTAGCAAGGTCCAAAGACTCCTCGTCCACCAGGGACTTGCCCACTTCATTGCCCGCGGCCTTGATGAAGGTGTTTGCCATGCCGCCGCCGATGACCAGGCAGTCGCACTTGGTCAAAAGGTTTTTGATGACGCCTATCTTGTCCGAAACCTTGGCGCCGCCCAGGATGGCCACGAAAGGCCTCACAGGGTTTTCCACTGCGTTGCCCATGACTTCCAGCTCCTTTTGCATCAGAAGGCCGGCAACGGCGGGGATATAGGAGGCCACGCCCACCGTGGAGGCGTGGGCGCGATGGCTGGTGCCGAAAGCGTCCAACACGAAAATGTCCGCCAAAGAGGCGAGCTTCTTCGCGAACTCGGGATCGTTATCTGTTTCTTCCTTGTGGAAGCGCACGTTTTCCAACAGGACGACCTCGCCGTCCTTCATGGCGTCCACAGCGGCTTTGGCGGATTCGCCCACGCAGTCCGATGCAAAGGCAACCTTGACGCCGGGCAGCAGCTTTTTGAGGTGCTTGGCAACAGGCGCAAGGGAGAAGTTCGGATCGACCTTGCCCTTGGGGCGGCCGAAGTGGGAGCACAGAATGACCTTTGCGCCCCGCTCCAAAAGGAGTTTGACGGTGGGCAGCGCGGCGACGATGCGCTTGTCGTCGGTGATGTTCTTGTCAGCGTCCATGGGAACGTTGAAGTCTTCACGGACGAGAACCCTTCTGCCCTGAACGTTTACGTCGTCGATCGTCTTCTTGTTCATGAGTGATCCTCCGAATATCTTCAGTTTGTAATCATGAGCTGCATGCGGTTAGAAGGGATGCTGCACCGTTTTTTACTCCAGTTCTCCGGAAGAGGGCATACCCTTGCTTCCTATATTTTATCACATGAGCAGTCAAGATAAAAGCACTATTCCACGTAATTGTCAATATTTTGACATCCAGCGACGTTCGTTTCTCCCTGTATCAACTGTTTGCCAGACATCCTGCTTTGGAGTATAATCTAGCAATAACAACTGCAAAACCCCAGTTGTAAACTCGTTAGTTTGGAGGTCATCATGGCCCAGAAATACCATTTTGCCCTGGCTGCCCTTGCCCTTTTGCTGGCCCTTGGGCTTTGCGCCTGTTCCGGCGGGACCGCAGCGCTTCCTTCACCGACGCCTTCTTCGGAAGCAGCGACGCCCTCGCTGCCTTCATCCGCGGACAGCGGCGCAATCGCTTCCCCGGAAACAACGCCTGCGCTGCCGCTGTCGGCGGAAGCGTCCGTCACCCAGTGCGCGGCTCATTATTTCCCGGATATCCAGGGATGCGCGAATCTTTATGTCGCTGTCGAGTTCAGGAACGAATCCTCCGCAAACGCGATTGTCTCCTCGGTTTCGGTGGTCTTTACGGTGAACGGGAAAACCGTAGAACACAGCTTCACACCGCCCTGTTCGGAGTACGACATCATCGCCCCCGGGGCTGTTTCCACCGCGGCGGGCTGGTTTGCCTATTCGGGAAGCGCCCCGGATGGGGCGGTTACCGCCACGGCAGAAGTCACCCTGGAGCCCGTCGGCCTGCCCCAGCAAAAGCCGCTTGCGGTTTCCGATCTGATGATCGTTCAGAACTACCCCGGTTTTGCCACGGTTTCCGGTAGGGCGGCCAATACGTCCGAAGAGGCGGACTACGACCTCACCATGATCTATCTTTCCTTTTATGATGCCGAAGGCACCCTTTTGGGGGTTCAATTCTTCACCAAGGATCTGATGGTCAAGGCCGGCGACGCGAGGGATTTTGTCTATCACCTGCGCTGCCTGCCCATCGAAGGCCTGACGGAAAACACCGCCACCATTACCGCCCGGGGCATGGGGATCAGCTGAGGATGCGCTCCTTCATTTTGAACAGGCAGTAATAAAAGCGCTCCATCTCCTCCTCTGTTCCCGCCCAAACCCTGATATGACCCTTCCCCGTTCCCACCGCAATGCCGCATTGAAGCAGCTCCAAAAAGGCGCGGTTGGGCGCGGGGATTTTGATGTCGAGATACGGTCCTTCGCCCACCGTTGTCACAAATCCGTTTTCGTTGAGCAGAAGCTGCGCCCGGCGAAGGGTGTTTTCCACCATGCTTCGCCATTTTTCCACGTTTTCGGGGTCGCTGATGGCGGCCAGGACGGCGGCGGACGCCACCCTGTCCGGCGGGCTGATCTTCAGCCTTGCGCAGATTGCCGCCAAGGCTGAAGCCGTTTCTTTTGGGGCAATCAGCACCCAGGCGTTGACGCCAGGAAGGCCGAAGCACCTGCCCAGATCGTAAAGATGGACCGTGTTTTCCCGAAGATCTGCTTGTTCTTCCCGCAGTAAAGCGCTCCGGTCACGAACGTTGATGCCTTCGCAGGCGTACGCTGCCGCGGGGCAGCAGCAAACGCAGATGTTTGCTTCGGATACGCCAAAAAGCTCCGCCACCGCTTTGGCGAGCTCCTTTGCTTTTTCCACTTCCCGCAGCGACCCGGTGGCGCAATCCTGCACCACGGTCAATACGGATGCGGGCGGCGGATAGGGGCACCTCGTTCCATCCAGCCTTATGATATCCGAAATGTTCAGAAGTTCCTCTTTTTTTCTGGCTTCCTTGCCTGATGGATTTGACAAAAACATGGCATAATATCCTTTATTAAGTGCCATTCGCCTTGACACCCGTTATCGCCTGACAGTATAATGCAATCGGGACAGGCGTTGTTTCAACGTCGTTTTCGCATGCGCCTGCCCAGCCAAGCAAAATGCTTCCCAATCTGAAGATTCACAATACACAGGAGGTTCCAAAGCATGGCAAAATCTATGACCATCGACGGCAATACGGCTGCTGCTCATGTGGCATACGCGTTTTCCGATGTTGCCGCCATCTATCCCATTACTCCCTCCTCGCCCATGGCGGAATCCATTGACGAATGGGCCGCGAACGGACGCAAGAACCTTTTCGGTCAGACCGTCAAGGTCACCGAAATGCAATCCGAGGGTGGCGCAGCCGGCGCTGTTCACGGTTCCCTTTCTGCCGGCGCTCTGACCAGCACGTTTACCGCTTCTCAGGGTCTGCTCCTGATGATTCCCAACATGTACAAGATCTCCGGCGAGCTTCTGCCCTGCGTGTTCCACGTGTCGGCACGCGCCCTCGCCGCCCATGCTTTGTCCATCTTTGGTGATCACAGCGACGTTATGGCCTGTCGGCAGACCGGCTTTGCCCTCCTGGCCTCCGCTTCCGTGCAGGAAGCTATGGACCTCGCCCTCGTTGCGCATCTTTCCACCCTGGATGCCCGCGTGCCCTTCCTCCATTTCTTTGACGGTTTCCGTACTTCCCACGAGATTCAGAAGATCGAAACCATCGATTATGAGGACATGGCGAAGCTCGTCAACTGGGACGCCATCGAAGAGTTCCGCAAAAACGCTCTCAACCCCGAGCATCCCATCCTGAAGGGCACCGCCCAGAACCCGGACATTTACTTCCAGAACCGCGAAGCTGCGAATCGCTTCTATCTCGCTGTTCCCGCCATCGTCCAGAAGAATATGGACAGGATTGGCGAGCTGACCGGTCGCAAGTACAAGCTGTTTGACTACATCGGCGCTCCCGATGCCGAGAGCGTCGTCATCTGCATGGGCTCTTCCTGCGACGTTGCGGACGAAACCATCCAGTACCTCAACAAGCGCGGCGGCAAGTACGGCGCCATCAAGGTCCGCCTGTACCGCCCCTTCTCCGCCGAGCATTTCCTGGCGGCCATCCCCGCTTCCTGCAAGCGCATCGCCGTGCTGGATCGCACCAAGGAGCCCGGCTCTTTTGGCGAACCCCTTTACACCGACGTCTGCTCCGCCCTGATGGACGCCGGCCGCGGCGACATCCGCGTCATCGGCGGCCGTTACGGCCTGGGTTCCAAGGAGTTCACCCCCACCATGATGAAGGCCGTGTTCGACAATCTCGACGGCGAGATGAAGAACCACTTCACCGTGGGCATCGTGGACGACGTCACCAACACCTCTTTGCCCCTGGGCGAGAAGATCGACGCTTCCACGGAAGGCACCTATTCCTGCAAGTTCTATGGTCTCGGGTCTGACGGCACCGTCGGCGCCAACAAGAACTCCATCAAGATCATCGGCGACCATACGGACATGTACGCCCAGGCGTATTTCTCCTATGACTCCAAGAAGTCGGGCGGCTTTACCGTTTCGCACCTGCGTTTCGGCAAGAAGCCCATCCAGTCCCCGTATCTGATCGACAACGCGGACCTGATCGCCTGCCACAACCCCTCCTATGTCACCCGTTACGACATTACCGGCGCGGCAAAGGAAGGCGGCATCTTCCTGCTGAACAGCCCGTGGAACACCGTCGAGGAACTGGATGCCAACCTGCCTGCCTCCATGAAGAACGACATCGCGAAGAAGCGCCTGCGTTTCTATAATGTGGACGCCATCTCCGTCGCGCGTTCCGTGGGCATGGGCGGCCGCATCAACACCGTCATGCAGGCCTGCTTCTTCAACGTCGCCGGCATCATCCCCGCTGCCGAAGCCATCACATACATGAAGGAGTACGCCAAGAAGTCCTACGGCAAGAAGGGCGACGCCGTCGTTCAGAAGAACTACGACGCCATCGACGCCGCCGTTGGCGCATTGGTGGAGATCAAGTACCCCGAGTCCTGGGCCACCACCACCGAAGGCGCACAGCCCGAGCGCGTGGAAGCCAACGAATACTTCGACGAGATCATCGCGCCCATCCTCGCCCAGCGCGGAGATGAGCTGCCCGTTTCCAAGTTCGTCGGCCGCGAGGACGGCTCCATGCCCGTAGGCACCACCAAGTTCGAGCGCCGCGGCATCGCTGTGGAAGTTCCCGTCTGGCAGGCGGAAACCTGCATCCAGTGCAACCGATGCTCCATCGTCTGCCCCCATGCCACCATCCGCCCCTTCCTGATCGAGGAAGGCACCGAGGCCCCCTTCGAGACCAAGAAGGCCAACGGCAAGGAGTTCGCGGGATACAACTTCCGCATCCAGATCGATCCCTACGACTGCACGGGCTGCGGCAACTGCGTGATCGCCTGCCCCACCGTGGACAAGGGCACCCTCAAGCTGACTTCCTTCGAAGAAGTCAAGGATCGCGAGGACGCGAACTGGCAGATCTGCATCAACCTGCCCAGGCCGGATCTTTCCAACATCAACGTCAACAACGTCAAGAACAGCCAGTTCCTCCAGCCGTTGTTCGAGTTCTCGGGCGCCTGCGCGGGCTGCGGCGAAACGCCTTACATCAAGCTGGTCACCCAGCTGTTCGGCGACCGCATGATCATCGCCAACGCCACGGGTTGCTCCTCGATTTACGGCGGTTCCGCCCCCACCGCTCCCTATACCGTCAACGAAAAGGGCCACGGCCCCGCCTGGGCGAACTCCCTGTTCGAAGACAACGCCGAGTTCGGCTTCGGCATCCACGTCGCGATCCAGCAGCGCCGCGAAAAGCTGGCTGAGTACGTGCAACTGCTCGCCGAGAATACTGACAGCGCGGAAGATAAGGCCGCCTGCGAAGAATGGCTCGCCAATAGGGACGACGCCCAGCTCTCCCGCACCGCCGGCGAAAAGGTGCTTGCCGCCGCCAAGAAGGGCGACTGCGAGGTCTGCAAGGCCATCGTTTCCATGTCGGATCTCTTGATCAAGAAGTCCATCTGGATCTTCGGTGGCGACGGTTGGGCATATGACATCGGCTATGGCGGTCTGGACCACGTCCTCGCCCAGGGTCAGGACATCAACGTCCTCGTCCTGGATACCGAAGTGTATTCCAACACCGGCGGCCAGTCCAGTAAGGCTACCCCCACCGGCGCGGTCGCGAAGTTTGCCGCCGCCGGCAAGCAGGTCAAGAAGAAGGACCTGGGCGCCATCGCAATGACGTACGGCTACATCTATGTCGCCTCTGTCAACCTGGGCGCCGATCCTGCCCAGGTGGTCAAGGCCATCGCCGAAGCGGAAGCCTACAAGGGCCCGTCACTGATCATCGCCTACTCCCCCTGCATCAACCACGGCATCAACATGGGCCGCTCCAATGCCGAAGCCAAGGCTGCGGTGGAAGCAGGCTACTGGCACACCTACCGTTACAATCCGGATCTTGCCGCCGAAGGCAAGAACCCCTTCATCCTGGACAGCAAGCCCCCGAAGGCCGATTACAAGGACTTCATCATGGGCGAGGTGCGTTACGCTTCCCTGACCAAGCTCTTCCCCGAGACTGCGAAGGAGCTGTTCGAAAGGGCCGAGCAGGAAGCCAAGGAAAAGCGCGCATACTACGAAAAGCTGGCCGAGAAGTAATCCGGTTGCATAAAACCCAAAGCCAAAAGGGCGCGAAGCTTCGCGCCCTTTTCCTTTGCCCGGCCGCCTGATCCTCCAAAATGAAGACGATTGCTTTTTGCACGCACAAATACTCTTGGGGGCTCCAACCGGCATGCGCCTGCTCTGATGCGGAGAGTGGTTTCCTGCAGCGTCGGTACGGCAAACCGCGATTTGCCTGGATATTCTTTCATGGTTGCCACAGTATTCGGAAAACCTGCGCGTTCAATGAGATTGTTTACGATTTGTAGCTGTATTTTCTGTTGAATGAGTAGTATAATACCTGTTGTGCAGTTTTATGGAGGTATCATGATGGCAAATCCCATCGTCACCATAGAGATGGAAGACGGCGGCCTGATCCGGGCGGAGCTTTTCGCCGACATCGCGCCAAAGACCGTCAAAAACTTTGTTGATCTGGCGGGCAAGGGCTTTTATGACGGCCTTACGTTCCACAGGGTCATCAAAGGCTTTATGATTCAGGGCGGCTGCCCGCTGGGCAACGGCACCGGCGGGCCGGGATACACGATTCAGGGCGAGTTCGCACAAAACGGCTTCAAAAATGACCTGAAACACACCCGCGGCGTGCTCTCCATGGCGCGTTCTTCCCACCCGGATTCCGCAGGGAGCCAGTTCTTCATCATGACGGACGATGCCCCCCATCTAGACGGGGCATACGCCGCGTTTGGCAAGGTGCTGGACGATGAGAGCCTGGCGGTGGTGGACGCCATCGTTTCCGCCCGCACGCCCAGGAGCGAGATCAATGCCGGCAAAAGCCCCTATGCCATTTTCGACGACGCCGGAAGCCCCGTCGAGGTTCATCAGGGCAACGTGGACATGCCCCTGGCCGCCCAAAGAATCAAACGGATGACCACCACCAATACCTGACCGCTCTTTCCTAAAAGGCGGATGCTTTTCGCACCCGCCCTTTTTTTGAGCAATCAATTTCTCTGGAGTATTCATGAACAAGAACAAACTTTGGACCAAGGACTTCACCATCATCACCTGGGGGACCGTCGTATCCATGCTGGGGAGCGCGGTTTCCAATTTCTCGATGGGCATCCTTGTGTACGACAACACCGAATCCACCCTGCTTTATGCTTTATTTTTCGTGGCGGTCTTTTTGCCCCAGCTCGCCGCGCCCTTGATCGCGGGTCCTTTTTTGGACCGTTTTTCAAGAAGAAAGACGATTTATATGCTGGATTTCATCAGCTCCGGCATGTATTTCCTCGTTGCCATCGCGATCAAGCTGAACTTCTTTAATTATTACCTGTACCTGTTCCTGGCTCTGGTGGCGGGCGCGATCAACGCCATTTACACCGTTGCCTACGACAGTTTTTATCCGGATTTAATCAGCGAGGGCAACTTCTCCAAGGCGTATTCGATTAGCAGCCTGATTTACCCCCTGGCAAACACCATTATGGTGCCTTTGGCGGGATGGGCTTATGAAACCGTTGGCCTTGCGCCGCTGTTTCTGTTTAACGCGGTTTCCTACTTTGTGGCCGCGGTATTTGAAACCCAGATTTCGAAAACTGCGGAAAAGCACAGGAAAAAAGCCCCCGCCACATACCACCTCCAGCAATACAAGGCGGATTTCAAGGAGGGGGCCGCGTACCTTCGCCGGGAAAAGGGGCTGTTGACCATCACGCTTTACTTCGTCGTATCCATGTTTTCGGGAATGGCGATGCACGTGGTGATGCTGCCCTATTTCAAGACCACTCCCGGCCTGACCATCCCCATGTATACCCTGGTGATGAGCTTGTCCACCGTGGGCAGGCTGGTGGGCGGGGTGATTCACTACCGCTTCAAGTACCCCACCCATCTGAAGTACGCCATCGCGGTGTTCGTGTACATCGCCATTTCGGTGCTGGATGGCCTGCTGCTCTTCATGCCCGTTTTCGTCATGGCGATATTCTGCTTCATCACTGGGTGTTTGGCCGTTACTTCGTATAACATCAGGATATCGTCCACCCAGAATTACATTCCCAACGACATGCGCGGGCGTTTCAATGGACTCTTTCTGATGATCACCACCATCGGTTCCCTTGCGGGTCAGTTGATGGCCGGACTCTTGGGGGAAATCATGCCTGCGCCTTATGTGATGGCCTCCTTCATGGTCCTCAATATTCTCGGCGTACTCTTCATCATGCTTCCCGGAGGAAAGCACGTCAAAAAGATTTATAACCGGGATATTTAGCAAAAGATCTGCGGCAAAAACGGCCTGGGACAACTTGTCCCAGGCCGTTTTTGCTTGGTCAATTTTGAACCGGCGCTTTGGATACGCCTTTTTAGCCGCTGTACCTTTTGACCATGAGGAGAATGAAGATGACTGCGGCTATGGCGAACCCGACGATGCGCATCGTCCTTTTCAGGGCCTTTGCCTGATCCGGGTCGCGGAAGGATGTGTAGTACCGCGATTTCAGTTTGCCCTTGCAAAAAGGGCATTGGGTCATATGGTCCAGCACATCTTTCCCGCAGTGGGGGCAGGAAACAACGTGCCTTCTGAGGTTTGCTTGCCATCTGCCCATTTTCTGCCTCCGTTTATGCGTGAGGGCGGCAAAACGCCGCCCCACAAAGCTCATTTGAACCAGATTTCCGTGCAGAACAGTGTAAAGAGCACCATTCCCGCAACGATCACCCCCGCCACCACCATCGCAGCAGCAACAGCAGAGCGGATAAACCGCCAAAGGTCTTTGCCGTGCAACTCGTCCGCATCGGTATGCAGAGGGGTTTGGCCATCCTTGCCTGGGTTTGGGTTCTCGACGTATCCCGGCATGCCGGGCACATTCATGTTTACGATCACGCGGCCATCGTCGTCGTCATATACCTTTTTCTTTCTCATCCAATCTCATCAGCGCAAGCGCCAGTCAATTTGGACTTGCTCCTGTTTTTCGGTGTTTTCGGGCAGCTTGCCCCCGTTCGCCATAACTTCCTTGTCATACAGGTGGCAGACCACCGAATGGCCATTCTCCATGGTAATCGCCTTGGGTGGAACGGTCTTGCAAATTTCCATGCATTCCTTGCAGCGCGTATGGAACTTGCATCCAGAAGGCGGGTTCGCGGGAGAGGGAATGCTGCCTTCCAGAATGATGCGGCCCATCTTGACCGTAGGATCGGGCATGGGAATCGCCGAGAACAGCGCCTTGGTGTACGGATGCAGAGGATTGGCGAAAATCTCTTCCTTATCGGCATACTCCACCAGGTTGCCCAGATACATGACGCCCACAGTGTCCGAAATATGCTCCACAACCGACAGGTCGTGGGAAATAAACAGGTAAGTCAGCCCGTACTCGTCCTGCAGGTCCTCCAGAAGGTTGATGATCTGCGCCTGGATGGAAACGTCCAGCGCGGAAACCGGCTCGTCGCAGACGATGAACTCGGGGTTCAGGGCCAAAGCGCGGGCGATGCAGATGCGCTGGCGCTGGCCGCCGGAAAACTCGTGGGGATAGCGCTCCTTATGATAGGGCTGCAAACCGCAGGCGCGCATGACCTTGGTGATGTATTCGTCGTATTCCTCCGGCGGAACGATATTGTGTTCACGCACAGCCTCGCCGATGATCTCGCCTATGGGCAGGCGGGGCGAAAGGCTGGAATACGGGTCCTGGAATATGATCTGAATCCGTGGACGGAACTTTCGCAGCTCGTTCTTGGGAAGAGAAGAAATATCTATTCCATCGAAGATGACTTCGCCGCCGGTCTTATCCACAAGGGAGAGGATGGTCTTTCCAATGGTGGTCTTTCCGCAGCCGGATTCGCCGACGAGGCCCATCGTTTCGCCGCGCTTGATCTTGAAGGACACGCCGTCCACAGCCTTAACATTGCCCACGACCTTGCCGAACATACCGGCCTTGATCGGGAAATACTTCTGAAGGTTTCGGACCTCGAGAATGTACTCGTTGGCGCTATTGCTATTCTTTTCAGCTTTCATTCTGCGCCACCTCCTTGTCCGCGTGCAGGTAACAGGAAACTACATGGGTGGGCGAAAGCCTGAACTCTCTCGGGTATTCGCCGTTGCACGCGGGAATGCATTTATCGCACCTATCTCTGAAATAGCAGTAATTGGGCATATTGATCGGGTTCGGCACATTGCCGGGAATGCTGTAAAGCCGCTCCACGCGCTTGTTGACCACGGGTTTGCTTGCCATCAAACCGATGGTATAAGGATGCGCGGGGTTCAGGAACACCTCTTGCGCGGTACCCTTTTCAACGACCTTACCGGCGTACATCACCACGACGTAATCCGCCATTTCCGCCACAACACCCAGGTCATGGGTGATGAGCATGATGCTGGAATTGATCTTGTCCTTCAGCGTGCGCAGAAGGTCAAGAATCTGGGCCTGGATGGTAACGTCCAGAGCGGTGGTGGGTTCGTCGGCAATGATCAGCTTGGGATTGCAGGCAAGGGCCATGGCGATCATGATGCGCTGGCGCATTCCACCGGAAAGTTCGTGGGGGAACATGCTGTAAACGCCCTTGCTGTTGGCGATGCCCACCAGCTCGATCATTTCGATGGAACGGGCCTTGACCTGCTCCTCCGTCATTTCAGGATAATGGAGCATGATGACTTCATCCAGCTGCTCGCCGATGCGGAACACAGGGTTGAGGCTGGTCATCGGCTCCTGGAAAATCATCGCCATATCATTGCCGCGGATATGCTGCATGGCTTCAATCGGCGTTTTCGCGATGTCGTAGACCATGTCGGATCCGGCAAAGCGCACCGTTCCTTTGACGATCTGGCCCTGGGGGCGCTGCACAAGCTGCATCAGCGAAAGGCTGGTCACCGATTTGCCGCAGCCCGATTCGCCGACGACGCCCACGGTCTTTCCGATGGGGACATCAAAGGATACGCCGTCCACAGCCTTAATGGTGCCGATATCGGTGAAAAAGTATGTATGCAGATCGTCGAACTCGACGACGTTGTTGGGGTCGCGCATCTCGGTCCGGTATTCGGACGGATCGACATTCTTGCGGTTGCGCTGTTTCTCGATCGCGCGCGTAATCTTAATATTTTCTTTGGATATTCTACGAGCTTCCTTGGCGGAGATATAGTTGGTCTTTTTGGCCTCGGAACGCTCCTTGCGCCTGCTGAACAGACTCATCTCCTTCACCTACCTTCTCATCTTGGGGTCGAATGCGTCGCGCAGTCCGTCACCCACAAAGTTGAAACCGAGCACTGTGGCGAGAATGAGCAGTCCGGCTGGCATCCAGATAAACCAGTAATTGGTCATGACATAAATATTGGTTGCGGCGTTGATGATCGTTCCCCAGGAAGCGAGCGGGTATTTAACACCCAGTCCTAGGAAGGACAGCGTCGCTTCGGTGATGATGATCTGGCCGAGGTTCATCGTCGCGTTGACGATGAGCAGGGGCATGACGTTCGGCATCAGATGGCGGAAAATTCTGCGCTTGACGCTGATGCCCGTCGCCTCTGTGGCAACCATGAAATCCTGCTCACGCAGCGACAGGATCTGCCCGCGCACCGTTCTTGCGATTCCCGTCCATCCCATGATGCCCAAAAGCACCATCAGCAAATAGATTCGAATCTGGGGCGTGACCTTATAAGCGTCCAGGATCGAAACCAGGATCAGCAGCATGGGCATCGTCGGTATGCAGTTGAACAGGTCGACGAAACGCATGATGACCGTGTCCACCCATCCGCCGAAGTAACCGGAAACGCCGCCCAGCACGACGCCGATCACCAGCTCGATCAGCACGACCACAAAACCGACCATCAGGGACACGCGGCCGCCGTACATCAATCTGGTCAAAACGTCCATGCCGTTCGCGTCGGTACCCAGCGGGTGCTCGGCAGACGGCGGGGCATACATGTCGATCAGCTCGGTGAGCATATCGGTTCGGATGACAAAGTTGGCATTCGACCGGGTGATGGTGTAGAGCCTTTCTTCCCCGTTTTCATCGGTCATGACGAAAGACTCCAACTTATCGTCGATAGCCTTGCGGGCCTGCTCTTTGAACTCAAAACTCAGCGTGATGTCTGAGGCCGTGGGATTGACGATGATGTCTGAAATTGCGGCGAAGTGTTCGCCGTCCTTCAGGATGATGACGTTGCCTTCCTCGTACTCGAGTCCGTAACGGACGCCGTCATGCTCAAAGGTCTGCGCCTGATTGTTGGCGGCAACCTCGGCGGCAATACGGAAGCTGACGGAGTTGACGACCGGCAGATCGGCATGATTATAAGCGTCAAACACCTTCAGGGATGCCACTGCGATCTCAGTCGGGATGCAGACGTCATAATCCCTGTCGTTTTGGATGATGGAGTAGGCTTCGCCCTTATAGACCATCGTTTCTTCGCCGGCGGACTGGGCGGCCTCAAAGGCGGCTTTGAAATCCTCGGTGATTTCGATTCCGCCGGGAAGGTCTTCATAGTCATAGAAAGCCTTGAGAACGTGCACCTTCGCAACGGTGATCGTGCTGGAAACGGCATAGAGATCGTCGCCCAGCACTTCAAGCTGGTAAATCTCACCGTCGAACCCCGTAAAGCTGGTTTCACCAGAGTTGACGGCAAGAACCATCTTCGCCCTGGCGGCATTGTCAAAGGTAATGCCCTCCATGACGGTGTATCTCAGTTCCCTGTTGTAGATGGCGTTTGCGTACTGGGTGGGCGACTGCTCATAGGTTTTGAAAACCTGCGATTCACCGTATGGGCTGAGGAGCCCGCCGATGAACGAGAAAGTAAACATGAGAACAAGGATGATGAGTCCTGTAATGGCCAGCTTACTCCTCATGAAGCGCCGGAGCACCAGCATGGTAGGAGAGAGTACTTTAACGCGGCGCTCGTCGTCCAGCGCGGTATAGGCTTGTTCGTCCGCGTCCTTGTGCAATCTTTTTTCATCCTGATCATACTTGCCGTTCATGTACTCACCTCCTTAGTTTGCTCTTACGCGCGGATCCACCACTGCGTACATAACGTCCGCCAGCAGCAGGCTGATCTGGGTAAGAATGATAATAAATGTCATATAAAACATGGTGAAGGGGATATCTCCTCCCACCAGCGCCTGATAAGACGTCCATCCGATGCCCGGGATCTGGAACAGCGTTTCCGTGATTAGCGCGCCGCTGAACATGGCGGGCAACAGGTAGGACAGATAAGAAATCAGGGGAATCAGGGTATTCCTGAAGGCATGCTTGTTGATGACCTTCTTTTCCGGAAGCCCCTTCGCGCGGGCAGTGCGGATATAGTCGGAATTCAGCACTTCGAGCATATTGGTTCTCGTATAGCGCATCAGCCCGCCGATGCTCAGCATGCCCAGGGTGATCACGGGCAGCACATAGTGGGAGGCGATGTCCATGATCTTGCCAAACTCGGTAAGCTGCTGATGGTATCGTCCAACCATGCCATAAAGGTCGAACCATTGCAGTTTGATGGCGAATATATATTTAAGTAACGACGCCAGGAAGAATGTGGGCAACGAGATACCCATCATCGCGAATACCGTGACGGCGTAATCTGTTTTGCTGTATTGTTTTCGCGCTGCCAGGATTCCCAGGGGAATGCCGCAGCCGAGCTCGATCACAAGGGTGATGGAACTCAATATCAGGGAGTACCAAATGACTTCCTTGAATTTTTCAACAACGGGCACAGTAAACTGCCAGCTGTCCCCGAAATTGCCTTGGACAGCCTGTCCAACCCAATGGACATACCCTTCGGGTATGCTCTTATCCATGCCGTAGTATGCATTGAGCTGCTCGAGCCACTCGGTGTAGCTCTTGCTGTTCTGCTGCATGGAGCGCTGCCGGGCCAGATTCTCGACATATGAGGTGGGCAGGCAACGCACGACCGCATACACGATCAATGAGCCGAAAATAACGATGAAAAATGCCAGTATTAGGCGTCTGACAAGAAACTTGCGCATAGGTTAACCCCGCTCTCTAAAATTTTACGCCAATTCGGCGAGGCCCCATAATCGACAAATACAGACCGAACTTGGAAGGGCTCGACAAAGTTCATAAGGATGTTGAGCCCACTACTCGTGGGCTCAACACCAATCAGCCGAATTCTGTCTGATTATGCTTTGGGACCGGCTACGACCTTTCCGTCCTTAACGGTGAAGCCAGCAGCCTCGAAGTAGCCAAGGGCAGCCTGGATGGCAGCAGCGTACCTCTCCTCCTGCGTCATGTCGGATGTGTAGATGGGATTGCCGTTCACATCCACAGAGAACGCATGCACAAAACCTTCGTCGGTGGGCTGCGGAGCCGCCCAAGAAGTGTTAGAGATCGGGTACTGGATCACGCTGGCGGCATCGCCATAGTAGCTGTTGATCGCAACGTCGCGATAGACGGCAAACACGGTGGCCAGGGCCTTGCGCAGGCACTTGGACTCATAGGAGCCGGGATCGCCGCCAACGTTGATGGTCGCAGCGTTCAGGCCAAGATAGCCGTAGCCGAGGTTGTCAACGCGAACGGTGGTCACAACGTCGCCCGTCAGCTCGCCGTTGGAGTTGTAGCCACGAATCTCTTCAAAGTATGCGCGGGAACCGGTGAGCTCGCCTGCGTCAATGGTGCCGGCGGCAACGGCAGCGGCAACTTCGGAAGAAGTCGTGGTCTTGAACTGGACGTACTTGGTCTTCGGAGCGCCCTTGTAGTAGTGCTCGTTCGCCTCGTAGTAGATGGTCTTGTTCTCGAACTTGATGAACTTGTACGGACCAGCGCCCATGGGAACGGTCGCCTTCTCCTTGACTACGGACAGGTCGCCGAAGGGATGGCCGAACTTGTTGTTCTCATAGTCGTACTGGGCAGGATCGCCATAGTAATGCAGCGGGGCAATGCTGACGCTGCAGATGGAGTAGATCGCGGGGGCAGAGTAGCCTTCGGTCTGCACCTGAACGGTGTAGTCGTCCAGTTTCTTGATGCCAGCGATGTTGGGCACGCCACCTTCGCCTTCGGGGTCAGCGGTGCCGAAGTGGGTGATGAACTTGCTGGAGATAGCGCCGCGGATGTCTGCGCCCACAGCGGATTCGGTGGCCGCATAAGCATCGGGATCGCCCGCATAGGCTTCGTAGGTCTCGGCATAGAAGTCGTCAACGGTGGGCACGTCGTCACCCTCAAGGGTCCAGGACTTGCCGGTGGCAGCGCCAACGAACTCGCCCTCGTCGTTGAAGGAGCCAAAGCCCCACATCGTCATGCCGTACATGACATGAAGCTTCTCGTTGTCCTTGATGTCGGCAGCGGTGCGGCCGTTTGCGTACTTGTTGGCGTAATCGTCGTTCAGGTACTTGGAAACCACGTAATCGACGATGCCAGCCACGTCAGCCTTCCAGTTCTCGGTCAGGCCGTCCCAGAAGTACTTCTGCATTTCCTCGGTCCAGGCATCAGCGGAAGACCAGACGTGGTCGGGGCCAGCCGCGTAGATGTCCTCGACGAGTTTGCTGTACTTCGCATAGATCTCATCGGAGGTCTGGGTCATGTAGTTCTTCAGACCAATGATGGGATAGGAGTTCAGGGTGGTGGAGCCCGCGTAGTCAGGATCCAGGTATACGTAATAGGTGAAGATCAAATCGTCCGCAGTCACGGGCTTGCCGTCACTGAACTTGAGGTCGTCGCGGAGCTTGATCACATAGGTGGTCACGTTGGCAGCCTCGTCAAAGTCGACAGAGATGTCAGCGGGGCCGGTATAGGTGTAATCCGTTCCGTTGAAGTTGATGGTTTCGCCCTCGATCGCGTTGAACACGATGCCGCCGAGACGGTCGGTGGTCAGCGGAGCGATCTGGGTCATATCAACGGCGTCCATATCATAGCCGGTGTCGGCAAAGAAGGGACTGAACTTCTCGGAGAACTCCTGGTACGCCACAACGAGGGGATCGTTGGGGTCTACCATCTCGATCTTCTCAGCTTCCTTCATCCAGAGCCAGTAGGACGTCATATCCGGCGTCACGGTGTCCATCTTGACGCGCTGGGTGGAGAAGACGGTGCAGTTCTGGCGCTGATAGGTGGGCAGCTCGACGGCCCAGTCAGCAATCTCGTCCAGAGCCAGCTTGTAGATCGCCTTGCGGTAGGCCTGATCGTCGCTGGTGCGAGCGTCCATGATGTACTGATCCAGCTTCTCGGAAGTGATGCGGTAATGGTTGGAGTCAGAACCGCCCAGCCCCGGGACGTTGCTGGAATGGTACACCTGGTACATATCCGGGTCAATGGTGGAGCCCCATGCGGCCGTCCACAGGTCCTGAACGCCGGCATCGAGAGCATCCCAAAGAACGTTGGAATCGCTGGGGTCGTTGATGTGGAGCTTGATTCCGATGGAGGCAAGGGCAGCCTGAGCGTCGGTCAAGATCGCAAAGGCGGGGTGATCGCCAACGCCATCACCGGGGACAATAACCTCATACTCGAGGTAAGACTTGCCGTCCGCACGAGTAGCGACTTCACCGGGAGTCTCTTCTTCGGGAACCGGGGTCGCTTCCGAATCGGGAGCGGGCGTTGCTTCGGGCTCGGTCGTTGCGGGCGCGCATCCGGTTACGAATGAAGCGATCATCATGCAAGCAACCAGGAGCGCCAAGAACGCCAGGTTCTTTTTCTTCATTTTTTACCCTCCTTATCAATTCGCGATGCAACCGACAATTTTGAATCATACAAATTGCGATGCATTCTGCTTTTTCAACTATACTCAACTAATGTTCAACTGTCAATATGAATACTTGTAGTATTAGCTTGAATATACTGTATGAAGGTGCATTATGGCTAAAGAATTCACATTTTTGGAATTATTAGTCCTTTTTATACTGCTGTTGATTTATGGTTATTACGGGAATTGATCGTTGGTATTTCCACAGTCCAAATGAAATTATGAACAGAAAAAACACCATTCCCAAAAACATCCATTCCTTTGAAGGATCCGGCACCTTTTCCGTCAAAAGAAAGACAGCCGTCCCTGCAAACGTCAGTCCGGAAGTAATCACGAGGCCAAGGGTGGCCTTCTTCAGATCTCCCACCACCGAGTCATGTTCTTTTTCCGTCATGTCCCGTTTCGCGAAGAACTGCTTGATGCAAGCGTAGAGCATCCAGGCGACGGGCAGGAACATGCCGACATAGGGCAGGGCGACCCAGAGCCGCCTGGTGCCCACGGTGTCCAACAGGCCGGCAACGACAAACAGCGCCGCACAAGCAAGGGTCACCGCCAAAAAAAGGATCCTGATGTTCAACAGCTTTTTGTCCGGAACACCATATCTGAAATAGTCGCCTTTATAGGTGACCTCATACTTGATCCGACCGCCGCCAAGCTGCGGCGTAACTTCGTACTGTTCGGAATAATACTTCTTGGATTTCATCAAATAACCCCCCGGGCGTGATGCGTTTATTCTATCACGCCGGGGGGTAGCGGACAACAGCACGAATTTTTACAGCGCGTCATACAGTCTTTTCAGTTTGGGGATCGCCATGAACTCCTCGATGGTAAGGCCGCACTCGCCCAGCTCCCTTTGGTTCTTGGTTCCCTTTTTCGCGTCTGCGTGGTAATCCGAACCGCCGGAGATAAACAGCCTGCCGCTGTAATGGTCGAGAACATCCTGCCAGATCTCTTCCCTGGGGCGCTTGTCCATGCAACTGGTCTTGTCGTAGGTATACCTGCCTTCGATGCCGTCCAGCCCTGCTTCGATGAGGGTGTCGATGTATTCCCACCGGGTCATCTCTTTGCCGTCCTTGACGACAACCTCGTCGATGAGCATCGGGTGGGCCAGGATCGCGATCCCCCCCGCCCGATGGATGGCGTCGATGATGTGGGCGCCTGCGGGTTTTTCCCGCTCCACCGAAAGGTAGGGGTCTTCGCGCACCAGGAGCTTTGCGTTTTTCCAGTCCGCCGTATAGCCCTTCAGGGCCATCATGTCGAAAATCCTTTTTTTCTGCAGTTCCAATATGTCGATTCGCTTGCCGCCAAGGCTCAAAATCTCCTCCATGTCCATCGCATAGCCCCGTTCGTTCAAGCGCCTGACCGTTTCGATATACGCCTTGGCCTTGCTGTGGGCGATTTGCCTGGCTTCCTCGGCCATGATGTCGCCGTCCCAGTCACAGCCCAGGCCGACGATATGCACGTCCTGCACGGTGGTCTCGCAGGAAAATTCGATTCCCCGAATCAGCGCAACGCCCTGGCTTTTCGCGAATTCGACAAGGTCCATCTCTCCGTTTCCGGGGATGTGGGCGGTTTTGGGCGGGATCACGTCGTGGTCCGTCACCGCGAGTATCTCAACCCCCCGGGCGACGGCGTTCATCACCAGCTCGTAGGGCGTGTCATTTCCGTCGCTGTTGACGGTATGGGTATGAAGATCGACTGGATATGGAGCTTTCATGCTTTTTTCCTCATAGGATGGTTGGATTAGGGAAAGGATGGGATCCATGGTGCGCGTTGTGCGCAAGCATCAACGCCTAGAGGGCAAGGTTTTCCCCGGCAAAGACGCGGATATGCCGTTCGATCAGCGCGCTGGCCGCTTTTTCCACACCTTCGTCCAGCTTGATGGGGTTGATCTTGTGATCCGCAATCAGCCTTTGGGTCTCTTCGAGGTAGACCTTCTTGAGGGCCGTGGAAATGTTGATCTTTGCCGCGCCAAGCTGCGCCAGCTTATGGAACGCTTCCACCGACAGCCCGGTGCCCCCATGGATGACGACGGGGGTTTTTTCTTTTCCAAGGCGCTCCACAAGTTCATAATTCAGCACAGGGACGCCAGTGTATACCCCGTGGGCAGTTCCGACAGACGGCGCGATGGCATCCACTCCGGTCTTCTCGATGAATTCCATCGTATCCTCATAGGTGGCGGGGCACGCAACATCATGAGAGATGTCGTCCTCCACGCCGCTGATCACTCCGACCTCGCCCTCCACCGCCACGCCGCGGCTGTGGGCGTAATCCACCATCTCCTTGGTCTTTTTGATGTTCTCCTCCATGGGGAGGGCGGAAAAATCCATCATCACCGCGTCCCAGCCCGCGTCCACGCAGGCTTTGGCAAGGTCGGTGTCCGTGCAATGGTCGAGGTGGATCGCCACTTTGACCTTGGCATCCCGCCTCAAACCGTCCAACATGCGGAACATCGGCTTGACGCCGTACCGCCTGACCGTCCCCGCCGACGGCTGAAGAATCACGTTTCGGTTTGCCCTTTCGGCTGCGTCGATGACGGCTTTTGCGGTATTGTAGTTTAGAATGTTGATGGAAGCGACTGCCTTCCTTTCGGTCTTTGCCTGTACCAGGATTTCAGAAAAAAGATTCGACATCTAAACCCCTCCTCTCGGGTAGATACATGATTGTCTGTGTATAGACAACCATTCTGAAACAAAAAGGGATGGCGCTAAGCCGTCCCTTATCTTCCGGTCATCGACAGATGGGGCAAGGCCCCTTCTCGCTACGCTTCATATTCAAAATGAAGCTTGACCTTGTCTCCCCGAAACAGCACCTTGGTGTATTCGAAGATGGTGCCGTCCGCCGTTTTGTTGACGTCTTCCAGCATCAAAACGGGGTATCCCCTGTCGATCTGCAGGAGTTCAGCCTCTTCCGCGCTCGCGGGAACGGATTCCAGCGATTCGGAGACCGAAGCCGCCTTGTATCCGAACTGGCGCTCCACGATCACGCAGAGCTGTTCGCCCTCAAGGTCGGCCCCTTCAAACCCGGGGCAAAGGGAAACGGGAATATAGGAACGATGAAGGCTGATAGGCTGACCGCCGGTATATCGGATACGCTCGATATAAGTAACCATATCGCCGGGGGCGATGCCCAGTGCGGCGGCGATGTTGTTGTTCGCCGGGATTTTTTCGAATTTTACGAGACGGGTGCGGATCTCATAACCCATCTTTTCGAGCTGCTCGCGAACCCCCATATAGGCGGGCGAGCGGGTCGCGATCTTTGGCTCGGAAACGAAAGTTCCCTTGCCCTGCACGCGATACAGCAGTCCCTCTTTCACAAGCATGGTTATGACTGAACGGACAGTCATCCGAGAAAGCCCATACATCTTGCTGAGCTCATTTTCTGATGGGATGGCCTGATTCACCTTCCATTCGCCATTCATGATCGAAGTGCGCAGCAAATCTTCCAACTGAGCGTATAAGGGCTTCGGGTTGTTCCTGTCCAGCATGCTTGCCTCCCATTGTCGTCATGTAATACCGAAGAGATGTTATAAAGAATATTCTTTGGTTTACATGATTATACAGGCAAATGTAACTCCGTGTCAACAACCCGGTCTTCGCGCTGCATCAGGGGGTGCGAAAGCGTGTGCTGTACTTGTATATATAAGTTATAGCATGATGGTACCATTGTCAAGCATTTTCTTCCCTTTTCAGCTTGTTTTTTTATTGACGAAACCAGCACATTTTGCCATTCCCAAGATGAACGAGCTTCCCCGAAACGGTACTAGTTTTACCTTTCGCAAAAGGGCTGAAACAGGAATCTCTTTCCATATATATAGACTCTGCTGGCATCCCTTTCACAAAACCCGGAATCGGTTTTGAGATGCCTTGCCTGGCTCGTGGTGCTGGCGCGGCGGGGTTTTGGACCCTGTTGCGCAACGATTTGACTGAACCTGCGAAAAAGTATTGACATCTTGCGAGGATTTGATATAATAACTTCTGTCGATTTGCCCGGTTCGTCTAGTGGCCTAGGACACCGCCCTCTCACGGCGGCGACAGGGGTTCGACTCCCCTACCGGGTGCCAAAACAAGAAGTCCGAATTTTCGGGCTTCTTTTTTATTTCCCTAGAGAATTAGGGCGTTTGCCGAGTTCAATGAATGTTGGCTATGTATAAGTTTTTTACCTCTGTATCGGCGGTTTTTACAGGCAAGTTGACACGAAATTTGCCACGAAATCGGACAAACATCGAAAACCAAAATCACCCGTCAGCCGAAGCTGACGGGCTTTTTTGTGCAAGAGTGCGTCTGTTTACCAGTGGGACTGTCCTCTTGGGCGCTTATGTCCCGCAAAAGGTTCTGTAAGGGCAGGAGGAAGGCGGGGGCGGTTCGGCAAAGGGAGCCTGGTCGGGCGTATGGGCAAAGGGCTTTGCCAAAACCTCCAAAAGACGGGTCAATTTCGTGTAATCCCGCTGATGGACTGCCGCGCTCAGGGCCTCCTCCACCCTGTGGTTGCGGGGAATCACCGCGGGGTTATGACTGCGCATCCGTTCTTGAACTTCCCTTTCCCCTTCCTTCTGGCGCTTTCGCCTTTGTTTCCACTTTTCCATCCAGCCTTTGAACTCCGCGCTTTCAAAAAGCGCCCCGTCACCGGTATTGCCGAACGTCAGGGAGACGAAAATGTTGGTGTAATCGGCAGCGTGTTTGTGCATCAGGGAAAGAAGCTCGCCTGCGAGGGCTTCATCCTCCGGTTCTTCGTTGAAGATGCCCAGTTTTCCCCGCATGCCGGACAGCCAGTAGCCGTGGTAAAGCCCTGCAAAATCCGAAATCACGCCTTGCGCCAGCTCCACCGCCCTTTCCCGATCGGGATCCAGCAGGGGAAGGAGGGTCTCGGCAAACCGCGCGAGATTCCACTGGGCGATACCCGGCTGGTTTTCATAGGCGTACCTGCCTTGAACATCGATGGAACTGAACACCGTTTCGGGGTCGTAGTCGTCCATAAAGGCGCAGGGGCCGTAATCGATGGTCTCGCCGCTGATGGCCATGTTGTCGGTGTTCATGACGCCGTGAATAAAACCCACAAGCTGCCATTTTGCGATGAGCGCCGCCTGGCGCCGGACGACTTCCCGAAGCAATTGCAGATAGCGATTTTCTTCGCTCTCTATCCTTGGAAAATGGCGGGCAATCGCGTAATCCGCCAAAGCCCGAAGCTCTTCTTCCGAGCCGAAATGCGCGGCGTACTCAAAGGTGCCCACGCGCAGATGGCTTTGTGCCACGCGGGTCAGGATCGCGCCGGACAAAACCTCCTCCCGGATCACCGGCTCGCCCGTCAGCACCACCGCCAGGCTGCGGGTGGTGGGGATGCCCAGGGCGTACATCGCCTCGCTGATGATGTATTCCCGCAGCATGGGCCCAAGGGCTGCCCTGCCGTCCCCCCGGCGGGAATAGGGCGTTCGCCCGGAACCCTTGAGCTGGATGTCGAACCGTTCGCCTGAAGGCGTGATCTGCTCGCCAAGAAGCAGGGCGCGACCGTCCCCCAGCATGGTGAAATAGCCGAATTGATGCCCGGCGTAGGCCTGCGCCAGCGGAACAGATCCTTCGGGAAGCCTGTTGCCGGCAAGGATCTCCACGCCTTCTTTGCTTTGAAGCTCCGAAACCTTCAGCCCCAGCGATTCCGCCAGCAAAGCGTTCAGAATGACCAGCTCGGGCAAGCGCACGGGCTCAGGCCCTTGCAAACTGAAGAACAGTTCGGGCAAATCCGCATAGCTGTGTTCCAGGTTCCATCCGGTTGACATATTAACCCTTTCTTTTGCCGCGTTTATTGTTTCTGGGGATGCTCATACATATTCAAAACTGGCGTGGCGGCTGGACATATCGAAGGCCTTTTTCCCGTCCATCAAAAATCTGAACCGCGCGGCGCAGTTGGCGCTTTCGTGGATGATGCGGGTCATATCCCCCTTTTTTGGCGCAAACAGCGGAAGTCCCTTTGGGCTTTGCACGTCGATTTCCAGCCGGTACTTCCCCTGGGCAAGGGCGAGGGCCGACCGGGATCGCTTAAGGATTCTCGCTCCCTTGTAAGTCGCAAGCCGGTACTCCTTTCCCCGCCAAATGATCACGCAGATGCATCCCCAAAACTGCAGTCCGGCAAAGGGGATCTTCGCCACGGACGCCATGACGGAACAGGGCTCTTCAAAGCAGTTGCACTGCACCCAGGCGTAGCTTTTGGGGAAGGACCGCCCCCGGTCGCCCTCAAGATATCCCTTTCCGCCGGTAAAATCCATCGCGTTCCCGTTTAGCGTCATGCTGCCCACCAGGTCGTGGTCCATGCTGACCACGCTGTGCTTGCATTCCATCGGAAGGTATTTAAACGGCCCCATGATGTCAGTGGCGATGGGCGTCAGGTTCCGATACCGCAGCGTTCCCGTCAGCGTCAGCTGATCCGTTTGGACGTCAAGTTCCACCCCGTCCCGAGAAAATCGGCTGCGACCAACCTGTACATTGGCGCATCCGATTCTCTGATAGTCCCTCAAGTCGTAGGGGATGTGGTATGCCCGTTCGGCGGTGACCACCTGCAAAAAGGCTGCGCCGCCGGCCCTTCCGGGTATGAGCGCCAACACCGCATCGCCTTTTTGGTGCTTGTAATACCAGCCTTCAAAAGTCCTGTTCAACGCATGCCCCTTTTTGCGGGGTTGTTCAACAGTTTCCCCCCCTCGTCAAAGCGGGAGCCGTGGCAGGGGCAGTCCCAGGTCCGTTCGGCTTTGTTCCATCTAAGGGCGCATCCCATGTGCGGGCAGCGCTTTCCGGGCAGCAGCAGGTTGCCCAGCGCGCTCAAACCGTTCACCAAAAGCTGAGGCTGCAGCATGGAGCGCTGCGGGGAAAACAGTTCCTCGTACTCGCTGCTTCCCAGGGTGATCAAATCCCGCAACACGTTTGCCGCCACCATCGTGCCGGTCATCCCCCATTTGTTGAAGCCGGTGGCAACATAGATGTTGGGCGCCGACTTCCTGTGCACGCCGATGTATGGAATGCCGTCCAGCGTCATACAGTCCTGGGTCGCCCAGGAATACTTTTCTTTGGCGTTGGGATAGGCACTTTTTGCCAGGCTTCTCAGTTCCTCGTACCCGCCGCCCTGCGTTCCGGTCTTGTGATCGCCGCCGCCGAGGAACAGAAGGCCCATATAATTTCGGAAGGAATTGCCTTTTTCCTGCTCATCCACATACATGCCGTCCACATCCGGCGCGTTTTCCAGCGCGATCACATAGGAGCGATGCTGATACATTTTGATGAAATAAAGCCCGGGTATGTTGACCATGGGAAAATGGGTGGCCAGGATGATGCTTTTCGCGGTGATGGCGCCTTCCTTCGTGAACGCCTTGTTTCCCCTGATTTCGTGAACGAAGGTGTCCTCATAGATCGTCAGTTCCTTCGCGACCGCAAGCAGCAGCTTCAAAGGGTTGAACTGGGCCTGGTTTTCCATTCCCAGCGCCCCCGCCACGCGAAACGGCAATGGAGGCTGTTCCTGAAAAACCGGCTTGATCCCCAGTTTTTCATAGGCCCGCCCTTCGTCCTCCACCTTTTTGCGGTCCGTCAGGCTGTAGGTATACGCGGTTTTGACCTCGAAATCACAGGGAAAAATCGCCGAGAGCTTCTCGTAATCCTCACGGGCGCGCATATTGGCTTCATAGTACTTGCGGGCGGCGTCGATGCCGCTCTTTTTGATGAGTTTGTCGTAGATCAGGCCGTGCTGGGCGGTGATTTTTGCGGTGGTGTTTCCTGTCACGCCGCTTCCCACGCGCTTTGCCTCCACCACAACGCAGGAAACGCCGGCCTGCTTGAGCTGATAGGCGCACAAAATCCCCGCCATCCCGCCCCCGATGATCAGAACGTCGGTTTCGATGTTTTCCCGCAGCGGTTTGACCGGGGGGCGAACCGCTTCCTTCACGCTATCATGCCAGACTGATTGTCTCATGTTTCGCCTCCGTGCCGCCCGACTACGAATCCGGGGGTAAATCCTCCGTCGTGCAGGAATTTGACAGCTTCTGCGATGCGCCGCTTTGCGTCATCCCCTGTCGTTGCCCCCTGAATGTATCCGATCACTTCGCTCTTTTGGGCGTTTGTCATTCTGCCGAAGGTTTCCAGGGCTTTTGCATCCTGGGCAAGATGCATCCCGAACCCCAGCGGCAGATCCGGGCCGTCCGGATTGATCCCTGTTCCGATGAATGTTTCGTTGCTCATTGCAGATCAGATCCTTCCTGATGATCGCTGTGCCTTCTGAATGGCCCTTGGCGCCTGATGCCTTGCGGCCTTGGCTGCTCGATGCCCGCATTGCAGGAGCGCCGCGGGAATGGCGCTTGAAGGCCCGGGTTCATACCTGTCATCGCTAGTATTCCCCAAATGCTATGGAAAGAATCGAAATCTGCGGGTTTGCAGAATCGGGTGCGGAGGGATTCTTGCGCCGTTTCGCTGTTGCACAGCGAGAGCAAAAAAAGGCGCCCACCTTTCTGAGCGGATAGCGGGCGGCCTATGCAAATTGATTTGACCCTGCGCAAGAAGTCGCTTTGATCTTCACGCTCCCGCGGGGGGAGCGACCTGGTTTTGTGTGCGGTCCAGCCCCTGCCAAACCGTATTTCAATCCACGCTCCCGCGGGGGGAGCGACGCCAACGCCAACTCGTACGCGTCGCTGTCACGTTATTTCAATCCACGCTCCCGCGGGGGGGAGCGACGTGCCAGCGGCATGGGCTGGTCGTGCC
>JBMNTV010000002.1:0-72226 GCA_050945915.1 Christensenellales bacterium
GGCGTGTTTTTGCCCAAAAAGATGCTGCCCGCGTTTTTCACAAGGCCGAGCAGGCCGAAGGGTTCCTCCACGAAAAGCTCCAAATGCTCCGGCGCGATGCGGTTGGCGGCGTCCAGGGCTTCCCGAAGGCTCTCGGCAATAAGGATCCTGCCGTTTTCGTCGATGGACTGCCGGCAGATGCCTGCCCTGGGCAGCAGGGGAATCTGGCGTTCCAGTTCTTCCGAAACCTTTTTCGCCAATGCTTCGCTGATGGTAATGAGCACGGCGGAAGCGTCGGTGTCGTGCTCCGCCTGGCTGAGCATATCCGCCGCCACGTGGACGGGATTCGCGGTTTCGTCCGCCACGATCAGGATTTCGCTGGGGCCGGCGATCATGTCGATATCCACCAACCCGAACACCCGGCGCTTGGCGGTGGCGACGTATTTGTTCCCCGGGCCCACGATCTTCTGCACTTTGGGGACGGTCTGAGTACCATACGCCAAAGCTGCGACGGCCTGGGCGCCGCCGATTTTGAACACCCGATCCACCCCGGCAATCCGGGCGGCGGCGAGGATGACCGCCGGCACCTTCCCATCCGGCCCTGGCGGCGTGACCATGACGATCTCCCCGACCCCGGCGATTTTTGCGGGGATGGCGTTCATCAGCACGCTGCTGGGGTATGCCGCCGTTCCGCCGGGAACATAGATGCCCACTTTGGCGATGGGCGTGTACCGCTGGCCGAGGATGGTGCCGGGTTGTTCCGTCAGCACGAAGTTCTCGTGCAGCTGGCGGGCGTGGAAGTTGGCGATATTCTCCTTCGCCTGGCGTAAGGTCTCGGCAAAATAGGGGTCGATCTGGGCCTCGGCCTCGTCAAACTCCTGCTCTGTAATCTCCAGGGCAGGAAGGGCCACGCCGTCAAAGCGCCTGGTGTATTCAAAGAGCGCCTCGTCCCCCCGCTTTCGCACATCCTCGATGATGACCGCGACCGTTTCTTCGGCGGAATCGTCGTACTCAAACCCGCGATTGAGGATGTCCCCTTCTGCCAGTTCCGAAAGTCTGTTGATTCGGATCATGTTGCCTCGCCTCCCTTGTTGAGCTTGTTCACAAGCCTTGCGATCTCGTCCTGTTTGAAGCGGTAACTCGTCCTGTTGGCAATCAACCGGGCGGAAACCTCCTGAATGACCTTGACGACGGACAGGTCGTTCTCCTTGAGCGTGGTGCCGGTCTCCACAATGTCCACGATCACGTCGGAAAGGCCCAGAATCGGCGCGAGCTCGATGCTGCCGTGCAGCAGGATCAGCTCGATCTCTCGGTTGTGCTTTTTGAAGTATTCCCGGGCGATGTTCGGGTATTTCGTGGCCACCCGCAAGGGGGCGCAAGGGTCGTCAAAAAAGCTGTTTTTGGCCGCCACCGCGATTTTGCATGTGCCGATGCTCAGGTCCAACAGCTCATACACCGCAGGACCCTGCTCCATCAGCACGTCACTGCCCACGACGCCCACATCCGCCGAGCCCCGCTCCACATAGGTGGCGACGTCCGAAGGCTTCACAAGGAAATACCGGATCCCGCTTGTGGGGTTTTCATAGACCAGCCGCCGGTCCGTCTCCGGCATCCCTTCTGCGGAATAGCCCGCTGAAGCGAAGGCGCGATAGACCTGTTTGCCCAGCCTTCCTTTGGGAAGGGCGATGTTAAGCATGATTTGCCGCCTTTCGAATGTCCACCACCCGGCCGACTGCGTCCGCCGGGTTGGTCACCGCCCGCACTGCGCCGCCGCGCTCCGCTTCCCGCTGCACCGCGGCGAACACCCTTGCGGGGTCGTCCTGTTCGTCATACAAAATCGTGGTTTTGGCGGGGCGCGTTCGCGGTTCGCCGTAACCCCGCTCGATGCCGTCCAAATACAGGGCGAACCCCGCCGCCCGCTTGCCGCGCTTTCCCATCTTTTCCAAAAGGAGGTCGTACTGCCCGCCGAAAAGCACCGGCTCCGGCACCTTGGGCACAAAACCCTGAAACACCACGCCGTTGTAATACTGCATATCCGATACGATGGAAAAATCCAGCCGCAGATTGTTTTTCAAAAGGGGTTTGCAGATGGCGGCAAGCTCCTGAAGCGCCGCCTGGGAGCGTTCGCCATGGCAAAGGCTTTCCGCTTCCTGCATCGTCCTGTCAAATTCGCCGGAAACCGTGGCCAGCCGCACTAAGGCCGAGACATTTTCTTCCCCCATGCCGCGGGATGCGGCCAGCCGCGCCATTTCGTGGGGGGCCTTTTTTTGCAGCAGGCCAAGCAGCTTCTTGCTCAGCGCCCCGTCCGCCCCCAGTTCCTCCATCACTGCCGAAACGAACCCCAGATGGGAAACGTCCAGCACGAAATTTACATCCACAGCCGCCAACGTGCGCTGGGCGAGGAAGAGGGTTTCCGAAAGGTCGTACGCCGTCACCGCCCCGATGCATTCCAAGCCGGTCTGGGCGATTTCCCGGAATTCCCGGGCGTGGGGGGAGGGGCGGAACACGTTTTCATGGTAATACAGCTTTTCCAAAGAGGCGGAATCGCCGTTGATGCTCTTGGCGATGGACAGGGTAATGTCCGGTTTCAGGGCCATCAGCCTGCCGTCCAGATCGGAAAAGACGATGATCTCGCTGCTTTGCAGGAAATCCATGTTTTCGACATAGAGGGAATACTCCTCCAGCCGGTTCATGGTAAACAGGCGGTATCCCCTGCTTTCATACAGGCTGCGAAGCCCCAATGTCAGCCGTTCCACGGCGGAAAGGGTGGTCAAGTCGATGTTCAAAGCGCACTCCTTGCTGTCGGACGCGTATTTGCGTCATCCTTTGTTATCCATTATAGTCCGTCGATTTATTTTAGTCAACCACCGCAATAGCGTATTATCGTGATAAATTATTAAATCGTTCGGAGAGGCCGCCGCACCAGTTTTCGCCCGCACATAGTGTTGCCGGTCCTCCCCGCCCGGAAACGAACAGCCCCATCCTGACGAAGATTCGATACAATAGATATTTTCTGCAGCTTGGGCCCGTTCGTACATCTTATTACATCCCTTTTTTTGAAAAATAAAAAAGGAGCCGCCCATACCCGCGACCCCCATACCATTCCTTTGATTCCTTTTTCCAGCCCATCCCTACTTCTTATAATAGTTCACAAAGTAATCTTTAAACAGCTGGGCGCACTCGGAAAGCTGAGCGCCCTTTTTCGTCAACATATAGATGTGCTTATCCTCCAGCAGCGACAGCGGGCGGACGACGATATCGTCCGGGCAGGTGAACGCCTTGTTCAGCCCCAGAATGAAGGGGCTGACCCCCAAGCCGGACTGCAGGCACTGCATGGTGACGTTGATGTCCGTCGTGCACATGACCAGATCCGCCTCGAATCCGGCGTTTTGGCAATCCCTCATGATCGAATAATAGTTGGTGGAACCGCAAAGCAGCAGCTTGACGCCCCGAAGGTCCTCAATCGTCACCACCTTCTTTTTTGCCAGAGGGTGGCCTTTAGGCATGTAGATCACGCTCTGTACGCTGAAAAAGGGCGTGGCGTCAAAAAGCTCGTCGTCCAGCGCCACCGCGACGATGCCGATGTCCGCCTCCCCCTCCAGCAGGCGGCGATGGCAGATGCTGTCCCTGTGTTCGCCAAAGCGCAGGTCGATGAAGGGGTAATCCTGCATAAACGTCAAAAACGGCTGGGGCGTGAGGATGGACAAGCATCCCAGCTCCAAAACGGCGTTGACAGACCCCTCCGCGTTCTGGTGGCTCTTCTTGATGGCGGTCAACGCCTCATCGTGCTTCCTCATAATATCTTCTGCATAGGGAAGGAGCATCTTGCTGGCCTGGGTCAGCTCCACTCCCCTGTTTTTGCGCAGGAACAGCGTGACCCCCAGTTCTTCTTCCATGCGCTTGATGATTTTGCTCAGGCCCTGCTGGGTGATGTAAAGATTGCTGGCGGCGATACTCATATTCTTATCCTTGCAGAGCCTGACAAACGCTTCAATGCTCTTGATGTCCATGTTGGTGCTCCTTTCCGCGTGCTCGGCGTGCCCGTATTACAGGAAGAGTGCAAATTATTGTTCTCGCTGGTGAAACCGGAGAAAACAAGAACACTGCCGGGTATTCGCGAGGTCGGTCCTTCGTGAAATGCCTGGTTGCGGACAATTTTCGCTTATACGTGTTGTTGCATACGTGGAATGATAAGCATGAATGGGGTTACCGCTCTCATCATATGTACTAACGAGGGGCTTTGTCAAGCGGCGCATCCACAACAATAAGCGGTAACTGTTAAAAAACAAACATTCTGTGTTGTAACTGGCTATGCCTTTTTGTTGTTTTACCACGTTTTCGAGTTGTGATAACATGCTATTGAAAATTGATAGCATCTCATTCGTATCCTGGACACTCTATTTCGTCACTTCGCTAAAAAGCGTCTGTGCCGCGGTTTTCCTGTCATGCGGCAACGCTTTAAATAATCGAGAATAAAGGAGAACGACCATGCTGTATCTTCAAGGAAAAGAGCTGACCGCAGCACGTCTGGCAAAAATGATCGACGGTTCTTTGCTCAACCCCTTCGCAACCCTGGATGAGATCAAAGACCTGGTCAAGATTTCGCTGGAGTACAACACCAACTCCGTCTGCGTGAACCCGAACTACATCGAATTCGTCGCCAACGAGCTGAAGGGCACCGACGTTAAGCCCTGCGTCGTCATCGACTACCCCTTCGGAACCGGCACCATCGAATCCAAGGTTGCCGCCGCCAAGGACGCCATCGCCAAGGGCGCGGAAATCCTGGACTACGTCATCGACTACGGCCACCTGAAGAGCGGCGACCGCGATCACCTGCTCCGCGAGATCAAGGCCTGCGTCGAAGCCGCCGGCGGCCTTGAGACCCGCTTCATCATCGAGGTCTGCTACCTCACCCCCGAAGAGATCGTCACCGCTTGCGAATGCGTCATCGAGGGCGGCGGAGACTTCGTGAAGTCCTCCACCGGCCGTTTCGGCGGACCCGACATGAGGATCGTCGACCTGATGGTCAAGACCTGCGAAGGCAAGTGCAAAGTCAAGATCGCCGGCACCGGCGCTTTCTGGACCTCCGCCATCGCGCTGCTGTGCCTGAGCAGGGGCGTGGACATCATCGGCACCCGCGCCGCGAAGAAGATCATCGACGATCTGCCCATCTTCGAAGAAATGCTCAAGGGCATCGAACTGAAGTAAGCCGCTCCTGACCAACCTTAGGATTCGGAGCCGCCCCCATTGGCGGCTCCACCCCCTATTTTCATTCCATTCACCGAACAAATACCATTCACACCCAAGCAAAATCATGAAAAAACCCGAAACGGGTTTTCATACCAGTTACCAAGTCGCCCCGCTTTTACCCCGCGGTTATCTTTGGATTCTCTGATCCTAGACAAGTCAAGGCTTTTATAAAAGAGACTCTGAGAAAACTGAACAACGTCATTGACTATGTAATGTCGAAAGGAGAACTACATGGGTAAATATGTCATTGGTATCGACGCCGGAACAATGGGCGTCCGCACGGTCATTTTCGACCTGAAGGGGAACGAGGTTTCCAGCGCTTATTTCGAAACCCCCACCTTCTACCCCAGGCCCGGCTGGGTTGAGCAGCGCGCGGAAGACGTCATCGAGCTGGCGTACAAGTCCGTCGCCGCCGCCCTGAAGAAGAAAAACGTGGACGCTTCGGAGATCATCTCCATCAGCTTCACCAACCAGCGTACCACCTGGGCCCCCATCGACAAGGACGGCAACTTCCTGCACAACATGTTCATCTGGCAGGACCAGCGCGGCGCTGAGATCTTCCCCTGGGCCAGGGAGCAGCTCGCCAAGCACGGCATGACCGAAATGGACCTGTACAACCGCTGCGGCCACCCCCTGGGCTCGGTGCAGTGCGGTTCCAAGGCCTTCTGGTTCAGGCTGAACATGCCCGAACTGTATGAGAAGACCTATAAGATGATCACCCCCCACGCCATGCTGGCCAAGGCCTTCGGCGCGGACGACTGGTACGACGAGGAGAGCGACGCCAACTGGTGGCTGGTCACCAAGTGCGACACCTTCGAGTTCGACCCCGAGCTGTGCGACATCTTCGGGATGGACATCGACAAATACCCCCGCAACATGAAGCCCGGCACCCCCATCGGCGCCGTCACCCAGGAAGTGGCGGACAAGACCGGCCTGAAGGTGGGTACGCCCCTGTTCGTCGGCTCCGGCGACCAGCAGTGCGGCGCAGCGGGCGTCGGCAACTCCGGCACCCCCGGCCTCGGCTCCGTCTGCCTGGGCACCGCGGGACTGTGCATCGGCTATTCCGCAACCCCCGTCCGCGACCCCAACGGCAAGTGCCACGTTCTCGGCCACCCCGCCGGCGGTTACACGATGGAAGGCCACGCTTCGGCTGCCGCTTCTTCCTTCCGCTGGCTGAGGAACGCCATCTCCCAGTTTGAAATGACCGCTGCCGACGTTTCCGGCATCGACGTTTACGACATCATGTCCTCCACCGCGGCAAAGGCCCCCATCGGCTCCAAGGGAACCGTCTTCCTGCCCTGGCTGGCCGGCGCTGCCTGCCCCCACTACAACGACATGGCCCGCGGCGCCTTCATCGGCATGACCCTGGGCACCACCAAGGCAGAACTGCTCCGCGCTGCGATGGAAGGCATCTGCTTCGAGATGCGCGAGATGCTCGACGCTCTGAAGGCTGCCGGCTTCTCGGATTTCAAGACCCTGCGCGTCACCGGCGGCGCTGCCCGCTCCAAGCTCTGGAACCAGATCCAGGCCAACATTTACAAGTGCGTCGTCGAAACGGCGGACGCGCCCGAAGCAACGGCTCTCGGCGCTGCCATGATCGGCGCTGTGGGCGCGGGCGTCTTCAAGGATCTGCGCGAGGCTTCCGAACACATGGTCCATGTGAAGGACGTGTACGAGCCGGACGAAGCTTCCATGAAGCTTTACAACGAGGTCTACGAAATGTTCCGCGACTGCTACGACGGACTCGCGAAGAGCGGCTTCGAGACCATCTACAACTTCCAGAACAAGCACGCTTAAATCTATCGCCCGCCGCGCGCCCGAAAGCTCCTTTCGGGCGCGCATGGCGGATTCGACCATCAGGGCTTGTTTCGTGTCCGCTCTCGCAAGCGGTTGTGAAACAGGCTCTATAAGGAGGCAATTATGGAATTTTCTTTTTTGACTGCACACAAAATCGTCTTTAAAAAGGGCGCTATTGACGAACTCGTCAGCCATGTAAAACCCCTGGGCAGTAATTTCATGCTGGTGGTGGACCCCTTCTTCATCAATTCCCCCACCATGGACAGCATCAAAAAGCAGCTTGAGGATGCGAACTTGCGCTACGTCGCCTATGGCGAAGTGCGGGGCGAGCCCACCGTGGAACAGGCGGACGAAATCACCGCTTTGGCCCTCAAGGAAGGCTGCGACGCCGTCATTTCCATCGGCGGCGGAAGCTGCATAGACGCGGGCAAGGCCGTGGCCGCCCTGATCACCAACGGCACCCCGGCACTGGATTATATGGAAGTCGTGGGCAAGGGCAAGAAGGTCACCGTCGAGCCCGTTCCCTTCGTCGCCATTCCCACCACCGCCGGCACCGGCAGCGAAGTGACGAAAAACTCCGTCCTCGGCTCCCATGTCCTCACCTTCAAGCGCTCCATGCGCTCCGACTCGATGATCGCCAACATCACCATCGTGGACCCCCTGCTCACCGTGGGTTGCCCCAAGCGCGTCACCGCCAACTCGGGAATCGACGCCGCCACCCACCTCATCGAGGCGTTCACCACCTGGCGCGCAACGCCCATCAGCGACGGCCTGGCCATGAGCGGCATCGAACTCGTGGGCAAGTATTTGCGCAGAGCCTATGACGACGGGAACGACATCGAAGCCAGGGAAGGCATGAGCGCCGCCGCCCTGCTTGGCGGCATGGCCTTTGCCAACTCCGGCCTTGGAGCTGCGCATGGCATCGGCATGGCTGTGGGTATTGCCTATAACGTGCCCCACGGCGAAGCCTGCGGCATCATGCTGCCCCACATCATGAAGCTGAACGCGCCCCACGTGCTTCCCCGGATGGCGCGCATCGGCGAGCTGCTCACCGGCAAAAAATTCGCCACCGAGCAGGAAGCCGCCGACGCCGCTGTGGATTTCGTCTTCGACCTTTGCGCCCACATGGGCATAAAGCCGGATTTCAAGCATTTGAACATTCCGAAGGAAGAAATCCCCGCCCTGGCAAAGGCGAGCTTTGGCACCAGCATGTCCAGCAACCCCATTCAGCTCACCCAGGAACAGTGGGAGGAGTTCTTTACCACCATCATGTAAACCAAAAAGGGAAGGGGGACCTTTTTCGCATATGCTCTGCGGCGAGGACCGCGCTCCTTCCTCGCCGCGGAGCAACCCGTGGCTTGTGTCCTGTGCTTATTGCAGCTTTTCGTAGCACCGACCTGCTCTGCCCCGCCGGATTCCAACGAACCCCCTGCCGCTTGGATTTTGGGCAGGGCGAGCAATCAGACCCGCTTTTCGCGGGTCTTTTTCGTTCCATCCGCCGGAATCCGCGCGGGATGCTTTCCTTACAGTCCCTTCGCAAAAGCAGCTTTTTCCCGATTTGAGTCGCCCTCACGCCCCACCTCCCCTTTCCATATATTAATCGGGAAGGTGGGATCGACGTTGCGCACTATTCCGTATAACCGCCCCGCGGCGGTGGCGTATGCCGAGCGCTGGGCCCTTTCCCGCAACCCGGCGTATTACGATTTCGAAAACCTGGGCGGGGACTGCACGAATTTCGCCTCCCAATGCATTTTCGCGGGCTGCGGCGTGATGAACTACACCCCCGTCACCGGCTGGTTTTACATTTCCGCCAACAACCGCACCGCCTCCTGGACGGGGGTGGAATTCCTGTACCGCTTCCTGGTGAACAACCAAAGCGTCGGCCCCTTTGCCCGGGTCGTTTCCCGAAACGAGGTGCTGCCGGGGGACATCGTCCAACTAGGGCGGGCAGACGGCACCTTTTATCATTCACCTGTCGTCCTTGGCGTGAGTCAGGGCGAAATCTATGTCGCCGCCCACACCTACGACGCCCTGTGGCGTCCCCTTTCCACCTATTCCTATGCCCGCTTGCGCTGTCTGCACATCGAGGGCGCCCGGGTCTGGTGAACTTTTTGCCGGATTCCCCCTGCCCTTTGCCTCCGCCCTGTTGCGTTGCCGGATATGCGTCCATCCGGCTGGAAACACTAGGGCCGGAGGTGTTTTTTATGATATCCCGCAAATCCATCATTACCTTCGGGATGGTCGCCATCCCCATCGCCATGTATACCGCCACCCAGGACAACGACATCCATTTCAACCAGTTGCATAAAGAAGACAACAGCCGCATCCGATACAAGAAAACCTGCGCCCACTGCGGCAAGGAGGTCAAGGCGCAGGACATCGTCAAAGGCTTTGAGTACGACGAGGGCAAATACGTGGTCATCACCGACGAGGAGATTGAAAAGATCAAGACGGAAAAGGAAAAATCCATCCAGATCCTGCACTTTGCCCAACTGAACCAGATCTCCCCCGTGTATTACGACAAAACCTATCAGGTTACGCCCCAGCCCGGGGGCGAAAAGCCCTTCGAACTGCTGCGCCGCGCCCTGCTTGCCGAGCAGAAGATCGCCATCGGCAAGGCGGTGCTGGGCACGAAGGACACGCTGATGGCCATCATCCCCAGAGAAGACGGGATGCTGATTTCCACGATGTTTTACGCCGACGACATCCGGGAATTGCAAAAACCCTATCCCAGACCCGAAGTCTCGGAACAGGAGCTGGACATGGCCAAGCTGCTCATCAATTCGATGGACACCCCCTTTGACCCGGAGCAGTACAAGGACGAGTACCAGGAAAAGCTGCGCGCCCTGATCCAGACGAAAATTTCCGGAAAAGAAGTCATCGCCGCCCAGCCCGAAGAACCCGGCAAGGTCATCGACCTCATGGAGGCCCTCAAGGCCAGCGTTGAAAAGGCCCAGAAGGAAAAGGCCCTGGCATAATGGAAAACTCCCTGTTGGAATACAGCCAAAAACGAAACTTCGCCATCACCCCGGAGCCCAAAGGCGGCGCAGAAGCTTCGGAGGACGAGCTCAGGTTCGTCGTTCAGCACCACATAGCCCGGGCGGATCATTACGATTTTCGCCTGGAATGGCGGGGCGCCCTTTTGAGCTGGGCGGTGCCCAAGGGCCCGTCCTTCAACCCCAAGGACAAGCGCCTGGCGGTTCATGTGGAGGACCACCCCCTGGAATACCGCCACTTTGAAGGCACCATCCCCAAGGGGGAATACGGCGGCGGAACGGTGATGCTGTGGGACGAAGGCATTTGGGAGCCTTTGGGCAACGTGGACGAGGGGCTCAGCAGCGGTTCTTTAAAATTCGTTCTGCACGGAAAAAGGCTGCGGGGCAGGTGGGCGCTGATTCGCATGAAGCCCAAACCGGGGGAAGGCGCGAACAACTGGCTGCTGCTCAAAGAAAGGGATGAATTTGCCCGGGAAGAGGACGGGATTTCGGTTCACACCACCAGCATCCGCACCGGCCGCACCATGGAGGAGATCGAACAAGGCACAAAGGAAACCCTGCCGAAAAACCCCTTTTCCCACACCGAAGTGCAGCTTGCCAAACTGGTTCGCAGCGTTCCCGAAGGGGAGGACTGGCTGTTTGAACTGAAGTACGACGGATACCGCATCGTCGCCTATGTGGAGGCAAACAGCGCGCGGCTGTTCACGCGAAACGGCAACGATTACACCGGCCGGTTCCGGCGGGTCGCGGACGCCCTCATCGACTGGGCAGCGGGGCGCGCCCTGGTGCTGGACGGGGAAATGGCGGTCACCGACGAACAGGGCAGGACGGATTTCCAGGCTCTGCAGGGCGCCATCAAAAACCCCGCGGGCAAAAACCTTACCTATATCGTCTTCGACCTTCTGGCGCTCAACGGCGAGGATTTGCGCCATCGCCCCCTGATTGAGCGCAAAGAACTGCTGGAAGAACTGATGCAAAATGCCCCAAAGGCGCTGCATTACAGCCGGCATGTGAAGGGCAACGGAAAAGAGAGCTTCGCCGCCGCCTGCCGGATGGGGTTGGAGGGCATCGTGGGCAAACGGGCGGATTCCACCTACACCGGCACGCGAGACGGCAGCTGGATCAAGCTCAAATGCGGCGCAAGGCAGGAGTTCGTCGTCGGCGGATACACCCGCACCGCCAAAAAAACGCGCGGGTTCAGCGCGCTGCTGCTCGGCGTCTACGAAAACGGGGAGCTGGTCTACGCGGGCCGCGCGGGCACGGGCTTTTCCCGGTCGACGATGGAGGAGCTTTCGCAAAAATTCGAACCCCTGATCCGGCAAAACTGCCCCTTCCAAACGACGCCCAAAAAGCGGTCGGACGAAATATTGACCTGGCTTTCCCCCGAACTGGCGGCAGAAATCCAGTTCGCCGAGTGGACCGATGAAGGGCTTTTGCGCCAGGCGAGTTTCAAGGGCCTGCGGACGGACAAGGACCCCAAAAAGATCCAAAGGGAACAGGCAAAGGACCAGGAGCTTTTGCCTTCGCAAAACCAGCAGGAGGAACGCCCCGTGGAAGCAAATCAAAACAGCATCACCGTGGCGGGGGTGCGCATCTCCAGCCCGGACAAGGTGATCTTCGAAAACCCCGCCATCACCAAGGCGGAGGTGGCGCAGTATTACGAAAACGTGGCGGAGCGCATGCTGCCCTATGTCCGCCGCCGCGTTTTGAGCATCCTGCGCTGCCCCAAGGGGGTCATGCAATCCTGCTTTTATAAAAAGCACCCCGGCCCGGGCAGCAAGGGCATTTTCACCATACCCGTCACCAACAGCGAAGGCGAAACCGAGGAGTATTTTTACATCGAGGATATTGCCGGCCTTGTATCCGAAGCTCAGATGGGCACGCTGGAATTCCACACCTGGGGCAGCCGGGTCGATGCCCTGGAACAGCCGGATATGATGGTCTTTGACTTGGATCCGGACGAGGGGCTGGACCTTTCCGCCGTGCGCCAGGGGGTTTGGGACCTCAAAGGCGTCCTTTCGGAGCTTTCCCTCACCGCCTTCCTCAAGACCAGCGGCGGCAAGGGTTATCACGTCGTGGTGCCCTTTTTGCCCTCCGTCCCCTGGGATGTTTTTTACGACTTTTCCAAGCGGGTGGCTGCGGTGCTGGAAAGCAAATGGCCGGACAGATACACCACCAACGTCCGCAAAAACAAGCGGGCAAACAAGATTTTCATCGACTGGATGCGAAACGGCAGGGGCGCCACCAGCGTTGCCCCCTATTCCCTGCGGGCGCGGCCCGGGGCGAAGGTATCCATGCCCATCGCCTGGGAGGAACTCAACACCATCGCCCCGGGAGATATCACCATGGAAAAAGCGCTTCAGCGCATCGTGGGCGAAGACCCGTGGAAGGGCTTCTTTGAAATCCAACAGATGCTAAAATAGTACCATGCCTAATAAAAAGCAAACCCGAAAAAACGCCGCGGGATCCGCCACTGATGTGATTTTTGGGCACAAAAAACCGCCTTGCTCTGCGCTTGGCGGTTATTTGAGTTTTTTGCCATCTGTGTTTCGGCCTTTGCTTCCTTCCTGTTCGTCCCCTGTCCCCATGCAAGCACCCGCCGCAGACAGGTGCCGGCCGCAACCGCCCGCTTTCGAACCGTTTCCCAACCCCGATTATGCCGATGCAAGAAAAAACGGCCACTCTGGAGTGACCGTTTGGAGCTGATGAGCAGATTCGAACTGCCTACCTCCTCATTACCAATAATGATGCTTTTCAACTCCACGATTTCCCCTTTATCTGGATAAGCCAAGTATAACTTGTGCTCGGCTTGCGAGTCCAGATATTGGGGCGTAACTTATGCGGTTTTCTACCGGTCGGTCAGAAACGCGGTGAGCTTGCCGGTCTGCCCCTTGTGGTGGGACAGGCGTAAATGGGTGTAGATGTCCAGCGTGATCTGGATGCTGGAATGGCCCGCCCACACCTGGGCTGTTTTGACATCAACCCCTGCTTCGTACAGCAGGGTGATATAGGTGTGCCGCAATTGCTTGGACGTAATCTTTGTGCCCAAGCCTTTTATTGCGTTCTTCCAATACGTTCGGAAGGATGTGAGTGACATAAGCCCTCCGCGGTGGTTCGGAAAAACATAGTCCGAAGTGCGGATGCAATACAGTTTGTTGAGCAAGCTGTGCAAATTCGGTTCCGCGATCGGTACGGTGCGTATCCCCGCTTCGCTTTTGGGAGGTTTGATCATACCTTGGTTGGTTACATAAGAGACGGATTTTGTTACGTGGATCTTGCGGGACTCAAAACAAATATCGTCCCAAGTGAGGGCAAGCCCCTCACCGCGTCGCAAACCGGTGTAGAGGTAGAGTAACATCAACGGGTCAGCCAGGGCATCAATTTGACGAATTGCTTCATCGCCAAGAATGATAGGCTTATTCTTTGAGATTCTGGGCAACCGGATTTTTAATGCCGGGTTGCGGTCTAAAAACTCATTGATGTACCCAAACTCCAATATCTGTGAAAGTCGTCCAACATAGTACTGAATGGACGAGGGCGCACACCCTTCTGCAATCAGTTGAGAAACAAACCAATCGATGTGGTACGGCTTAATAAGCCGCACGTCACGCTCTCCGAAGCGCGGGATGATGTGACGGTTTATTTCGTACATGTAATTTTGAAGGGTTTTTTGCGTTATGTAACATCCTTGAACTGTTTTCCACAATTCAGTCAGCATTGAGAGCGTAACGATTTCGCCGTTGGTCAATGCTGTTTCGACCTTTTTAAGTATCGCTGTATCCATCATATATATCCCCAATCTGTTAAATTGTTGTCAGAGTAATATGACGGATTGTTCCGATTTACACAGTTAGTTGTGCATATTGTCCGTTGAGTGGGTGACGCACTGCTTTGCTGTTTTGACTCGATATGTCGGACTCACGACGACGTTAAGCGCTTTCGCCGAGTTTGGTAACGCTGTTTGCTTTCAGCAATATTCTGTTTTCAAGGTGCTTATCAAGGTACATGTATAAGATACATGTACAGTAACAAGCTGTCAAATTTTTAGTCAAAAACGTGTTTTTGTATGATTTTCGCAATATTTTTCAAATTTTTACTTGTCTAATATCAAAATCTGTTACCAAGAGGTATACCCTGGCGGATAAAATGTGGCTGGATAGCGTGAAACAAAGAAACTGATAAATCAGCCTGGCAACTTCGTCCCAAGTTGGGACGAAGTTGCAGAAGATGTCTCGGGCAAAAAGCTGAAAAATCAACTTGGGACACTTCGTCCCAAGTTGGGACGAAGTCGCGGAGCGGTTGATCGAACGAATAAGCTAATAAATTGGTCTGGGTCACTTCGGCCCAACTTGGGCCGAAGTGTTAGGCCGATTGTCTTGACGGAAATTCGTGCAACTACATTTTAAATTTTCTAGAAATATGAATCCACAGAAGTACGTTGACAGGAAATACGCGGCAATCGATATATTGGAGAATTTACTTATTCGTATTATAAGATGTTATCACCGCTATGCTGTTGGCAAGCTTGGAGAAAGGAAACAACGATGACTGATTAACATTGAGAAATTTGGCAACATTGAAGCGTTCTGACAGTTGGTCCAAAAGTACACAGGCTATCAGAATAGCGACGATCGTCCGCTTTCCGAACTTGCCGCGCATATCCTTATCACCGCCCTGTTACAGACAATGCCAGCTTCTACCCTGCGAGGCTTGGAGCGGTTCATTTCCGACTCCAACAAGCTATCAGCTTGTTCATGGCATACTCAAACAATATTTCAAAGAGATTGCTGAGAACGTCATTAAAGTTGAGGACATCATCAATGTTATCGATAACCGCCGTAAGCTGCACAAGGTAACAAAGTCCAAATCCGTGTTCCCTACAGACGATAGCCTGCTGAAAATGCTGTATCTGGCTATGGTGGACATCACGAGAAAATGGACCGGGCTTGGAGCGTCATCCACGCACAAATGCCGTTTCTTCGCCGAGCGCATGCCTGGTTAACACCACAGGCGACGGACGTCAATGGTAAACGAGCGGCTGCGCCGCCCTTGACATCCGCCCCCCCGCTGGGCGTTGTGTTGCTAACAAGGCGGCAACGAACCAGTCCGCTGCCGCCTTTCAAAATTTTGCTCCGTTTTGCACCCTCGTTTGCAGTTTACACAGAATACGGGATACACCCTAACGACACAGGGCAAGGTCCAACCTTGCCCCTAATTACTAAATGAGATTATTTTGATTTTGAAGAATACACAAAATTTCCAACGCGACGCACAGTATATGGGATTGACCCATTTCTGGTCTAGCGAATGATATTAAAACGTGTATTTCGAATAAAGTTCTTCGAAAATAGGTAGATCATCAACAATCTGGAAAGTGTTGCTTGCACTGACCAAATCAGCTCCTGCAGCAAAAGCACCCATCAAAATTGCCGTCGTCCAGTATTTGCCGTTGCCGGAAGCCTTGAGCCCCATGCCAAGCTCGTCCGCCTTCTTGCGCAACATCTGAATTCTATGCATCGGTGCGCCTACCTTATTATAGTCATAAGCCTTAATGTGCGTCGCGCCGCCCTCTTTAATCGCATCACACATGCGGAACATGTCATCCAAAGAATCGTTACACATAGTGAGAACTTTGATCTCGCCGTCGAAGCTTCCTTTTACAGCACGGACATACTCTGTAATGAGATCCCATCTGCGCATGGTCCATGCGGACATGTCGGGGTATACATCGATGGAACGGCAGCCTCCTTTGTACGCGATTTCCGCCTGCTTAGCGGCGGCGGCAGCGGGCATAAGGCCATCTTTAAAGTTGATCGGTGTAGACATAATAACGCCCGAACCATCCAGAAGGTCATGCACAAAACCGTGCCAATGATGGCTGGGGGAGAAGATTACACGAAATCCGTACTCAATGCCCTTCGTAACTTGGTCGGTAATTATTTTTTCATCATTGTCCCAAATGACATGTTCCAAGCGGCTTGCCAGCCATTTTTTGGTTACCAATTCCCCGTTGAGATACATAATGTTTCCTCCTTCTATATTTAGAAAAGCTGATATGATAGAGTTAAAGATGCTATTATGCTCACCATCTCTATGTGCAAGACTATATCACAACAAACCTGTATAGTCAATACTGCAATACGTGTTATACAACTAAGTTTTGACATAGTGCCGTGCAAAGATAAGAGTGTTGAGATGGTGAAATAAGAAATATGCAAATAAACCCATCGATGTGGCGAGACGGACCATCGCAGACGAGTATGGAGAAGAAATGGTCTGCCCAAGTCTTTGTACCTGATTGGTAAGCTTTCGCAGTATCCGTTCTCCCGAGGACTGCCCGGCTCAATATAACCCGGCTTAATAATAAATAGTAAGTTTGCTCACCTTTTCTGCCTGGCTTTTTCCGTTGCCTCATTGACTTTTTGTTTACGGGCTTAAGGATTCGGCTGGGTGCTCTGGATTTTCCGGGGCGCCCGGCTTGTATTTTGTATGACGTCCCGCACAACCTTTCACAAGCTCCATGCGCGTTGACCGATGTTGTCATACATGATAAGATTAATAAACATAAGATTTGAAGGAGCATGCAAATGGCGACAAGAAACCGTTCGATCAGCACAGCAATGGAAGTTTCCCTGCGGGAACGCATTCAAAACGGCGAGTGGGCAGTGGATTGCGCCGTGCCTTCGGAAAACGAGCTCGCTCGGCAATATTCCGTCAGCCGCATGACTGCCCGCTCGGTGCTCACCCAGCTGGTCGGGGCCGGGTTGTTATACCGCATTCCGGGCAAGGGCACATTTGTGGCTCAGGAGCCCACCCTCGTGCTGCGGGATAGGGCGTTTTGCTCCATCCGGGAGCAGCTTACCAAACAGGGGCACAACGTTAGTACCCAGTTGCTCAGTATGGGAGAAATCGCTGCTACCGAATCTGTGGCAAAGAAGCTAGATCTGCATGAGAGTGCGCCCGTGTTGCAAGTGCATAAACTACGTTTTCTGGAAAGCAAGCCTATCAGCCTACACACAAGCTTCTTTCCTCTTTCTCGTTGCCCCGGGCTCCAGCAATATGATTTTGTGGAGCGAGACAGCTGTGTTGTTATCGAGGAGCATTACGGTATCAAGCGCGCCCGGGTCAAGGAAACGCTGGAATCCACACTTGCCACGTTCCAGGAAGCGTCCAAGCTAGGCATTCTGCCTGGCCACCCGTTGCTTCTGCTGGATAGCGTGGTCTATTCAACCGAAAAGTATCCCTATGAATATGCCAAAGTAGTGTATCGGGGAGATATGATCAAGATTTCCTTTGATTATGAGGACGACATTCGCTAGGTGTATAACAAAATAGTCCGGTAGATTTAATTATACGTACCGTAGATCGTGAAACGGCATCAGATGGACATATCCCGCCATCGGGGATAAGGCCATCTTTTGCGTTCTCAGGATGCATGATAACGCCCCTATAAAAGCGGCACAAAAACGCGATGGATAAGTTATAGTGAGAACATAAATGACGTGTGCAAATCCCCGGCCGAAAGCCATGAGATGCGGTCGCACTCCAGGCAAACGGGAATTCTGGAGATTGGCAGAACCGGTACCTCTACCTGATGTAGGGTTACACATAATTTGGAATAGCCTCGCAATTTACTCTACACGCAAAGAAGAACGCTTCGGATAACCCGAAGCGTTCTTCTCATTTTGATTCGTATTATGCGTAATACCCCATGCGGAAGCCCGCCGCGACGTTGGTGCGGATGTTGCCCTGCTCCAGCGCGTCGCCGCAACACACGGCGTTAATTCCCTTTTCTTCCAGCGCCTGTTGCAACGCGCCGCCCGCCGGGCGCTGGCCGGTGGCAAGAACGATCAAATCGGCCTTGGCGCGCTGGGCCACGCCTTGGGAATCGACGTAGTTAACGCCGTCCGGTTCGATGGAAGAAACCCGTGCGCTCACTTGCAGATTGGAGCCGGATTCTTTCAAAATAGCCAGATCGCGTTCACGGTGAGTGGCTTCCTGCCCGGCAGAAAGCACTGGGGCCATTTCGATGATGGTGATGCGGTTGCCATGTTCCAGCAAGTATAGCGCCGCTTCACAGCCCACGTTGCCGCCGCCGATCACCACCACATCCTTTGCTTTTGGCGTGGGAACGGTTCCGTCCAGCACATCCCATACCCCGACGGTGTGTTCCACGCCAGGCAGGGGCGGCGTTGCGGGAACCGCGCCCACAGCCACGATCACCTTGTCCGGCGCCAGTGCGGCGACGGAATCTACCGTGGCTTCTGTGTTCAACAACACCTTCACCCCCAGCAGTTCAAACTGCCGTTCGAAGTATTCCGCCGTGGTGTTCAGGATTTCCTTGTCCGGCGGCACGCTGGCAATGTTCATCTGCCCGCCCAGGAAGCCCTTCTTCTCGATCAGGGTGACTTTGTGGCCGCGTTCCGCAGCGGTTTGGGCGGCCTGCATGCCCGCCACGCCACCGCCGACCACCACGATGTTCTTGGGCGCGCGCACGGTGGGCAGGTTGCCTTCGTCATAAACGGCGTCAAACCCGACGTAGGGGTTCAGCGCGCAGCGGATGCCACTTTTTTTGCCCAGCATAGCGTAGCAGCCTTCCAGGCAGTTGATGCAGCGGCGGATTTCGTTTTCTTTGCCGGTGCGCAGTTTTTCCGGGAAGTACGGGTCACAGATCAACTGCCGCCCGACGACGATCAGGTCGGCTTCGTTATTTTCCAGTATTTCTTCGCACATCTCTCCCGTGCGGATTTTACCTACGATGGCAACGGGCTTTTTGACCACAGGCTTGATCTTTGCCACAAGGGGCCGCCGTGCGCCGTCCGGGCGATCCTGGGTTTCGGTAGCGCCGAACCAGCGGTCTTTGATGCCGGTGGTCACGTTGATCATGTCTACCAGCGGATCGGCCAGTTTTGCATATTCTGCGCCCATGTCAATGTCGATTCCGCCGGGGGCCCAATCCTGCACCGCAAGGCGCACGCTCAAAAGAAACCCTTCCCCACAGGCGGCACGGACTGCGGAGAGCACTTCGCCCAGGAAGCGGAAGCGGTTTTCCACATCGCCGCCATATTCGTCTGTGCGGTGATTGGTCAGCGGAGAAAGGAACTGGTTGACCAGATATCCGTGTCCCGCATGAATTTCCACGCCATCCAGCCCGGCCTGTTGGGCCCGGCGGGCAGCAGCGACGTACTTCTTCACAAGCTGGTCAATTTCTTCTTTTGTGAGGGCGGCATATCCCTTGCCTGCATCTGGCGCGACGGCCACCGACCCTGGCGAGGAAACGGACCGGGACCCGGCGTGGTGCAGTTGAGCCAGAATCTTGGTACCATAAGGCTTGACGCTGTCGGCAATAGCGTGCAAGCCGGGGATGTCGGTGTCTTTGGAAAGATCGAGCTGCACGACGGAGCCCATGCCGTGGGGCTGGTCTACCGAGCCGAACTCCAGAATGATCATACCCACGCCCCCTTCGGCGCGCTTAGCGTAATATGACCGCAGGGTTTCCGTCACGGTACCGTCCGCGTTGCAAAAAAGCGTGTCCATGGCGGGCATCACCAGTCGGTTTTTCAGCACGGTGCGGCCCACCCGAATGGGGGAAAACAGGTTTTTGTATTGTGTCATGTTGCGTCCTCCGAAAATCTTGAGATGGTCGCCGTCGAGACGGAGAAGACCTTTTACACTACCTGTTATATAACCGAAGCTGCAAAAAGTCAACATGTATAGCATGTTGTTGACAAGAACCGGGGATTTTATTCACGCAAAGCAAAATATGCCCCCGATTCTGCACCATATCTTGAGAAAATCGTCTAAAAAATCAAAAATGACTATTGACATGTTATACAAGCGGTGATATGTTTTCAATAACCATTTCGCTGCTGGTGAATCCGGTTTGGGACTGATTGATGCTCCAATGCATACGATCATTCCGGAACATCTTGTGCAATCAGCTGCAAAAACGCCAAAGGAGGTGGTCTGCCCCTAGTCTTTGAACAAGTCGGAGTTAGTAAAGTTTGTGTTGGCAAAACGTTCCTTCTTTGTTTGGTTGCATCTTAACATAGGCCGAGGAGGCGCTCAAGGGCGCGCCAGCGCGTGTATGCGTTTATGATGAATCGCACCCTCAAACGATAAGTTGTGGTTCACTTCATGAAACCGTAAAAAGTATTTTCTACGATGCCGGAGATTTCTCGCCCAATCCTGCTACGTGGCCTGATTCGTAATGGTTCTTCCAACGTTGGCAAAAACCTACGCCTTATGGAGATTCCCAAACAGCTCGCCGTTGGAAAATCCATTCGGCATCCGGCTGCTAAGATTTCGCAGTATCCGTTCCCCCGGGGGCTACTCGGCCCAATATAAATAGTAAGTTCGCTCGCTAATTCTCCTGCATGGCGTGCTTCCGCAATACTATCCTCCTAATTACATGGAAACTAGAACTTGCGAAGTCCTGCTCCTCCCCAGACTGTTTCCTTGTCACTTCCGCTAGCTCCCTTGCTTTGTTGATTATATCTCAACTGACTCTAGGGGTGGTACAAGGATTGGGGGGGAGGGCAATCTCTTTTGCTAATTGCATACGATGATCGCGTTCTTTTTGAAATCTTGTCATAATTCTCCCGGTATTCTCCCGTTTTCCGTCTTCGATTTCTGAACGCTTTTCCGCTCCGGCCATCTTAGCAGATCGGCCAAAGCCCAAACATGTGCCCGTAACGGTATAACATGTACAAAATTAACCTGACTACACATACAGGTCGTGATGAGATTTTGCTTAGTGGAAATTGAAACGGGGCATTATTTTTAAGTCAACACTGCGCAAAAAACCCAACTAGTCTTACGCATAGGAAAGCGGGCTGTTCGCACCACATGGTGCTCCTATTCTCTGTGCATTGGATACCTTGGGACAGTGTCCGAACAGTTCCTTGTGAAGATAAAGTATCGGAGCGTTCATCCGAAATATAAATAGTGAGAGGTATCTTCAATGGCAAACCAATATGTTGTTGGAATCGATGCAGGTACTACCGGTTGCCGGACAGTCATCTTTGATCTGCAGGGCAACGAGATCGGCTCGGGGTATCGGGAGAACCCGTTGATCTATCCGCAAGCCGGATGGGTTGAACTTGGAGTCCAGGATATCATCGACAACTGCTACGCATCGACGCGCGAAGCACTGACGAAGACCGGAATCGACCCCAAAGAGATTGCGTCGATCAGCTTCACCTATATGCGCCCTGTGGTCTGTCTGCGCGGAGAGGACGGAAGCTGGGTCCGTGATATTCAGATGTGGCAGGATATGCGTGCCGCACAGGTGTTCCCCTGGATGACCCAGAGGCTCGCTGAGTTTGGCATGACGCCGGACGACCTGTATGATATCACCGGGTTCCCATATTCGACTGTGTGGATGTTGGGCAAAATCTGCTGGATACAGCAGAATGAACCTGATGTTTGGGCGCGCGTCAAGCACATCCACAACCTTCACGGTGTCCTCGTGCATGCGTATGGCTGCGAGGAGTGGCTCGAGAACAGCGAGGATCTCGGCTGGTGGCAGCTTAACAACTGCGATGACTTCACTTGGAACGAAAAGCTCTGCAAGGTCTTTCAGGTCGACCCCTCAATGCTTCCCAAGCATGTGCCCACCGGCACAGTCATAGGCGCCGTTTCGCGTGAGGTCGCCCAGAAGACCGGCTTGGCCGAGGGCACCCCGCTGGTCGCGGGCCTCGGTGACCAGCAGTGCGCCGCAGTCGGCATGGGCAATATCCGTGAAGGAATGGCCTCGCTCGTACTCGGGACCGCCGGCGTATTGGTCTGCCAGTCCGAGAAGCCGGTTCGTGACCCGAACCGCAAAGCACACGTTATTGGATCCGCTCTCCATAAATGGGAGATGGAGGGCCATTCAAGCGCCGCGGCGAGCTCCTTCAAGTGGATCCGCCAGACGTTTGGTCACATGGAGCAGGCCACTTCTGGCCTGACAGGCATCGACGTCAACGACCTGCTGACCGCGCAGGCGGCGAAGGCGAAGCCGGGAGCTCAGGGTCTGGTTTACATCCCGTGGCTCGCGGGTGCGGCCATGCCCTACTATGACACGAATGCGCGCGGTGCGTTTATCGGTATGACCTTTGGCCACCGCAAGTGCGAGATCTTGCGTGCCGGCATGGAAGGCGTCTGTTGTGAGATGCGCACTATGCTTGAGGCAATCCAAAACGCTGGAGTCGCGCCATCCGAATACATCCGCATCGGTGGTGGCGCAGCTCGCTCGTCGCTGTGGAACCAGATCAGTGCGGACGTCTACGGTGTGCCGGTTGAGACGGTCAAGACACCCGAGAGCACTGCGCTCGGCGCGGCGATGATGGGCGCCATCGGCGTCGGCATCTTCAAAGACCTTAAGGAGGCGAGCGAAGCGATGGTCCATGTGACTGGCCGCTGGGAACCCATCCCCCAAAACGTTGAGGTCTACAACGAAATCTACCAGATATTCTTGAATTCTTACACCGCACTGAAAGAGCAAGTATTCCCTGCTATCGCGAGGTTCCAGGGAGTCTAATGGAATACAAATCAATAAATTAGATACAAGAGCATATAGGGAGGGTCGGTTGCCAAACCTTTAAGCAACTGACCTTTCCGAAGCTTGTGATTACATACATGAAAGAAAGGACACCTAATAGCTCTAGACTTATTGATAATATGAACTGCAGATAAAGGTGTTCTGAATCGTCAATGAGCTACCTTTGTTTTAAGAAGTGTTCAAAAAACTATATATAGCACTGCAAGAGAACATCGAACTGGCTGAATCCAAAGCCGATTCAGGTTGGTTTATAAGGAGGACATCGTAATGGAAAAGAAACGTTTGGAAGGCGAAGTAGCGGCGGTGACCGGCGCAGCGTCGGGCTTGGACCGTGGAATCGCAATAGAGTTAGCTAAAAATGGCGCAATCGTTGCCTGCTGCGATATTGATGATCAGGGAAATATGAAAACGGTAGATATGATCAAAGCAGCTGGCGGGCAAGCATTCCCTGTGAAAATGAATGTAGGTGATTCCGCGTCCGTCGATGCTGCTTTTAAAGAAATATTTGATAAGACCGGTAGGCTCGACATTCTGGTCAATGGCGCAGCTATCTCAAGAAAGCTGCAACTACCCGAATGTACCGATGAGGAATGGGACCTGGTTATAAGGATTAATCTAACTGGTGCGTTTTACACCATTCGTGCAGCATATCCCTATTTCAAGAAAACCGGTGGTGGAAAGATCGTGAATATTTCCTCGACCTCAGGTAAAAGCGGAGGGAGTTGGTCGGGTGCTCATTATGTCGCGTCCAAGGCTGGGGTGATAGGATTGACAAGGTATTGCGCCGGCTATTTCTGCAAGGATAATATCCGGGCCAATGCCATTTGCCCCGGTGTCGCAGAGACCCCGCTTACTGCTGATACTACGCCTGCAGTCCTAGATAAAATGCTTCAAAACATTCCAATGTGCAGAATGGCAACGCCGGAAGATGTAGCGGGCGCTGTTTTATTCCTGGTCTCTGATGAAAGCAAATACATTACGGGCATAACAGTAGATGTCACCGGCGGCAGATATATATATAATAACTGACAATTGTTCAGAGTTCCCATGGAATGAGATACTGCTCCAGCCAATACGAATGAAAACAAAAAACAGGGCTGGGTGGGTCTGATGTGTCCCCACAAAGCTGGACAAATGTTTGGATTAAGCAACGGAAAGGGCTTGTTGCCTGTGAATGGCAGGCGGAGGCCCTTTAGCTTTGCTACGGAGGTTGTTGTAATAATCGAGATCGTCAATTGACTTCCGCTTGAAATGCTCCATTGAGTGCATGGATGACGCTCCAGTCCTGCCGCCGCCCGGTCCATTTTCACGTGATGCAGTTTTGAATTTCGGTCTGGGGGAATGCCGCCTCGATTGGTCGAAAACCCGCTCAGATTGTCTGTTCAGGCGATGAAAATATCCTCAACCCCTTTGATTCCGGGGGCTCGTGTGAAAAGCAATTCTCACCGTCGCTGATCCCGGCCACAAACAAGCTCCGACCGCGTGGACAATCGGCAAACACTTCCCAGGGGACGGCTCCTTTTGCGATGTTGCCAATGCTTTTTTCGGCGGGTATGTCCACGCCGAAGTGCTTTGAAAGCGACGGGTATCGCCAATCGCAGGGCAGACAGGCGACGGCCTTGCCTTCCTGAGTCAACGTTGCCGCAAGGTTGGAGATCACCGTCGATTTGCCCGCCTTGGAACAGCCGGTGACAGCGATTATTGCCATTCGATTTCACCGCCTTCCGGTAGTTCTTCGGGTTCGTCCTGCACCGTGTCGGCGAGGAACTTCTCCATTGCGGCGGTTTCCGCGTCCAGAATGGCTTGTTCCAACACGGGCAATTCCGCCGTGTTGAACTCCGTGAGCATTTCCAGGGCCGCAGCGTCGCGGCCGATCAACGCAACGTGGATGGTGGCCGTTGACTGGAGACGCACAAGCGTCGTCGCCTGGCGATGTGTGGCGACCACCGTCACCGCAGCGGCGATTGTTGCGTCGGACGATTCCGCGTCCGTGGTGTCCTGCGCTTTTGCGTTTACCACGGACACGACCTCCATGCAGCTTAGTTCCGGGGGCTGCATAATCAGCATGTCCCCGTCGCCGGGCTGGGCGGCGTAGATGCGGATCACGTCCCCGGTGGCCAGCTTGCCGGCAACTCCTGCGGCAAGGCTGGGCACAGTGACAGAGATATTCATGCGATCCGCCCGGGTGATGATCGGGTCGGGGCCGAGCGCATCTGCCGTCGTAAACTTCGCCGCGGTCAGGTTATCGCTGGGGAGCAGCGGAACCGCAGCGTACAGGCCGATGCAGCTCTCCGGGGCCGTCAGCGTTCCGGTGGGCAGGGCGTATGCGCCGATTTCTGCCGTAGTCAGCAGTTCCGGCGTGATCACCGTCCCTACGGGGACGATCTCGCGCACCCGCAGCACGGTTGCGGTTTCGCGGGTTTTGCTGTGCGCTTCGGGGACCAGCCAAAACGCGATTGCCGCCGCAAGCACCAGGCACGCGACGGCAATGAATATGCGGTTTTTCAGAATTCTCAATCCGTTCCACCTCCTGTGTTGTCAAAAAGCGCGGCGCAGAAATTGTCGCGCTCGTGGGATTGTGCAAAAGGGTCGGCCAGAAAGGGCAGAGCGACTACCGTCTGGCCTTTTGCAATGCGCCGCAGGGCCTGCTGGCTTTCCGGGGACAACCGGGCCAGCGCGATGGACATGCGCAGGCCATTTCCCTGGAACATCCGCAAAACGCTCTCGCAAGCGATCCAGCGCGTGCGTCCAGCGTCCGCGACAAATACCCGCACCGCCGCCCTGGTCAACTCGTCCAGCTTGGCCTGCTGCTGGGTGGGTAGCACTGCGCCATCGTTCTGGCGCACGATTGCGCCTATGTCGGCGATGACGTAATCATAGCCGCCGCGCATGACTTCCGCGATGGTTTCGCCGCCGTAAAAAACATCCACCCCGGCGTAGCTGTACGGCGTGTCCAGCGCGGGGCGGGGTGGAAGATAGCGGAGATCCGCTTCCCCCAGCAGTGCCGTGCGCAGGCCGTTATCCGCCAGCCATGCGGCGATTGCCGCCGCTGTCCAGGTACATCCGCCCCCAGACATCGTCTGGAATACGGCCACCGTCTGGCAGCTGCTTGGCTTTGGCGGTTTGTATTTCTGAGGGGCAGGTTCGGCCTTGCCGCGCCCGTTCGACCGCCCGAATCCCTTCCGGGGTAAGCCCGATTCTTCCGGCTGGGGCTTGTCCGCAACGGATGCCTTCGGCGGCGCTTCGGGCGGCACCTCCGGGACGACTTTCAGCGGCATTCCCACAGGCGGCTCCGGTTCCGCAGCGGGTGCAGGGGCCTTTTTCGGCTTCCGGGGCGCGCTGGATTTTTTCGCGGGCTTTTTGCCCTGGGTCGGCGGTTCTTCCGGGGCTTCCGGTTCGGGCTGGTTTCCCAACTCAGGCAGGGCTTCCGGCCCGGGCGACGCTGGTTCGTTCGGGGTTGACGGAAGCACCAGATTTTCTGGTTCCGGTTGTGGTTCCGGCTCCTGCGCCGCCGCCGATTCCATCGGGCTTTCCGGCTCTGGCAAGGGGGATGGTTCTTCGGCTACAAAGGCAGAGGGCTGCACATCTTCCGGCGCTTCGGTTGACGGCTCGGCAGGGCCGATGCCCGGCGAGTCGATCACAGATACTTCGACACCACTGGTGTCGAAGTCGCAAGCCGGTTGTTCGGACGGCTCCACCGCCGCAAGCGCATCCAGCAATTCGTCCACCAAAGCGCGACTGTCGGTGACCAGCGCGGCCACCAGGGAATCCCGGATCAGCTTTTTCACACCGTCATCGGCTGCATCTGATTTCGAGCCGATCACGATCACCGGCATGGGTTTACGTTTTTGCACTTCGCGGAAAAATCTGCGCCGCCCGAAGTTGTCGGCCACGCTCATGTGCAGGATCAGGCAATCGGCGGCGCTTGCCGCCAGCATGTCCAACAGCGCGCCGGGGTCGGGAACATCCTCCCCGCAAAGGCGCACGCCGTGCCCAGTGAGCGCCGTCCGGATCGCAGCCGGAACCAGCGCCGTGAGGACGGCGGGATACTCGGTCATTTTATTCCTCCTCTCGCAAACGGCTTTTTGCCGCAGTTTGGAAATTTACCGGCTGAAAAAAAGACTGGCCGCAGAAGGAGCGTTGTGCTTCTTTCCGGGCCAGGGTATTACGTACTAAGCTTAGCTTATATTTCTTTCAGCTGGTTATCTTTTAAGAGAAACGATAGGGTAGCAGAGAGATGTATACTTGTCAAATTACTTGCCAAAACCGCGTTTTGCATGATTTTTGGGCTTTTTGCTAATTTTCACTCGTCCTCATCTTCGATCATTTCGTTCATTTCATAGCCTGTTTCTTGCAGCCTTTGCGGTACAGGCCAGACAATGCGGCTCAAGTCGCGTCCAACTTCAAGCAAAAAGGACGGCTCTTTGCCTTCGGATACGTCCTTTCGAACAGCTTCGAACGAAATCGCGCCTTCGCGCAGGGTGTACAGGAGGATGCTTTTGAAAATATCGGGCGGCATTTCGCTCCAGTTGTCCGGCATATACTTGGCGATCGGACTCAATTCGATGGTGAGTCGGTTGTTCGGGATGTCGATCACGGTTTTGATTTCGGCCATAGTCGGCTCCTTTCATTCTCTTTCAAGGTCATTCTTCGAGTGGCGGCTATTTTGACGGGACTCTATCTGCTTGTTTTTGCCAAGCATTCGCTGGGCAAACGCGCACAAAAGTCCATCCAGTTCGAGTATGATTTGCTCATCTGAGTAATCCTTGCTGGCGGGCTTGATGATGGCGAGCCGTTCCCGCACGCGCTTGTTGTCTATCTCAAGCATCTTTTTTCGCTTCTTGGGTTCCTCAGATTTTTGGACAAAAAAGAAATCGTCCAGGTATGCTTCTGTTATTCCCCCTGCCACACTTTGTCTTTTCAACGCCTCCGCTTCTTTTAATTTAGGCTTTACGCCCTGTTCGCGCATGAAATCCAGCAGCATCGCCTGTTCATCTCTTTCGAGGTAGGACAAGGCCACAGCGGTGTTTGTTGGTATTTTATTGCCGTCAACCATTTCAAGGAATTCTGAGATCAGATAAGAAAGCCGGATGTACCTATGAATTTGAGTTTTACTTGTCCCGGTAGCTGCAGCCAATTCGTCATCTGATCGCCCAGTTTGGAAACTCGTCCCAAGTTGGGACGAGTTTTCTTGCAACAACCCCTCAGAATAATCCGTCCCAAGTTGGGACGAGTTATTTTTGGAGGGCCTACCACTTTTACGCTTCATTGCATCCAATCGCATTCTATATGCCACAGCTAATTCGCTCGGCATCATTTTTTGCCGATGCAGAAGATTCGCCTCTGTCATCATAATGTCTGCGGTGGCATCGTCTACATACCGGATGGATGCGGAGATCATGGCAGGTTCTGGACTGTCGCCTTGGATTAGCCGCATTGCCGCCGCGCGGTTGTGGCCGGATATGATCTCATACTTGCCTTCCTCTGTTGGATGCGGTCGCACAAGAATTGGTTCTAGTACGCCGCATTCGCGTATACTGTCCGCAAGTTCAACCAGTTCTGCATTGGGACGCAGTTTAAAAGCATGTCGCGCATATGGTATCAGGTCTTTGATGTACAGGTCGGTGCGTTCTTCGAGTCCGCGCCCGTTGGTCGGGCGCGATATCTCTCTAATATAATTGCTCTCGGAACGCCGAGCAGAGGTATTTTTTGGATCAATAAGCGGACTTGTTTGGAGATCTCTTAACTCCTGCAGACGCTGATCAATTCTTTTGCTGTGTGCTGACATATTGGTTTCCACCTCTTACTTATATATTTGCCCACATTGACAATGCCAACAAAGATGCATCATAAGGCGGTCATGCTTGCAATCTTCTCCTTAGGTGTATGGAACTTTTTGATCAGTTCTGCGGAAAAAGCGCGATAGGCATCCGAAACCGTCTTTGCCTTTTTTAATTCAAGAACGCTCTGTCCCCACAGGGCACTTTCTTCTGCTCGAACTGATCGTGGTATTTGCGTCTGAAACACGCCAATGCTGTCACCGTGTTCTTTACGAATCTCTTTGACAACATGTTTAGTATGATTGTTTCGCATGTCCGTCATATTCATTAGAACGCCAGAGATTTGCAAAGAACTATTCACGGACTCCTGTATCTCGTTGATGTTACCAATGAGAGTGCGCATGCCCAGGATCGAATAATACTGCGCCTGGGTTGGAATGATGGCATGAGTCGCAGTTGTCAATGCGTTGGCGGTCAGCATGCCTAGGGTGGGCGGACAGTCAATTAAAATATAATCGTAACTACCATGCAAATGCTTGAGCACGCGATGCAGCACATACTCCCGGGCGTATTTTGCGTTGATCTGGTTGTCACACGTGGATAAGTTGATGTTGGCTGGGATATAATTCAGGTTTTCGCTGTGGTTAACGATACCCGCCTGAATGTCAAAAGCAGCGCCTGAGAGCGCTGCTTCCAAATAGTTGATATGGTTAATTTTAAGTCATCCGGCTTCGGGCAACCCAACCCGTGGGTCATGCTTGCCTGGGGGTCCATGTCCACCAGCAGCACGGTGTTGCCTTGCTCCGCGAGCGCGGCCCCGAGGTTGATTGTGACAGTTGTCTTGCCTACGCCACCTTTTTGATTGACAATAGCGATTGTTTTTGTATTTTTCATTTGAAGATCTCCTTGTTTGTAAACGAGACACAACTTATGCCCAATGACTATGGCCCCTAAACCGGGGATAAGAAAGGCCCTATCGTAACTGCAGTTACAATAGGGCTGTATCCGTGTATGACGTGAAAATCGATCATACAACAACTGTGGAGCTGATGAGCAGATTCGAACTGCCTACCTCCTCATTACCAATGAGGTGCTCTACCGACTGAGCTACATCAGCGATTCGATGCGTGATTCCCACCCTTTGACGGGCGCGCGCCTGCCAAAGCGCAATTAGCATTATACCCAATTTATCTTCATTGTGCAAGCCCTATTTCACGTTTTTCACCAAAGGCATGCATGGAAAAACCTGCAGCCCGGGGAAAGTATCCCCCGGGCCGGCAGGCAAACGAAAACATCAAAGGGCATAGAACTTTCTGGAACCGACGGTTTTAAGCCACTGCCAGATAAGGGCGCAGGCGATCAACACCGCCGCCAGCACGAGGGCGGCAAACAGGGTGAAGTCCACGCCGACGAGCAAGTAGATCGCGATGGGAATGGCCAAAGAAGCAAAACCGGTCACCATGCACACGATCACGCTCCCGCTCCGCTTGATGGGCACCATGGGGTTTTTCCAGTTCAGCATGGGCATCAACAGGTTGGTCACCAGCCCCACCAGACCGGAAAGCAGCGCGTAAGCCATGGGCACCAGGATGGTCAGCGCGGCGTTCAGCGCGTCCACCCCCAGGGCGATGGAGGCGGCGGCGCCCGCAATCACGCACACCGGCCACATGATGAGCAGCTGGAGCTTTAGCTTGGCCTTGAAAATGTCCGTCGCCAGAACCGGCAGGCTGCGCAGTATCCAAAGCCTGTTTCCCTCGATGGAGATGCCCGAGGCCGTGGGGGGAGCCAGCACCCCGCAATAGCACAGCATGGCGACGAAAGTCGGCAGAATCACCGTCCTGTTCACGCTGGGGTCCACCGCAGCGGCAAACATGTCCTTGCCGCCAAAGATCAGCAGTCCGGTAAAAATCAGCGCCAGCAGCGCGCCTGCGGCGGTGTTCATCACATAGCCGTAAAAGGAGAAATAACCCCGAAGCTCTCTGGAAAACAGGGCGGCAGAAACGCTCTTTCCCCCGATTTTTCCCAGCCGCTCGGCCTTAAAATTGCTGTGGGTACGGCGCTCGCCCATGGCGAGGTTCGCCCTTCGGAACACCCTTGCCGAAAGCGTGGCAAACAGCGCAAAGGGCACGCCGCAGATCAGCAGCAGCCAAATGAGGTCGCCATAGGCGCCCAGGGCGGCGCTGGTATACAGACCGGTGGGCAAAAAAGCGGAAAGGGCGGCGGAATAGCCCGTCAGCGCCTGGACCAGATCGCTGTCCGGCATGGAACTGAAGGTCATGGACCCGAGCATGATCAGCACGATCAGCGCCAGGGACAGCACCAGCATGATCAAGTTGCTGGCTCTGGAATAGGCGGCGATCCTGCTGATGAAAATCGAGAATACCCCCGCGACGGCGCAGACCAAAAGCGGCGCGATGAGCACTCCCGCCAGCACGGCGAGATAAAACCCGAAGGAAGCGCCGTATTTGATGCCGTACACGATTGCATAGGGCAGGGAAATCCCGCCGATGCCCGTCATGCTGAAAGTGTACGCCAGCACCAGCTTGGAAAGGAAGAGCTGGGTATTGGTCACCGGCAAGGAAGCGAGCATCCCAAAATCCTTGGCGGCAAACAGCACTCCGGGGATCTTCATCACCCCGGTGAAGAAGGACATTAGAAGCCCCAGCGCCAGGCCGCCGGAAAGCAGCAACTCCGGCGTGTTTGCAAAATCCAGCATCATGGAGATCATGTAGCCGTAGATCCCCATGAACGCCATGAACAGCAATCCCCCAAACAGGGCAGTCACGCCCAGCAGGCCGGCTTTGAGCCTGCGCTTTTTCTTGGTGGCGCCGCCCAAAGCGGAAGACAACCCCACCTTGACAAGAAGATAGACGTTTCTCATGGCTCCTCCCTCAGTTCTTGGCCGAATCATCGGTCAGTTCCAGGAAGGCGGATTCCAGGCTGGCGTTGCCCTTGACCTCGTCGATGCTGCCGGCGGTCAGGAGCTTTCCGTCCCGGATGATGGCGACCTTGTTGCACAGCTTTTCCGCCACCTCCAGCACGTGAGTGGAAAAGAAAATGGAGCTGCCTTGTTTGCACAGGTCCTTCATGATCTCCTTCAGGGTGAAGGAGGCCTTCGGGTCCAGCCCGACGAAGGGCTCATCCAGCACCAGGAGCTTGGGCGAATGCACCAGCGCGGCGATCAGGGCGAGCTTTTGCTTCATGCCGTGGGAATAGGCGGAAATCACATCCCCCAGATCCTTAGTCAGCTCAAAGGCCGCGGCGTATTGCTCGATCAGCCTGTCCCTTTCTGCCCGCTCCACCCGGTAAATGTCCGCGATGAAGGAAAGGTACTTCACGCCCGTCAGATTGTCGTAAAGATCCGGGTTGTCGGGGATGTAGGCGATCATCTTCTTGCAGGCGATGGGGTCCTCGCGGATGGACTTGCCGCCGATGAAGATATCCCCTTCGTCAAAATCCATGATGCCGGTGACGCATTTGATGGTCGTAGTCTTGCCCGCGCCGTTTCTGCCGATGAATCCGCAAATATCCCCTTGGGCAACAGAAAGGGACAAATCGTCCACCGCCTTTTTGCCCCCTTTATAGATCTTCGTCAGATGGGAGATTTCAAGCATGGTAAAGAGCCTCCTGTCCTGGCGGCCGCATGTGCGCGTCGCCCGTCTTTTGGACTTCATGATACACGAAGGATTATTGGGTGTAAATATGACAGGTTAGAAATATGCGCTCTGGACGCTCAAAACCTCATTTTCCCAGGTCTTTGCTGCGAAAGGGTATCCTAAAGCGGGGGATGCATCTTCGCGCATAAAAGCCTTGTCGCCGTCTTGAAAGATCGGGGCGGCGCCCGCCCCGAGCACATCCTCCCCCAACCCAAAACGGAAGACCCCGCCCCGAAAATCGGGGCGGGGTTCCGTCTTTTAACCGGCGTTCAAACCTTTAGCGGCCTTCCTTGCGGGTGCGCTTGAGGGCAGCAGCCAAGGCGGCGGCGCAGACCGCGGCCAGGGCGATGCACAGCGCGGCAGGGGTGGTGCCGTCACCGGTGGGGGGGACTTCCTCCACATCAGTGTCGTCTTCTTCATCGACGGGGATTTCGTCTTCGTCCTCTTCGAGGGGCAGGTCGTCGGTGGGTTCCTCCACGTCTGCCTCGTCATCCTCCACGTTGTACTCGACGGTGAAGGTGGCCTGATAGGTGGTGGCCTGCTCGAAGTTCTTGTCCTGCAGCTTGTAGTTGTAATTCAGGCTGAAGCCGAAGTCGGCGAGCATGGTCTCAAATGCAGCCTGCTCGGCGGGGGTGAAGACGGCTGCGCCATTGTCGGCGTAGACATAACCGCTGCCCACAGTGTTCCTGGCGATCAGGCGGCCCGCCTTGGCAAGGCCGAGGGAAACGCCGTAGCCTTCCGCGTTGGTGACTTCGGTATCCAAGGTGACGATCTCGGTGGCGGTGCCGTCGGCGGCCACTAGGCTGATGCGGTAACCCACGGTGGAGAGGGACTCAGCCACGCTTGCGGGCCAGATGCTGGTGTTGCTGGCGGCGGGCCAGGTGGCTTCGACCTTATCGATCTGATAGGTGCGGCCGTTCTGGACCACGGTCAGGGTGTTGTCCTTGAACTTGAACTCGGTGGGGGAAACCTTCGCGACGATGGCGCCGTTTTCGGCTGCGCGGTTGATGCCGGTGAAGCCGATCACATAGTTGGCTTCCCTTGCGGTGCCCGCTTCGTCGATGGCGAGGTTGAAGGCTTCGTTGCCGACGTTCACGTTGGCCTTGGTGGGGTTGTCGTTGTGGACATTCACCTTGAAGGTCAGGCTGTTGCTGTCCTTGTCATAGACCAGGGCTTCGCTGGCGTTGGCCTTCACGATGCCGTTTTCGGTGGAAACCAGGTTGGCATAGGTGGAGTCATGGGGATGGGTGAGGACCACGTCCGTCATCGTGTTCATCGAAAGGTCGACGGTGTCGGAGGACACGATGATGGTGTACTCATTGCCCACCGCGCTGGTGTGCGCCAGAGTCCTGGCGGGGTTTGCGATGCTGATGGTCAGCGCGAAGTACATCAGTTCGTTGACGTTGTAATCTTTTTCGGAAGCGTCCACCAGGTTGCTGTAGATGCGCACGCCCTGGGTGGTAACCGTCGCGTCGGTGCACTTGAAGCCGGTGACGGCAAACGCATCCGTCAGGGTGGTGTTGCCGGTGCCCGGCGAAACCACGAAGGCCAAAGAGGCCATCGAGGCCAGGCAAAGGACGGCTGCAAGCGCGAAGGAAATCAGCTTTTTCATTTGATTGCGCTCTCCTTTGTGTCGAATGTTTTGGGTTGGTTTTGCCGGCTGATGCAATCATAGCCCGGAAAAAGCTGACGGGTCAAGAAAATTATTGCGTTTTTGTTGCGATATTTCTCGAATTTATGTTTTATACATGGGGTGGTCGTAATAAATTCGTAATTTATTCAAAATCAGTTCATAATATATAACCATTTTTTGCCACACGCTTCCCTTCCACAAAAAAAGGCGGCAAAGCCACGTTGCGATGAGGCGATTATGAGGATTGCGCCTGCGCCGCGCGCACGACGTTTGCGGTGAGCAGCGCCGCCGTCACCGCACCGACGCCGCCGGGAACCGGCGTGATCGCCTGGACCGCCTCTTTTGCGGCGGCAAAGTCCGCATCCCCCGTCATCTTGCCGGAAACAAAATTCATGCCCACGTCGATGATCACCTGATTCGGGGCAAAGCAGTCCGCGCCCACGAGGTTCGCCCGTCCGGCCGCGGCGATGATGAGTTCCGATTCCCGAAGGATGCTTGGCAGGTCCTTCGTCCTGGAATGGCAAAGGGTCACCGTCGCGTCCCGCTGGCAAAGCAGCAGCGCCGCCGGCCTTCCCACCACCAGACTCCTGCCCACCACCGCCGCCCGCTTGCCGGCGATGGGGATGCCGTAATGCTCCAAGATGGCGATGCAGGCTTCCGCAGTGCAGGGGGCGAAGCCGCCGGAGCCTGTCAGAAGGCTTGCCAACGAGCCGTCGGTGATGCCGTCCACATCCTTTTTGGGGGAAAGGGCGTTTCGCGCCGCTTCGTCCAAATCGCCGGGCAGGGGGCGGAAGATCAGCACGCCGTGAACGGAGGCGTCCTCGTTCAGGGCGCGAATGGCATCCACCAACTCTTTTTTTGACACATCCGCCGCCAGTTCCAAAGCGCGAAAATTCACGCCCATGCTCTGGCACCGCTTGAAAAGGGCGCGCTGATAGGCCATATCCTCCTTCGCTTCGCCCACCCGAACCACACAGAGGGTGGGCCTGTGCCCCTCCTTCGCCAGTTCTTCGGCGATGGGTGCATAGCGCTGTGTCAATGCGGCAGCGACGGGCGAGCCGAGAAGCAATTCTGCCATGTTTCACCTAATTCGCGTAAAAATACGCCCTTTCAGTCTTTTTTCAGCCTGTTTTGCACGAAACGGAAGGTTTCGTCCGCAAGATTCGCGGCAAAAAGCCGTTCTTCCGCCTGCCGGACCAGCTCCTTTGCCTTTTCGCGGTCCTTCATCAGCCCGGCATTGACGTACACATTCAGCGCGGCGGCGCGGATTGCCCCCGCGCAGATCGCCGCCCCCGCCCCTGCGTCGCTGATCATGATGGGCGAGCAAATCGGAGAGAGGCGGTTCAACAGCTTCGCCCCCTCAAAAAGGGCTTCCATCATCTGTATCGGCGCTTCGCAGGCGGTGACCAGCGCCGCTTCGATGGCCGATTCCCGGCGCGGGTCTGATTTGTCCATCCCCCAGGCGGCGGAAAGGGGCGAAAAGCCCGCTTCGTCCTCGTCCACCAGTTCAAGAAGGCGCAGGCGAAGCTCCTCCAGCCTGGCTGAAATCTCAGCGATTTCCTCTTTGTGTTCCGCGCAGGACTTTTTGCTTTCCGACAAGGCGGAAACCATCCTTCCCAAAGCGCAGGCGAGGCTGCCGCAAAGAGCCGCGGCACCGCCGCCCCCCGGGGAGGGCGCAGAAGACGCCAGTTTTTCGGAAAAAGCCTCGCAGGTCCAATCGATCTGTCTCATTTCCTCCGCCTTTCCATCCGTCGACAAAAGCAATCAGAACAAGCCGGAAATCACGCCGCGCTCGTCCACGTCGATGCGCTCTGCGGCAGGGGATTTGGGCAGCCCGGGCATGGTCATGATCTGCCCCGTCAGCACGACGACGAAGCCCGCTCCGGCGCTCACCTTCGCACCCCGCACCGTGATCGAAAACCCCTCCGGCGCGCCGAGAAGCGCGGGGTCGTCCGAAAAGCTGTACTGGGTCTTTGCCATGCAGACGGGCAGATTCGAATACCCCAGCTTTTCCAAGCGTTCTAACTGGGCTTTTGCCGCGGCGGTAAACGCCACCCCCGCGCCGCCGTATACCCGCTGCACCACGGTCTCAATCTTTTCAAAAAGGCTTCTGTTTAGATCGTAGCAGAAGGAGAAGTCCCCGCCCCCCGCTTCGCAAAGGGCGATCACCGCCTTTGCCAGCTCAATCCCGCCTTCGCCGCCCTTTGCCCACACTTCCGAAAGGGCGACGGGAAGATTGCGTTTTTTGCATTCATCTTCGATGAGGGCAAGCTCCTCTTCCGAATCCGTGGGAAAGCGGTTGATGGCCACCACGCAGGGCAGTCCAAACACTTCTTTGATGTTCTTTGCATGCTGGAACAGGTTGGGAAGCCCCGCCTGCAAGGTTTTGACATCCGGCGTGGACAGCGCGTCCTTCTTGGCGCCGCCGTGGTGTTTCAGGGCGCGCACCGTCGCCACCAGCACCACCGCATCCGGAGTCAGCCCTGATTTTCGGCACTTGATGTCAAAAAACTTTTCCGCCCCCAGGTCCGCGCCGAATCCCGCCTCTGTTACCGCGTATTCCCCCAGGGCGACGGCGGCTTTGGTGGCGATGACGGAGTTGCATCCGTGGGCGATATTCGCAAAAGGCCCGCCGTGCACCAGGGCCGGCGTATGCTCTAAGGTCTGCACCAGATTGGGCTTCAAAGCGTCCTTCAAAAGAGCCGCCATCGCCCCCTGGGCCTTCAAATTCCCGGCGGTGACCGGCTCGTCCTGATACGTGTACCCCACCACCATGCGGGCCAGGCGCTCCTTCAAGTCGGTGATGGATTCCGAAAGGCACAAGACCGCCATGACCTCCGAGGCGACGGTGATGTCGTACCCGTCCTCCCGGGGGACGCCGTTCGCCTTGCCGCCCAGCCCGTTGACCACGAAGCGGAGCTGGCGGTCGTTCATGTCCACGCAGCGGCGCCAGGTGATCCTGCGGGGGTCGATGTTCAGACTGTTTCCCTGATGGATATGATTGTCCAACATGGCGGCGAGGAGGTTGTTCGCCGCGCCGATGGCGTGAAAATCCCCGGTAAAGTGCAGGTTGATGTCCTCCATGGGAACGACCTGGGCGTATCCGCCGCCGGCGGCCCCTCCTTTGACGCCGAAAACCGGGCCCAGGGAAGGTTCCCGCAGGGCCACGATGGCGTTTTTACCCAGCTTTTGCAACGCGTCCGCCAGGCCGACGGTGGTCGTCGTTTTCCCCTCCCCCGCGGGGGTGGGGTTGATGGCCGTCACCAGCACCAGCTTCGCCTTTTGTTTGCCTTTTTGGTCCAGAACGGATAAATCCAGCTTTGCCTTGTATCGTCCGTAGGGCTCGATGGACGACGGATCGATTCCCGCTTTTTGGGCGATTTGCTCGATGGGCAGCATCTGGGTTTCCTGGGCGATTTGGATGTCTGGCTTCATTGATTCCCTCCGCAAGAGCCGGACGGTTTTCTTGTTCCGGCTTCCATATTTGGATAATATACCACAAATAGCCTCATAATAAAAGAATCACAACCGCTGCGGCAGGGGCTTGCGCCAAGTTTTGGCCAAGGCCGCGGCCGCTGTTTCGGTTTGCAAAGAAGGCCGAACCGCACATCTCGACAAAGCTTCCTTTGATGATATAATGGTTTTAATGCTAAAACCTGGGGGTGCAAGATGGATTACCGCAGGCGCTACGACGCATGGATCAACGACAAAGCCCTGGACGACGCGACAAGGCAGGAGCTGTTGGGCATTCAGGACGAAAAGGAGCTGACCGACCGCTTCTTTAAGGACCTTGAGTTCGGCACCGCCGGGTTGCGGGGGATCATGGGGGCGGGCAGCAACCGCATGAACGTCTATACCGTAGGCCGGGCTGCCCAGGGCCTGGCGAATTACTTAAAGACCCTGCCCAACGCAGAAGAAGCCGGGGTGGCGATTGCCTTTGATTCCCGCCACCGCTCCGATGAGTTTGCCCTGCGCTCCGCCCTCATCCTGGCGGCGAACGGGATTAAAACCTATCTTTTCCCGGGGATCAGGGCGGTACCCCAGCTTTCCTTCGCGGTGGGGCATCTCGGCTGCGCGGCGGGCATCGTCATCACCGCCAGCCACAACCCGAAGGAATACAGCGGCTTCAAGGTGTATGGCGCAAACGGCGCCCAGATCAACCCCCAAACCGCAAAAAAGATCACCGAGCAGATCAACTCCGTCGCGGATTTTTCCGCCATCCGCCTGATGGAGGAGGATGCCGCCAGAGAAGCGGGCCTGCTGGTCACCATCGGCAAAGAGGTGGACGAGGCGTACTTCGACTATACCATGGGCCTTGCTTTGGACCCTTCTGTCCTTTCCGCCGCCAAGGACCTTTCCATCGTGTATACCCCGCTTTTTGGCGCGGGGGCGGAGCCTGTTTCCCGGGTGCTGACCGCCGCGGGGGTCAGGCATCTGTTCGTCGTACCGGAGCAGAGCGCGCCCAACGGCGATTTCCCCGGCCTCCCCGCCCCCAATCCGGAGGTTGCCGAGGCTTTTTCCGAAGCGGAAAAACACGCCCGTAACCTCGGGGCGGATTTGATCCTCGCCACCGACCCGGACGCCGACCGGCTGGGCGTCGCCGTGCGCAAGGGGGACGAATTCGTCATCCTGACGGGCAACCAGATCGGCTGTCTGGTGCTGCATTACCGGCTGATGAAGCTGAAAGAGCAGGGAAAACTGCCCAAGGACGGCTTCGTTGTCAAATCCATCGTTTCCACCAATTTTGCCAACGCCATAGCCCAAAGCTTCGGCGTCCGGCTAGAGGAGGTGCTCACCGGATTCCGTTTCATCGGCGAAATGATCGACGAATCGGAGCGGACGAAAACAGGCTCCTTTCTGTTCGGCTTTGAAGAAAGCTACGGCTTCCTGGCCGGCACCAAAGTGCGGGACAAGGACGCCATCTGCGCGGCGCTGATGACCGCCGAAACCGCGGCGTACTACTCCCTGCGCGGCATGACGCTGCTGGACGGCTTGCATGAACTGTTTGAGCAATACGGCTGCTACTGCGAAACCATCAAGTCCTACACCCTGCATGGCGCCGAGGGCATGGCAAAAATCGCCGCCGCCATGGAGGATTTGCGCAACAACCCGCCCCAAAAGGTGTTCGACCGCCGGGTGGCCGCCCTTCGCGACTATTCCGAAGGTTTCCGGGAAGAAGGCGGCAAAAAAACGCCCCTGAACCTGCCCAAATCCAACGTGCTTTATTACGAGCTGGGCGGCGGGGACTGGCTGTGCGTGCGCCCCTCTGGCACCGAGCCCAAGCTGAAGGTTTATGCCGGCGCCAGCGAGGGATGCGCCGAGGGCGCAAAAAAGCGGGTGGAGGCATACGCCTCCGCCGCTGGGGAGCTTTTGGGCATGGACCGCTGAAGAACCATTGCACATTCTGCTCCGCCTGCCGGCAAGTCTCCGGCGGGCGGGTTCTTTTTGGAATTTTGTCGTTTTTGGGAAACGCATTTGGAAACACCGTCCGAAAAGCCCTTTTCTTTCCCCGTTTTCTGCGTGGCGGCGGGCTTTTGTTTGTGGTAAAATCATGCGTAAAGTTTTTTTGAAAGCTCTGTGGAGGGAATATGTACATCGCGGATGGCTGGAAGGATTACGAACTGATCGATTGCGGCTCGGGGGACAAGTTCGAGCGCTGGGGGAAATACACCCTGCTGCGGCCGGACCCTTTGGCCATCTGGCCGTTAGAGCCCTGCTCGCCCCACGCGGTGTACCACCGCTCCAGTTCCGGCGGCGGCCATTGGGAATACCTGCGCCCCCTGCCGGAAAAATGGGAGATCCATTATAAAAACCTCACCTTCATCGTGCGGCCCACCGGCTTCAAGCACACCGGGCTGTTTCCGGAGCAGGCCGTCAACTGGGACTGGATGACCAGCCTCATCGAGAAGGCGGCGAAGCGCCCGATCTCGGTTTTGAACCTGTTTGCCTATACCGGCGGCGCCACCGTCGCCTGCCTCAAGGCCGGGGCGCAGGTGCTGCACCTGGACGCCGCCAAAGGCATGGTGGCCTGGGCGAAGGACAATGCCGCCGCCTCCGGCGTGGCTTCCGCTCCGGTGCGCTACATCGTGGACGACGCGATGAAATTCGTCCTGCGGGAAGCCCGGCGGGGACGGAGATACGACGCGGTGATCATGGACCCCCCGAGTTACGGCCGGGGCCCCACCGGTGAAATGTGGAAGATCGAGGAAGGTCTGTTTCCGCTGGTGACGGCCTGCGCGAACATCCTGTCCGATGACCCGCTGTTTTTCCTGATCAGCAGCTACACCACGGGGTTGGCCCCCATCGTGCTGAAAAATGTGCTGAACCTCGCCCTGGTTTCCCGCTACGGCGGGAAAGCGGAAGCCGGCGAAGTCGCCCTGCCCTGCACGAGAAGGCGGATCTTTCTGCCCTGCGGCGCGTCGGGGCGCTGGACGGCGAAATAACCGCTGTTCAGGACTGGCGGGAGCGCGCCGGCGCGTCCTGCTGCGCCTTGCCCAGCCCCAGGATTTCCTTGGCGGTGACCTGCACGATGCGAAAATCCACCAAAAAGCACATATTCCGCACATACCAAAGGTCCCGGGCCAGCCGTTCCTCCGGTCTGCCCTCCCGGTCTTCCACCTGGGCAAACCCCGTCAGGCCGGGGCGGACATTCAGCCGTTCCAGGGCGATTTTCGGCATGCTGTTCATCTCCGAAAGCACCAAAGGCCTGGGCCCCACGAAGGACATTTCCCCTTTGAGCACGTTGATGAGCTGGGGAAGCTCGTCCAAGGACAGCTTGCGCAAAATCCTGCCCACCCTGGTGATCCTCGGGTCGTCCTCCCGGTTGGCGAAGATCTCCCCCGGCTCCTTCAAAAGGTGGGCCAAGGGTTCTGCCCCCACGTGCATGGTGCGCAGTTTGTAAACTTTGATCAGCCTGTGGTCTTTGCCCACCCGCCACTGGGAAAACAGCGCGCCCCCCGGCGAATCCAGCCGGATGATCAGCGCCATCAGGGGGAAAAAGGGCAGCGTTACGACGAGTAAAACGAGGGCGAGCAGCACGTCCAGCCCCCGCTTGATATGGGGATACACACTTTTTTTTGACTGCATCGAAGGACTCCTTGCGGTCAACTCATTCCAATTAGTTTTTTCCGAAAGGACATAAATATGCACACGTTTGACGCCGGCACATTTGACGCCGTGGTGGTCGGCGCGGGCCACGCGGGTTGCGAAGCCGCCCTTGCCCTGGCAAGGATGGGGCACCGCACCCTCTGCCTGACCATGAATCTGGATTCCGTGGCGCTGATGGCCTGCAACCCCGCCATCGGCGGCTCCAGCAAGGGCCACCTCGTGCGGGAAATCGACGCGCTGGGCGGCGAGATGGGCCTTGCCGCGGACGAGACTTTGATACAACTGAAACTCCTGAATACCGGCAAGGGCCCCGCCATCCACAGCCTGCGCGCCCAGATGGACAAGCGGCGCTACCACGAGCGCATGAAGCGCACCCTGGAGCGGACGGAAAATCTGTTCCTCCGCCAGGGCGAATGCGTAAAAATTCTGGTGGAGGACGGAAAGGCGACAGGCGTGGTCACCGCCACCGGGGCGGTTTACCGCGCTCGTGTGGTGATCCTCGCCACCGGGGTTTACCTCAAAAGCAGGATCATCATCGGGGAAGCCTCGTTTAACCAAGGCCCCAGCGGGCTGCAGAGCGCAAATCTGCTTTCCCAAAGTTTGGAAGAATTGGGCTTTCCTCTTCGCCGATTCAAAACCGGGACCCCCGCCCGGGTGAACCTCCGTTCCTTGGACCTTGAAAAGACCGTACCCCAGTACGGTGACCCCAAGGCCCCGCCCTTTTCCTTCCTGACGAAAGAAAGGAAAGATGCCGATCACCCCTGCTATCTGACGTATACCAACGAAACAACCCACGAGCTGATCCGGTCGAATCTGCACCGGGCGCCGATGTACAGCGGCACCATCAAGGGCACAGGGGCGCGGTATTGCCCCTCGATTGAGGACAAGGTCGTCCGCTTTGCCAACAAGGACCGGCACCAGATCTTCCTGGAGCCGGAGGGGCTGACGACGGACGAAGTGTACCTCCAGGGCTTGTCCACCTCCATGCCGGAGGATTTGCAGGTGCGGATCATCCGCACCGTCGCCGGGTTGGAACGGGCAGAGGTGATGCGGCCGGCCTATGCCATCGAGTACGACTGCATCGACCCCACCCAGCTCAACCTCTCCCTGGGCGCGAAAACCATCAAGGGCCTGTATTTCGCCGGCCAGATCAACGGCACCAGCGGATACGAAGAAGCCGCCGCCCAGGGCATCGTGGCGGGGATCAACGCCTCTTTGTGGCTGCGGGGAAAAGACCCGCTCATCCTGCGCAGGGACGACAGCTACATCGGCGTGCTCATCGACGATCTGGTCACCAAGGGCACCAACGAGCCCTACCGCATGATGACCAGCCGCGCCGAATACCGCCTGCTTTTGCGGCAGGACAATGCGGATCTGCGCCTGACGGAACTGGGTTACGCTGCAGGGCTGGCCACCAGGGAGCGCTACGAAACCATGCGGACCAAAAAGCAGGAGCTTGAGGAAGAGCTCGCCCGAATGAAGGCGACAAAGGTCCTAAAGTCCGAGTTTTTGCGCATGCTGGAGGAGCGCAATGAGCATTCTCCTAAAAAGATCCCCACGCTGTTTGACCTTTTGAAGCGGGAGGGGTTCAGCCTTGCGGACGTTTCCCGCTGCGACCCGGACCCCCGCCCCATTTCCCCCGCCGTGGCGGAGCAGCTGGCGATTGAGGCGAAGTACGAAGGGTACATTGCCAAACAGCGGGACGAGGTGGAGCGCTTCAAAAAGCTGGAGGATCGCCGGATCCCGAAAGATCTGGATTATGCGAATCTTTCCGGCCTGCGACTGGAAGCCCGGCAGAAGCTGGACAAGCAGCGGCCGGAAAACATCGGCCAAGCGTCCCGCATTTCCGGCGTTTCGCCGGCGGACGTGGCGGTGCTGCTCATCGCCGTGGAAAAATACCAACGAGAAAAAGGAGCGCGCTGATGGACAACGGCATTCTGCTTTCCGCTTTTTCCGCAGTCTCCTTTACCCCCAGCCCGGAACAGGTGGAACAATTCCAAACCTATCATGCCCTGCTTGCCGAATGGAACCAGCGGATCAACCTGACCGCCGTCATCGACGACGAAGGTGTGGCGCAAAAGCACTTTGCGGATTCCCTGCTCGTCCTGCCTTTTTTGAAGGGGGAAGAACGGGTTTTGGACCTGGGCACCGGTGCCGGATTCCCCGGCGTGCCGCTTTTGATCGCCCGGCCGGGACTCAAACTCACCTTGATGGATTCGGTGAAGAAAAAGCTGGATTTTTTGGCGCATCTGCTGCCAGAACTCGGCCTGACAGCCGAACTCCTCCATGCCCGGGCAGAGGATGCGGCAAAAAAGACCGAATACCGGGACGGGTTCGACCTCGTCCTTTCCCGGGCGGTGGCGCCGATGAACGTGCTGGCGGAGCTCGCCCTGCCCTTTGTGCAGCCCGGGGGGAAGGCGGTGTGCTTCAAGGGCCCCGCGCTTTCTGATGAGCTGGCGGTTGCCCGGCGCGCTTTGCGTGAGCTTTGCGCAAAAGTGGCAGAAGTGCGGGAGTTCTCCCTTCCCTGGGGGGAACGCAAGCTGGCCGTACTCCAAAAAACCGCGCCCACGCCCAAAAAATACCCCCGCCAGGCGGGAAAAGCGTCCAGGAACCCCCTATGCTGACGGTGCGCATCGTCTGCGTCGGCAAAATGAAGGAAAAATTTTATGCCGACGCTGTGAAGGAATACAAAAAGCGGCTATCCAACCGGGTGAAGCTGGACATCGTGGAGGTGAAGGATTTCCCCGCGCCGGACCGGCTTTCCCCGGCGGAGGAAGCAGCCGTCAAGGACGCTGAGGGCGAGCTGATCTTAAAGGCCATTCAGCCCAACGACCACGTCATCGCCCTGGCCATCGAGGGCAGGCGAAAAGACTCCCTCGCCTTCGCCGCACAGCTTCAAAACCTGATGAACGCCGGCAAAAGCAGCATCGCCTTCGTCATCGGGGGCTCTTTGGGCCTGTCCGACGCGGTACTGAAGCGGGCGGACGACACCCTGAGCTTTTCCGACTTCACTTTTTGCCATCAGCTCATGCGGGTCATCCTTTTGGAACAGATCTATCGGGCGGTGAAAATCAACGCAGGGGAAAGCTATCACAAATGATTCTTCGGCCGGACGCAGGGAAACGGGATTTTGCCGCCGCTTCTGCGGCTGGCCGGAATTGTTAATGGATTCACACGCCTCTTTCGCACCTCATATCCTATTCTAACAGAAGAAACAACCCGCCAAGGGGATGCCACCCGGGCTTCGTTTTGGGCGGCCCTTTTCATCAAAAATCCGCAAAAATGAAGGTCACAAACAGGCGGAACCAACGGGCAAAGCCGCACCGGTTGGCCGCCGCATTCGCTGTTGCGGGGGTTTCTTCATGAATTTGTAAGTATTGACCGGGTTTCTTTCCCTGCTGTGTTGTGTTATATTGATAAAGTGCAGATTAGCGAAACATCATCATAGCGGCGGTGGCAAAGCCCTTTGCCCTTGTTGGCGGGGGTTCGTCTTGTCCCGGTTGAACGCGCATCCGCCCCTTGCGAAGCGCTACACGGCGGGCTTTCGGGGCAGCAGCACGGAACATGCGCGCAAAGCCCACAAACGGCGGCAAAAACGGGTACTTGTTTTGAGATCCGGTTTTGCTGAAAATCCTCGGATTCTGTATCTTGCATATATGGCCAATGGGTATTATAATAAGAGCCTATTGGTTTGTTAATATTTTGACTATCCAACGGAGGATGATCATGAGAGTCTACAATTTTGCTGCGGGCCCCGCAACTTTGCCCCTGCCCGTTTTGCTCCGCGCCCAGGCCGAACTGGTGGAACACGGCGGAAACGGCATGTCCGTGATGGAGATGACCCATCGCTCTCCGATGTTCAAGTCTATCATCGATGGCGCGGAAGCCTCTCTGCGCCGCCTGATGGATATTCCCGAAGATTACGCCGTTTTGTTCCTGCAAGGCGGAGCCACCACCCAGTTCTCCGCGGTTCCCATGAATCTGATGCACACCGGCAAGGCGGATTACATCGTTTCCGGCAACTTCGCCGCCAAGGCCGCCAAGGAAGGCGAAAAATACGGCGCCGTACGGGTGGTGAAAAGCTCGAAGGACAAGGGTTATGCCTATGTTCCCAAGACCGCCCGGTCGGATTTCGACCCTTCGGCGGATTATGTGCACATCACCACCAACAACACGATCTACGGCACGAGTTACCGCACCAACCTGCCGGATTGCGGGGATGTCCCCCTGGTGGCGGACATGTCCAGCAACATCCTTTCCGAGCCCTACGACGTGCGTCGCTTCGGATTGATTTATGCCGGCGCCCAGAAGAACATCGGACCTGCCGGGGTGACCATCGTCATCGTGCGCAAGGACCTCGCCGAAAAGGGGCCGATTGCGGACTTCGTTCCCAGCCTGCTGCGCTATGACATCCAGGTCAAGGACGGCTCCATGCACAACACGCCGCCCACCTTCGCCATCTATCTGGCGGGCCTGGTGTTCGAAGAACTGGAAAAAACCGGCGGCATCGCGGCCGCCAAGGAGCGCAACGAAGCAAAGGCGAAACTGCTGTACGACGTGTTGGACGCTTCCTCCTTCTATCGCCCGGTGGCGGATAAGGAAGACCGCTCCATCATGAACATCACCTTCACCACCCCCGACCCGGATACGGATGCGCGCTTTGTCAAAGAAGCGGCTGCGCGGGGGCTTGTGAACCTGAAGGGACACAGGGCAGCCGGCGGAATCCGCGCCAGCATCTACAATGCCATGACCATCGAAGGTGTCCGTGCCCTTTGCGATTTTATGCGCGACTTTGAAAAGAATGCTTGACAGGAGAGTTTGACTGATATGAATATCCGTATGCTGAACAAAATCGACCCCATCGTCCATGAAATCCTCAAGGATTATCACGTCTCGCAGGATTGCGAGGATCCGGTGGGCATCCTCATCCGCAGCGCAAAAATCCACGATATGGAGTTCCCAGAAAGCCTGCTCGCCATCGCCAGGGCGGGCGCCGGAGTGAACAACATCCCCATCGAGCGCTGCGCACAAGAGGGCATCGTGGTGTTCAACACCCCCGGCGCCAACGCCAACGCCGTCAAGGAGCTGGTCCTGGCTTCCATCATGATGACCAGCCGCAATCTCTGCGAAGCCATCGAATGGTGCAAATCCCTTTGCGGCAACCCGGACGCCGCCGCCCTCATCGAAGCGGGCAAGAACCAGTTCGTCGGCCCGGAGCTCAAGGGCAAGACCATGGGCGTCATCGGCCTTGGGGACATCGGCGTCATGGTGGCCAACGAAGCCTATGCCATCGGCATGAACGTCATCGGCTTTGACCCCTTCATCTCGGTGGATCACGCCTGGAAGCTGTCCCGGGCCATCGAACACGCTTCCTCTTTGGATTACCTGATCCGCGAGTCCGACTTCATCACCCTGCACGTGCCGCTGACGGACGAAACCCGCGGCTTCTTTGGCGAAAAGCAGCTTGCCGCCTGCAAGCCCACCGCCATGCTGCTCAACTTCTCCCGGGCGGACGTGGTGGACACCACAGCAGTCCTGAAGGCGCTGGAGGAGGATCGTCTGGCGAAATACATCGTGGACTTCCCCACGCCGGAGGTCATCTGCAAGAAGAACGTCGTCGCCATTCCCCACCTGGGCGCCTCCACCCCCGAAGCGGAGGAAAACTGCGCCCGCATGGCCGCCAAGCAGTTAAAGGACTACATCGAAAACGGCAACATCGTCAATTCCGTAAACCTGCCCAATTGCGATATGCCCCGCAGCGGCGCCATGCGCATCTGCCTGCTGCACAAAAACATCCCCAACATGGTGGGCCGCATCTCCGCCGCAGTGGCGAAGCGAAACGCCAACATCACCAACATGATGAACCGCAGCCGCAATAATTATGCTTATACCATGCTGGATCTGGACGAGGACATCAACAACCACCTGTATGACGACCTCTGCTCCATCGAGGGCATGATCCGCACCAGAATCCTCAAGAACAAGTAATTGTTGCAATATTTCCGCGCCCGTCGATGCGGCCCCGCCGCCCGATGGGCGCAAGTACTTTTTGGGGACAAAAATAAGAACCTGCTGTGACAAACTCCAGCAGGTTTCATGTTGTCCCCTGTGATTCTTGATCGATCTTGTGGAACTGGCTGGGTGTTCAGCAGCGTTCAAACATTTTCAAGAGCCGCAAATAATGGTTCGCCTCCCGCAGCACGTGATCCCCCAGCAGCGGGATGATGATGGACCGGATGTTGCAGGCAAGGATTCCCTGGGTGCCCTGGGCCTTGAAGTTCCGCAGGTCCTTCGTCGCCTTCAGGCTTTCCTGGGTCACCTTCGCAAAGCAAGCCGCATCATCCATCGCCGCCTTGGCGGCCGCCGTCAGCTTATCAAACTCGCAGCCGAATTCATTCGCCTGGCAGATCAGTTCATTCTCCGTCGGGTCCAAAAGCCCCCGGATGAATTTGGCGTGTTCCGCCATCTGCCTGTTCCAGAAGCGCTCCTGCTCCAGGGCATCCTTTTCATAGCTGCACTCTTCCCTCTTTTGCAGCTTCTTCAGCGTCTTTTCATAAAGTTCCGCCTCGCGGATGATGTGTTTGATCAGCAACGGATAGTTGAACGTGAACATCTTGCAATCCAATTGATCGCACAACACCTTGGTCTTAAACTGGATGAGATCGTCCGTTGCCTTGATCGCCCTGTTGTTGAGGGCGGCGACGCGCTGTTCAAACATCGGGGTGGCCCGGAAGTTGCCGCCGCAGGTGAGCCTTGCTTCCGCCTGGGTCAGTTCGGTGGGAATCTGAACCCCCGTTAAGAAGATGGTGGCCTGCTCAGCATTCAAAGTAAAGGGCGTGATGACTTCGCCGGACTGCAGAATGTCGCAACTGACTACGCCATTGGAAAGGGAAACGGCTTCCGCCAAAATTGCGTCAAACTCCTTGCGAAATCCATCCGCCTTTTTCGCACAATCGGCATCCCGGGGCGTAAAGCCCGCCTGAAGGAAAAATGCGTGTTCCTTCATGATCCTTGCAAAAAACAAATGTAAACCCAAGGATTGTTTTATGAAATCAACTCTTGAGAGCATCCTGGTGACCTCCTGTTCGGGTACTTGCTTCTCCATTATATGTTCACATGATTGAAACTGTTATCCGGTTGACAAGGCATGTTTTCAAGAATCCGCCAGGGAGAAACGCCCTGGCGCTGTTTTCTTTGCCCGATTTGTGTTACCATGGTCATTGACGTAAACTAGGAGGAGACTTGAATGCGCATTTGAAGGAGGAACCGTGAACCATGATCCCAGCGCCGGTAGAGCAGCTTGCAGCCGCCTTCCAAAAAAGCGGCCATTCCCTGTTTGCTGTGGGAGGAATGGTGCGAAACCCCCTGCTGGGCTTTCCCATCAGCGATATGGACGTGACGACGGACGCGCTGCCCGAAGAATCGCTGAAAATCGGGGAAGAGTTGGGGCTGATCGCCATTCCCAAGGCGGTGCAGTTCGGCACCGTGGAGCTGATCGCGCCGGACAAGAGCTGGTCCGTGGAATGCACCACCTTCCGGGCGGATGTTTACGGCCCCGGCGGGTTCCACAGGCCGACGGGGGTGCGCTTTTCCAAGGATCTGGAGTCGGACGCCTTTCGCAGGGATTTTACCGTCAACGCCATCTATCAAAACGCGCTGACGGGGGACATCGTGGACCCCACCGGCGGCATGGAAGACCTGAAAAACCGGCTGCTTCGCGCGACTTCCAAGGACCCCTGCGTCATCATGGGGGACGACGGGCTGCGGGTGTTGCGACTGGTGCGCTTCGCCTGCGAACTGGGCTTTGATATCGAGCCAAAAACCCGGGATGCGGCGAAGGAGTTCGCCGAAGGGTTGGCCGACATTCCCGCCGAGCGCAAATACGCCGAGCTGAAAAAAATCCTGCTTTCCGACGTGCGCTACCACGCGCCCCAGCCCCGGGGCGAACACGCGGTGCTGCGGGCGCTGAATCTGATGCGCGACCTCGGTTCCCTGCAATACGTCATCCCCGAGCTTTTAGAGGGGGAAAACGTCGCCCAAAATCCCCAGTACCACGCCTATGACGTGATGAACCACGCCTTTATGGTCGCCGCCAGCACGCCGCCGGAACTCGTCTTGCGCCTTGCGGGGCTGTTGCACGACATCGCCAAGCCCGTCGTCTTTCACAAAACCGGACGCATGCATGGCCACGAGTCCGAAGGCGCAAAAATTGCCCGGGAAATACTCGCCCGGCTGAAGGTGGAAAAGGCCGTCACCGAGCGGGTGTGTTCCCTGATTCGCTGGCATATGTACGATTTGGACGGCCGCGCCAGGGAAAAGACCCTGAAGAAGCAGTTCGTCCAGTGGGGGAAGGCGTTCGTACTGGACCTTGCCACCCTCCGGGAGGCGGACGTCATCGGTTCGGGCATCTCCAGGGAGCCGGAGAGCACCGCCCAGCGCTGGCGGCGGGTGCTTTCGGAGATGATCGAAACCAACACCCCCTTTTCGGAAAACGAGCTGGACATCACCGGTCAGGACATCGCCGCTTTGGGCTTTTTGGGCAAGCAGATCGGCGAAGTCAAGCGCGCCCTGTGGATGCACTGCGCCGTTCACCCCAACGAAAACCAAAACAAACGATTGATTCGCCTTGCCCGGGGCATGGGAAAACGATTCCATGACCCCGCTCTCAAGGATTGATGGATGGTATCATGCAGATTAAATTTGTTCCTATTTTTTCCGGCAGTTCGGGCAACTGCGCCCTTTTTGCCACCGAAGGCGCCAAACTGCTCATCGACGCAGGCAAGCCCGGCTCTGCCATCATCGATCAGCTCAAAAGGCTGAAGCTGGACCCGTCCAGCCTGGACGGGATCCTCGTTACCCACGAACACACCGACCATTCCAAGGGCGTTGGCGTGCTTTCCAGAAGATTCGATCTTCCGGTTTATGCCACCGCCGCCACCTTTTCCGCCATGGAACGGTCCATCGGTTCCATCGCTTCCAAAAACCTGCGCGTCATCCACGCGGGGCGCGAGTTTTCCGTGGGGAACGTTTGCGTGTTCCCCATATCGATTCCCCATGACGCGGCGGACCCTGTGGGCTTTATGATCCGCTGCTGCGGCCGCACCGTCGCTCAGTTCACAGACCTCGGACATATGCCAAAGGAAATCCTGAATACCGCCGCCGAAGCCGACCTGGTGGTGCTGGAGAGCAATCACGACGTTTGCATGCTGAAAAACGGGCCGTATCCCGCAAGGCTGAAAAACCGCATCCTGGGCAGGCGGGGCCATCTTTCCAACGATACTGCGGCGGAATCCGCCGTCGCCCTCGCCCGCCGGGGGGTAACTACCATCGTCCTCGGCCACCTCAGCGCCCAGAACAACACCGAAACCGTCGCCTATGAAACGGTGTGCAACGCCCTTTGCAAAGAAGGCCTGCGCCTTGGGGAGGATCTTCGCCTGGAGGTCGCCTCCCGGGAAGGCCCCACGATCGCGTTTGATTTGAGCGTTTAGGTTTCTGCGCCCTTGCTGTGCGTTGATCCATTTCCTTCGCCCGGAACCTTGGACCGGTGCAAAGAAATCCGAACTGGCTTTGCCTGTTCAGATCCGGCCCCAAACGGGCATTCATCAGGAGCATTCAAATGAGGATCATTTCCGAAAACCAGATTTCCGAGCTGGTGCGGTCGCTTTTTTTGCGCTGCGCCTATTGCGTGACGCCGGATGTGGAGCGCGCCGTTCGCTCCGCCCTGGATGCCGAGGAGTCCCCCGCAGGCAAAGCCGCCCTCGCTCAGATCCTCGAAAATCACAGGATCGCGAAAGAACAGCGCCTGCCCATCTGCCAGGACACCGGTATGGCCGTCATTTTTGCGAAGGTGGGCTGCGAAGCGGTGATCGACGGCGATTTTAACGCCGCGGCGAACCGTGGCGTGCGCAAGGCCTACGCCGAAGGGTTCCTGCGAAAATCTGTGGTCACAGACCCGCTGTATGAGCGGCGCAACACCATGGACAACACCCCCGCCATCCTTCACGTGGAGCTGGTGCCCGGCGACGGGATCGAGCTTTTTGTCACCGCCAAGGGCTTCGGCAGCGAAAACATGAGCGCCATTCGCATGCTCTCTCCCGGGGAGGGGGAGCGGGGGGTTGTGGATTTCGTCGTCGAAACGGTAAAAAAAGCAGGCCCGAACCCCTGCCCCCCCGTTATCGTGGGCGTGGGCATCGGCGGCACCATGGAATACGCCGCCCTGCTTGCCAAAAAAGCCGCCCTGCGGGAACTGGGCAGCCACAACGAAGACCCGCGCTACGCCGCGCTGGAAGAGGAGTTGCTTCAAAGGATCAACCGCCTGGGCATCGGCCCCGCCGGAATCGGCGGCCGCAATACGGCCCTGGGCGTAAACGTGCTTTTTGCGCCCACCCACATTGCCGGTCTGCCCGTGGCAGTGAACATCTGCTGCCATGCCGCGCGGCATGCAAGGGGATCCATTTAATTTTGATTTGAATTGGATTGAATTTCTGGACCGGTCCAGTATTCGTCAGCCTGCACTTTTTTGCACCACCCTTGCCGTCATCGCTGATAATGCCGCCATTTGGGCGGCTCGGAAGGCAGTTTCATCAATCCAACGAATGGCCTCGCGGTGTTCATCATCCGCCATGCCAGCGGTGCGCAAGAGGTTGGGGTTATTGAAAATGTCTTTGAACCGGTCCATCCGGTTTACGTTATGATTTTCCTGTCACCTGCTATAAAACGCACAACATTCTTCAATCCGAAAGGCATTCCATGAACATCACACTTCCTTTAGATGAAGCAACCGCCCGTTCCCTGCGGGCGGGGGACAATGTGTTGCTGTTCGGCCCGATGTTTGTCGCCCGGGACGCTGCCCATAAGCGGCTGATCGCCCTGCTTACCGAAGGCCTTCCCCTGCCCTTTTCCATCCAAGGCGAAACCATCTATTACGCCGGGCCTTCCCCCGCGCCGGCAGGGCGGATCATCGGTTCCGCCGGGCCCACCACCTCCGGCCGCATGGATCGGTACACGCCCCAACTCCTGGACCTTGGCCTTCGCTGCACCATTGGCAAAGGCAGGCGCAGCCAAGAAGTGCTGTCTTCCATGAAAAAAAACGCCGCCGTTTACCTCGGCGTAACCGGCGGCGCCGCTGCGTTGATCGCAAACTGCGTCACGCGAAGCGAAGTCGTCTGTTATGAGGATTTAGGCCCGGAAGCTGTGCGCAGAATCTGGGTGGAGGGCATGCCCGCCGTGGTGCTGGCGGATACCCTGGGGAACGACCTGTACGAGCTGGGAAAAAAACAGTATCGGCAACCCCTGGAACCATGAGCAAAAAACCGAGGGCAAAGGATGCCTTCGGTTTTTTAGCAGTATGTGTGCAGGATTGCATTCAGCCTTCCCTTTTTGGTCCTGCCCGTAACGCCGCCATACACAAATCGCCCGAATCCCCGGACCGACACGATCTCCCCCTTGTTCAGCTGCCTGCTTGCGTTTTTGCACACCGCCGCATCCACAAACACCCGTTCATTATGGAAGAGTTCCGCGCTTTGATTCCGGGAAAGACGATAGGTTTTGGCGACGATGGCATCCACTCGTTCGGAGGAAATTTGAATTTTATGTTCCAATAGGTTGTAAAGAGGCCCTTCGGGCGAGCGATCCAAAACCGCGCATTGGACGCTTTGCCTGCCCACCCGACTCAGGTTTTCCGCGATCCACTCCGCCATCGAAGCAAGTCAGAAAACAAAAGCCGTATCCTTTTGCACTGCGATGTCCCCAAGTATGGACCGGTCCACGCCGAGGCCGAGGATCGCGCCCAGCACATCCCTGTGGGACAGCACCGCTCCAAAGCGGGCGGCAACGGCAGAAACCCCCACGCAGGAAATGGGGAAGGGTTCCGAAAAGCCGAATTCCTCCTCGGATCCGAACCGCGCCACCCGCCTTTCGCAATCCACAGTTCCGCCAAACAGCGAAAGGGGCAGGGCCAGTTCCTTCTTCATCGAAACCAGCACCGCCTGCTCCTCCACATTCAAAAAGCCGGTGAAGGTAAACTTTTGCGTCCGCTCCGCCCTTTGGCAAAGTTCAAAAACGCTTTTTTATCTGGGAACGATCCTTTTCCATGGCGGCATCATAGCATGTTTGGCCTTCCTTTACCAGCTCGCGGGAGTGTTCAAACGGCATTTTTGTGCCCCTGCACCCTCCTTTCTTCAAATTTCAATGTTCTGTAAACCTTTGTTGCCCCGTTTGTGTTTGCTCTTTCGATCTGTTATATTTTCCATATGGTTTGGAAACCTAAACCATAGGAGGATCTTTAATGCCACAATCCATTCAACAACGCGCCGCAGCACTCTTACTGGCGCTTTCTGTCCTGTTTCTTGCCTGCTGTTCCCCCAAAGCAGAAACGCCCCCCTCCCCTTCACCCACCCCGTTGGAAGGCGTCGTTGGCACCCCCGCCCCTGTTGCCACCATCGCGCCTGCGCCCCCTCCTTCTTTCACGCCACAACCCACCCCGGAACCAGATTTTCCGGCAGGCCCTGCCGAGGAGGTCCTTCCCCCGGCTGGAGTGACCCGGTATCTAAAAAACGGTTCGCCCTTTCTTTGCCCCCACGATACGCAGGAAATTTGCAAAACCTGCTTGTCAAAAGGCGCGCTTCCGCTGCCCGACGCAAACCGTCTGCTGGCGATCCTGCGCTTTTTGACTGCAAAGAGCAGGCTGACCGGCTCAGAACACTGCGCCCACAGCGCCGCGTTCATCCAGGCCGCCCTTGTTGAATGCGGTTATGAGCCTGCTTTGCAAACCGTCAGCACGGACAATACGGGTTATGTGTTTTCCGGCGAGAGCGCCCTTGCCTTTGGCGAAACCGTCCTTCCCATGGAATATGTTTACGGCAGCGCCCAGGGGATTCGATCCGGCCCCGCTGTCTTTTGCGGCGAAGGCTACCCCCTTCCGGAAAGCGCTGAAGGGGCTGTGCTGATTTCGAACGGCGCGGGAACCCTGAACATCATACAGGCGCTTGGGTTAGGAACGCCCGCCGCCGTCATCCTCGTCAACCCGTATCCATCCCTGGCCGAAAATGTTCCCGCCCTCTGGCCGGAAGCCATCGTTTTGGCCACAGATGACAGTAATTTGTTTCATTTAGTTAAATCGGGGGATATTTTGTCGGTTACCAGCACCGAAAACGGCCCCTTTGAAAGCGAGAACATCATCGCGGAGTTGAATCCCGGCGCAAAGGAAACCATCATACTATGCGCCCATTACGACAGCGTCTCCACCTCCCCCGGCGCGAGTGACAATGCCTCCGGCGTAGCTGTGCTCCTGGAGCTCGCCCGGGTGTTTTCCAAACTTCCCATCCACCGCCGGATCGTGTTCCTGTTTACCACGGGGGAGGAGCAGGGCATGCTGGGAGCGTGGGTTTATTCCAGGGAGCTTGCCAAAGGGGAACGCGATTCCATCCGCGCGGTATACGCTTTGGACATGTTCGCGGATCTTAATCAAAGCACCCCCTTAATTTACACCTGCGACGGGGAGCCGGACACCGCCGTCGCCCTGCTCCTCGCCGCCTGCGAAGCCTATCCCCTGCCAAAGCCCCTGCTGAGTAAGGAGTTTCGCTCCGACCATGCGCCGTTTTACGGGATCGGGCTCCCTGCGGCGCTGTTCGCCCAAAGCGAATCGGACGAACTTTACCACACGCCCTACGACACGATGGACAAGCTTTCCGCTGAATACATGGACCTTGTGTTTGCCTGGACCGCCGGTATCCTTCTTCGCTAATACCCCAAAAAGGCATATAAAGATGAAGATGAACATTTTATACGAGGACAATCACCTGCTTTGCGCCGTCAAACCCCAGAACATGCCCGTCGCCGAAGATGAGTCCCGGGATTTGGACCTTTTGAACGCCCTGAAGGGCTACATCAAGGAAAAATATCAAAAGCCGGGGGCGGTTTTTCTTGGACTGGTCCACAGGCTGGACAGGCCCGCGGGGGGCGTGCTGGTCTTTGCGCGCACCTCCAAAGCGGCGGCCCGCCTGTTTGATGCCATGCGGTCGGGGAAGTTCGAAAAAACCTATCTCGCCGTTCTCTGCGGTTCTGGACCGGACCAGGGGGAGCTGGTGGATTATCTCGTCAAGGACGAAAAAACCCGCTGCAGCCGCGTGATTTCCAAGGGCGAGCCCGGCGCAAAAGAAGCGCGCCTTTCCTTTGAAACGATTGCCCGGGCAGAGGGCCTGACGCTGGTCAAAATTCGGCTGCATACCGGGCGGCACCATCAGATCCGGGTGCAATTCGCCAGCCGTGGTCTCCCCCTTTACGGAGACGCGCGCTACAATCCCCAGTCAAAGCCAGGGCAGCAGCTTGCCCTGTGGGCGGCATCCCTCTCCTTCCCTCACCCCACCAGGAAGGAAACCATTACCATTGCGCAGAACCCGCCCTCCCTTTACCCCTGGACAGAGTTTGCCAAGCATACCATCGGCTTTTCCATTCCCATCCTGTATGAGGACGGCAAATTGCTCGCCGTGGACAAACCCGTCGGGATGGAGGTGGAGGGTGAACTTTCCGCCCTGGTGCGCCGCCGCTTCCCCACTGCCCGGCCCTGCCACAGGCTGGACGCCAACACCACCGGCATCACCCTGTTCGCCCTGACGGAGCAGGCGTATGAAGACATTACCAACGGAATCAAACAGCGAAAGATCGAGAAAATCTACCGCTGCGTGGTCAAGGGAAGGCCGCATCCTTCGCAAAAACTCTGCCGCGCCTGGCTGAAAAAGGATGCCGAAGCCGCGCGGGTGTTCATTTGTGACCGCCCCATCGAAGGCGCGAAGGAAATTCTGACTGAATACTGGGTGGAAGAAAGCCGCGGGGATACCTCGGTGCTTTCCGTGAAGCTGATCACCGGACGCACCCACCAGATCCGCGCGCACCTCGCCCACCTTGGCCATCCCATCCTGGGGGACGACAAATATGGCGATCGCGCCTTCAACAAAGGCAAGGGGCAAAAGACCCAGCTGCTGCGGGCGGTGCGGGTGGTGGTGGACATTCCGGGTTATCAAACCACCATCGAAGCCCCATGCACCTTTTGAAACAGTCGCCAAACCCATGTTTTTGAGCAGCGACTGCGACAGCGGGGTATTTTCCCATTTTTTCATGGCACACTAATGTTATAATCATGATGCTGTTGCGGGTTGATTGCCAAACAAAAGGAGGATGCCCCAGAAATGGAAGATATTTTTGACAAAATCGTGGAAGGCGTCAAAAAAGGTGCCAGTACCGTCAAAAAAGGCGCCAGCGTGGTGGCGGACAAGGGCGAACAGTTGGTAGAGCTGACCAAGCTGCGCGCCGCCCGGGCCCGGCTTCAGGACGAGCTGGAGAGGAACTACGCGGAACTTGGCCGCGAGCTTTACGAGATGGTGGAGCGCGACCACATCATTTCCGAGACCCTCCGGTCCCGCTGCGCCGTCATCGGCCATATCAAGGCCCAGATAGCGGACAGTATTGCCGAGGAAACCGAGCGGTTCGAAGGCAAGAAAAAAGAAGAAGAGAAAAAGAAGAATCCAGAAGAATAGCTCCAGTTGCAAAGGGCGCGGGTTTTCGGTTGTGGAAAACCTGCGCCTTTTTATTTCTTAAAAACCAACCATTGTTGACAATGTGTGGAAAAGGTGGAAAACTCCCGCGCCTTTTCACAAGGTATCCACTTGTTTTCAATGCCCAAAAGCCAGTGTTTTGGCTGGTTGCCACTGGTTTTCCACCTGTCCACAACCCCTACTACTACTACTACGTACTTATTTATTTGGAGCAGCCGCCAAAACCCGCACAAAGGCGAACCCGAACGCAAAAACGCCGGCAAAAAAGAAAAACGCCCCGAAAAGTGGGGCGTTTCGTCATTCCTCGATCTTTCGTTTGATGTCGTCCATCTCTGCGGCAAAGGCTGGGTCCTTGGCAATGTCCTCGGTGACCTTGTCCACAGCGTAAATCACAGTGGAATAATGCCTGCCGCCAAAGCATTCGCCGATCTTTTCCAAGGAAGCGTCCGTCATCGTGCGGCAGAGGTACATGGCGATCTGCCGGGGGGCGACGATCTCAGCATTTCTGCGCTTGGAAGCCAGATCCTCGGGGGCGAGCTTAAAGTACTTGGTGACCATCGACTGGATGTACGGAATGTCGATGACGGGCTTTTCCGGCGCGGTCAGGCTGTCTTTGAGCGCTTCCGCCGCCAGCTCCACGGTGACGGGAACCCCCCTGAGTTCCGAATGGGCCATCACCCTGGTCAAGGAGCCTTCCAGCTCCCTGATGTTGGTCTGGGTATGCTCGGCGATGAAGCGCAGCACATCCCCCGGCACCTGCATATTTTCGCAGATCGCCTTTTTTTCCAGGATGGCGATGCGCGTCTCGTAATCGGGCTTTTGAATATCCGCCACTAGGCCCCAGCCGAAGCGGCTGCACAGGCGTTCCTCCAGGGCGGGGATTTCCCGCGGGGGCTTGTCCGACGAGATGATGATCTGCTTTTGCAGCTCGTACAGGGCGTTGAAGGTATGGAAGAACTCCTCCTGGGTTCCCTCCTTGTTGGACAAAAACTGGATATCGTCCACCATCAGCACGTCCACGCTCCTGTATTTCCTCCGAAACTCCTCGTTCTTGTCGTTTCTGATGGCGAAGATCAGCTCGTTGGTGAACTTTTCGCTGGTTACGTACATGACGTTGGAAGAAGGCGAGCTTTCGGTGATGGCATTGCCCACCGCGTGCAGCAGGTGGGTTTTGCCCAGGCCCACGTCCCCGTAAATAAAAAGAGGATTATAGCGTTTCCCGGGGTTTTGGGCGACGGCCACGGCCGCGGCGTGGGCAAACTTGTTGGAGGAGCCGATGATGAAGGTATCAAAGGTGTACTTCGGGTTGATGGAGGCAGATGCTTCGTCTTCCTGCCGGTCCGCCGGAGCCTCCATCTCGCCAGGCATGACCACTTTGATCCTGTAATTGCGGCCCCCTGCGCGGTATAGAGCGTCCTCGATCGTCTGCGCGTAGCGGTCGGTCAGCATTCGTTTGACGAATTCCTCGTCCGTTTCAAGTATGAGCAGCCTATCCTTAAGGTCGACAACCTTGAGGTCTTCGATATAGCTGCAATAGGTCGCGGTAGAAAGCTCTTCCTTCAAAATGGGCAGGGTGCTTTCCCACACGCTTTCGGCAAGGCTCATATTATCCTCCATTCGATGTTGAAAACCGGCGCGCATATCCACATATGAAATTGGTTAAAGACGTTAACTATGTGAATACGCTTCGTACATTATAGCAAATGCGACGTAAATAGTGAAGCGTATATTGGGTTTTAGGTTTTCCACATCCATCACATCACATTTATGTGGATAACGTGGATAACTCGGCGGTTTTCTGTGGATAATGTGCAAAAACTTATCCATAACGCCGTGAAGACTGTGAAAAAAGCGTATCACCACCCAAACGGCAAAAAGTGTTATCCTTATTTTGGCGATTCCTGTATTCGTTTTCAAATTGTTTTTTTGTGTTTGATCCAATGATGCGATACAATACCAAACAACAGGGGGTTGGATGGAATTGCTATTTCTTCCGGAAAGTGCAAGGCTGGGTACGGATTTTGCGGATGTTTCCTTTTACGCCGGGGAACATGCAAAAGCAAATGCCGCGGCCCTGGACGCCGAATGGTTCGAAAATGTGCGGATTGCATCCGGATTCGTCAACGCGGATTTGACGAAAAAGGCCATCCTGTCCCTGCTTTCGGGCATCGATATTCAACAAGCGGACTTTCGTCTTGAGGAGATGACGGAGGAGGAGCTGTTTTCCCCTGTCGTGTGTGCGTATTTGGCCATCCTTCCCCGGGCGACTGCCAAAAAAATAGAACGATGCCCCGCGTTCCAAGGCGAAAGAAGAAAGCTGTTGCTTCGCCTGATCGCGGCTTATTTCGGCGATTTTTCCCTTACGGAAGAACTTTCCCTGTGCAAAAGGGTGATGGACGAGATGCGCTCCTCTTTTTTGAACTGCGGGGAGGACGAGAGTCTGTCCATCCTCTGTTCCGTTTCACTGGCCGTACTCAAAAAGCGAATTGACGGAGGATTTGCATGAAAAGACTGGTTTCCTTTGCCCTGTCTCTGACCATTGCCCTGGGTCTTTTTGCCGCGGCGCCCGTCCAGGCAGCCACGGGTATGGTGGCATCGAGCAGTTTCTCCAAAAACGAAAAACGCGCAATTTCGATTTCTGCCACCGAGACCATCAGCCCCGGTGAGGTGATGAAACTCTCGGTTTCTGTATCCGGTTACCGGGATCCGGTGATCACCTATGTCGTCAAAAAACCCGGGAAGAGCAAGTATTCCTACTTGAAAAAGCAGACCGATCGGACCTCCCTTTCCTACCGGATCCGCACCGAAGGGGAATACGCTTTCAGGGCTATCGTGACCGAACGGGACGGGAGCAACAGAAAAGTGAGCGCAACGGCGGTCTGCATGGTGGAAGAAGCGGTGGTGATCCCGGCGAACGCCTCCGCCCTGTTTTGGAGCCCGAGGGACGAGGCCCCCGCCCTGCCTCAAGCCCTGTATTCCGCGAGGGACGGCATGAACGCCATCAACCGTACGGTGCTGGCGTTGGGGGATACGGTGAGCTTTCCGGCTTATAAACTGAAACACTTTTTCAACCAGATCGGCAGCGCCGGCGAGCTGCACAACGCCTTTTTGAAGGGCGGTTCCATCTCTTACAGCGCCAGATACGATCCGAAAATCGGGGACGGCATCATCACCATCCACTTGGATTACGACAGCGCGGGCCAGCTGGTGCGCAAATACTATTACGGCACAGAGACCGACGGTTCCAAAGCCACCGCCGCCCTGGAAAAATGGATCAAGGACCGCCTGGAGGAGCTGATGGTACCCGATATGACGGACGAGGAAAAGGTCAGGGCGATCCACGATGATCTTGTGGCAAATTTTGAATACGACACCTATACCAACTCGTCCAAAAAAGCGACGGATTACGCGGAAGAATCCTTTACCGCCTACGGCATGGTCAAAAACGGCTACGGCGTGTGCGAGGCCTATGCGGAGCTGTTCTGCCTGATGAGCACCTATGCCGGCGTGCCTTGCTACCCCGTCACCGGTTATTACGGCGGCGGCAAACACATGTGGAACAAGGTGAAGATCGACGGAAAGTGGTACAATCTCGACTGCACCACCGACGACCCCATCCCCGATTCGCCGGGAAGGGTGCTGCATACCTATTACCTCAAGAGCGACAGGGAGTTCGCCTCCTTTGGCTATACCTGGGAAACCGGATTGTGGCCGGCGGCGTGAGCGCGGTGGGAGCGATGTTGAAAAAAGCGCCTTCTGGCGCTTTTTTTCTGCTCTTAATTTGCCGATTCAATCATTGGACGCCGTGGAAAGGCAATTTTCACAATCCTCCTCGATGATGAAGGACAGGCCGATGCAACCCGGACCCGTGAACACTCCTACTACGGCGCCGACGGAAAGGATCAGGGTTTGAATGTCCGGATAATGCGCCTTCAGCTCCTGCTGCAGTTCCGCTGCGCGGCTTTCCGCCATCGCGTGGAAAATCACGGCGATGGAATGGTTGGCGGCTTTGCTGCGGAAGGTGTCCACCAAATAGCGGTTGACCTGTTTCCCGCTTTTGATCAGGTCGGTGTCCCTGGCGACGCCGTTTTCAAAGGTGAGGACAGGCTTGACGCCAAGAAGCTGGCCCAAAATGGGCTTGATGCCGCAGGCCCGTCCGGATTTGAAGGCATACACAAAGGAGTTCAGCACAAAAAAGGACGCAACCTTTTCCCGCAACTGGGTTAAAGATGCGATGATTTCCGAAGCGTTTTTCCCCTTCCTGGCGAGTTCTGCGGCGTGGAGCGCCAAAAGAGTCGCCCCGCCGGAGCAGTTCTGGGTGTCAAAGGTCCGGATGATCGGCATCGTTCCCCCGCCGTTTTTTGCGACTTCGTTGGCGTAAAGCTCCGCCGCTATGCAAGCGGAATCAAACATGCCCGCCATCTTGGAAGTCACCGTCAGGCAGATGATTTCGTCGTAATGGGAATTGCTTTTGTACGCCTTTAAGAATTCGTGGGGAGAGGGCTGGGCGGTCCGGGGATGTTCCTGGGCGGTGGCCAGCTTTTGATAGAATTGCTCGGTGGTGAGATCCTGATTGTGGGTGTATTCCCGGACGGTTCCGTTTTCACAAAAAAGTACATGAAAAGGCACCAGATCAATGCCCGCTTGTTTGGCGCTTTCAAGGGGAAGGTCGCAACTGGAATCGGCAATGATTTTGACAGACATGGTCCGTTCCGCCTTTTGCTGTTTCGTTCGGAAAAATCGGGGAAATGCAAAAAGTCCAAAAATTCGCAACCGAAATGATTTTACATGATGTTTCAGATTTATTCAATAAAATGTATGAAATATTCATTCTAAAATTACGGTTAAATCTGCAAAAATGGGATCGGTTCTTGTTGAAATCCGCCGAATTTGATGATAAAATCATTGCACCGGTGGAAAATACTGTCAATTTTGTCTATTTTCCTCAAAAACGTGAAAATCTCAACATATTGTATATCCAATAATTGGATTACACAATATGCAGTTTTTTTGCAGATGGAATCCCATGGCGGAACTCCGCCGTTGATGCGTTTTCAAGGGCGGATGAAAAGGTGATTGGTTTTTCCAATTTACTGAAAAACCGCTTTTTCCAAATTGTAAATTTTTTGTGAACGACCTCTGGGATCGATACGATCCGTAAAGCAAAAGGAGGTTCAAGGCATGCGGCGCTTCGACAATGGCTTGTCCTTTCGGGATCAAAAAAGCCTTTGGACGGAGTACTGCGGCTTTTTGGACTTTTCCATCGAACAATTCATGGCGGTGCAGGAGCGCCTTTTACTGGAGCAGCTTACCCTTCTGGACGGAACAGAACTGGGTAGGCGTTTTTTTGGCGAAAAAGCGCCGAAAAACATCGACGAATTCCGAGAAACCGCGCCGTTGACCGCCTATGCGGATTATTTCGGCATTCTGACCAGCAAGCGGGAGGATCTGCTTCCCCAAAGGCCTGCGGTGTGGGTCCGCTCGGCCTGGGAGGGCAGCAGGCGCCAGGTACGGTACGCGCCCTACACCTCCGCGATGCTGGAATCGTATCGAAAGAACCTCATCGCGGCGTTGATCCTTTCCGCCAGCACCCATCGGGGCAAGACCGCCCTGAGGCCCCAGGACAGCATCCTGTGCGGCCTGCCGCCCCTGCCCTATGAAACCGGGCTTTTGCCCCATGTCTTAGGCAGTGCGCTGAACGTGCTTCCCCCTGTGAAGGCGCTGGATTTCTTGGACGTGGACGAGGCGGCGGAACTCGGCATCCACCTGGGATTGAAGAACGGGATCGACCTGTTTTTCGGCACGGCCAGCTTCGCCTGCCGATTGGCAAAGAATTTCTCCCTCATCAACCCGGGCGAGGGGGAAACCGCCGAATCCAAAGAGCAAGCCGGGCAGGAGCCCCTCTCTCCCCGGAAGATGGCGCGGATGGTGAAAGCCATGACCCGCGCCAAAGCGGAAAAGCGCAGGGTCAAGCCGGCGGATGCTTTTTCCCTTAAGGGGCTGGTCGTCACCGGGACGGAGAGCGAATTTTTCAAAGAAAAGATTCGCGACCAGTGGGGTATTGTCCCCCACGAGGTCATCAGCGGCGCAGAGTCCGCCCTGGTGGGAACGGAAACCTGGGCGAGAAACGGGCTGGTCTTCTTCCCGGACAGCAATTTTTACGAGTTCATCCCCGAAGGGGACATGGTCCGGTCTCTGGAGGATCCCTCCTTTGTCCCGCGGACGGTGCTGATGAACGAACTCAAGGCCTGCGAGAAGTACGAGCTGGTGCTCACTACCCTGCACGGCGGCGCCTTTGTGCGTTACCGGCCGGGGGACATCTACCAGTGCCTGCAGGAACAGGACGCGAAAAACGGCATCCGCCTGCCCCTTTTGCGGTACCTCGACCGGGTGCCGGAGGTGATCGACATCGCCGGCTTCACCCGAATCACGGCGGATACCATCGACGAGGCTCTGCGCCTTTCCCGACTGGGCATTTCCCGCTATTTCGTCCGGAAGGAGTACGACGAAAAGAAGCGACCCTTTTTGCACCTTTACGTCGAGGTGGAGGAGGACGCCATGTACGCCACCGCCGCCACCGAAGGCCTGATCCGGGAACAGATGTCCATCTATTTTAAGTACCTGGAGAGCGAGTACGGCGATCTGAAGGAAATTTTGGGCAGGGATCCCTTGAAGGTGGACATTTTGCCCGTGGGCAGCATCGAAGGGTACGAAAGGGCGACCGGCAGGAAGGTCAAAAAAGTCAATCCTTCCCGCTTCGACGTCATCGAACTGCTGCAAAAGATCCGCCCCACCACGTTTTTCTAGATGATTTTTCCCGGTTGACCCGTTAATATTTCGACAATTTTCAACTCAAAGGGAAGGAGGACGCCATGATTCTGCGCATCGCGTACTGGAGCGCATCGGTGATCGCCCTGGCGGCCTACGCCCTTTTGATGGTGATTTTCGCCATTTCCAAGAAGGACCGGAACATCAAATCCATCATGCTGGTGATGTCCTGCATGATCGGCTGGACGGGCTTTTCCCTGCTGATGAAGCTGAATGCCGCCCCGGGCTTTGCCTTCTGGAGCCTGCTTTTGACCACCTCCATGATCGTACTTCCCCCCATCGTCTATCAGTTCATGGCGAATTTGCTGGGTCATGGGCAAAGGCGGCTCAAGCGGTTTTTGTGGTTTATTTCCACGGCTTTGCTGGTCGTTCTGAATATTTTTGGGCTTTTTGTGCGGGACCGGGTGCTCAACGATCTGGGAAACGGCATGGTTTCGGTGAGCTATACCTTCCGCTGGCCCTTTGTTTTTCCCTTTGCCTTTGCGCTGTTTGCGATAGTTGCGAATTTTGTGCTGCTCAAGAAATCCTATGATTCCGGGAAGGTGAACCGTAGAGCCTTCAAATCGATGGCCGCCGGCCTGGGATTGATGGTGTTGGGTTACGCCGTTAAGCTGTCGCCCATCATCAACCGCTTCCCCATTGACATGGTGGCCGGCCTGGTCAGCACCGCTTTGTTTTTGCGGGTGCTGTATTCCAAGCGGGTGTTCACCTTCAAATTTGTGATGACCAGGGGGCTGATCTTCGCGGTCATCTCCCTTGCCCTGACCGTTGGATTGGGGTTTGCCGGATTTTATCTGGACGATGTCGTGGTCTCCGTACTGCCGGAGAACGGCTCCTTTGAAACTGTCCGGGCCATCGCCTTTGCGGTGCTGTTCGGCATCGCGCTGCAGATTGTCAACCTTTTGAGCCGTGCCGTGGTGGACAGGTTCTACGTCAACGCCGATTACACCCGGCGGCAGGCTTTGCGCAATTTTTCCGTCAACATCGCCAACAATCTGGATTTGGACAAGCTCCTTTCTGAACTGGCTTCCGCCGTCAAGGAAGGGGTGGAGGCCACCAGGGTTTATGTGCTGCTGCGGGATCCGGAAAAGGAATGCTATTACACTGCCCATTCCGCCAATGTGCTGGATCAGCCGGAGATCAGCATTTCGACGCACAACCCCATCGTCTCCTGGCTGTTGGAAAACCGGCGCTGCCTGACGGACAGGCAGATCGCCTCTTTGCCCTATTTCCGCTCGATGTGGACTTCGGAAAAAGCCCTTCTGAAGGAGCACGAGATTGCCATTTTCGCCCCCCTCATCTGCAGGGATTCCATGATCGGCATGTTGCTTTTATCCGCGCCGGAACGCGCCTCGGAATACACCATGGAGGATATGGACATCCTCCAGTCCCTGAGCACCTCCACCGCCATCGCCATCGACAATGCCAGGATGTACGAGCGGGTGAAGCTCCAGGCGCGGACGGATGAGCTCACCGGCCTTTTCAACCGGCGCTCCTTTTACGAGGATCTGCAAAAGGAGGTCGCCCGGGCCAAAGCAGAGGGTACCACGTTGGGCCTGATCCTCATCGATGTGGACATGTTCAAGCTGTATAACGACATGCACGGCAGCTACGAGGGGGATCTGGCTTTGCGGCGCATCGGCAGGATGGTGCAGAATGTCGTCGGGCTGGAAGGCACCTGTTACCGTTACAGCGGGCAGTCCTTTACCGTCTTTTTGCCCGGGACGGACGGGCACAGGGCCAGGACCGTGGCGGAATGCATCCGGCGCTGTATCGAGGAAGACTTCATGTACCACGAGGACCAGACCAAGCGCTTCCTGACGGTCAGCGGCGGCGTCAGCATCTTCCCCCACACCGCCCACAGCGCGGACGAGCTGGTGCGCAGGGCGGATTTTGCCAAGGTGGCGGCAAAGGACGCCGGAAAGAACCGGATTCACGTCTATACCACCGGCAAGACGGACAGTTACGAACAGCGGGAGGAAATGCCCTACGCCACCACGGTTTACGCCCTGGCCGCCGCCATCGACGCCAAGGACCACTTCACCTTCAGTCACTCCCAAAAGGTGGCGGATTACGTCGTCACCCTGGCTTTGGAAATGGGGATGGACCCAAGCCAAATCCCCATGCTGCGGGAAGCCGCCCTGCTGCATGACATCGGCAAGATCGGAATTCCCGAATCCATCCTCATCAAGCCCGGCAAGCTGGATGTGGATGAATACGGCACCATCAAGCAGCATGTGGTGATGTCCATCGAAATCATCAAGCACCTGCCCACGTTGAATTACGTCATCCCCACGGTGCTGTGCCACCACGAGCGGTGGGACGGCAGGGGTTACCCCCGGGGAATCGCCGGTGAGGAGATCCCCTTCGGCGCTAGGTGCCTGGCGGTGGCGGATGCCTTTGACGCCATGGTTTCCGAGCGCCCGTACAAGCCCTGCTGCACCATCGAGTTCGCGTTGCAGGAGATCGAGCGCCAGGCTGGCCATCAGTTCGATCCGGACATTGCCCTGACCTTTGTGCGGCTGGTCCGGGAAGGGAAAATCGTGGTGCAGAAATAATAGAAGGTTATTAAGCAAAAAAACGGCTTTGGAGTATTCCAAGGCCGTGTTTTTATGAAAGAGAATGATTTATGTTACGGTACCCGTGGCTGCATCCTGGCTGTCGTTGGACTCAAACGGCTTTGCTCTGCTCCGTTCTGGTCAGGTCGTCGATCAGCAGCTTATCCGCCACAAGGGCTATGAATTCGCCGTTCGTGGGTTTTTCCTGCTTGCCGTAGATCGTATACCCGAAGATGCCGTTGATGTTTTCGATCTTGCCCCTGGCCCAGGCGACCTCGATGGCGTGGCGGATGGCACGCTCCACCTTGCTGGCGGTGGTATCAAAGGCCCGGGCCACGCCTGGATAAAGCTCCTTGGTGATGGAGTTGATGATGGATCTGTCCGAATAGACCTGCTTAACCGCTTCCCGCAGGAAGTGGTACCCCTTGATGTGGGCGGGAATGCCGACGGCAAGGAATACGTTTGCGATGCGCTCGTCCAGGGATTTGACCGGCGGCAGCCGCTCGGGGACGCGCAACGCGGGCTTTTCCACAGCCTGCACCTGGGACGGAGTCTCGATGACGCGGTTGATCAGCGACTCCAGATTAAAGGGTTTGACGAAATAATAATAGATGCCAAAAGTGCAGGCTTTTTGGACGACATCATCCTGAGACAGCGCGGTCATCACGATGATCTTCGGCGGCTTGGGAAGGGAGCAGGCCCGCTCCAGAACGGCGAAGCCGTCTGTCTGGGAGAGTACCAAATCGAGCAAGAGCACGTCATAATCTCCGCTGTTGAGGCATTCCACTGCTTCGGCACCGCCGGCGACACATCGACAGCTTTCCACTTCTTCCCTGCGGGTGAGTGCTGCATAGATTTCATTGCGAAGAGATGCGTTCCCATCTGCAACCAGAACTTTCAGTGTTTTCATGTGCTTCCTCCGATCGGTTTGTGCGTTCTGAACATGTTCTTTGCCGATTTCTACAACATATAGTGACAGTATCACTATATGTGTCTAAGTATAGCATTAGAATGTAAAAATTGACAGAGCAGAACTATGTCGATGTTCTACTTATATAAACGAATGCCGTCGATATTTCCTTGGGGAAAGCGATTGCGCGTCTTTTGGCGCGAAACCCGGGACTTGACAGGTGGAAAAATACGTCTGAAATCGACAAAGTTATTCAGTATAACCCAAAGTGTGCTTAATTTCTGCTAATACCCGACCAGAAGTACTTTATTCACGTTATTTTGTTTTTTTACACCCCAAATCGTATTTTGGGGATTTTTTGTGCTGCTTTGGGGGTTTTTTCATCGTCAAAAGATGCGTCTTTTGCGGACAAAGCAAAGATCCGCAAAAGTAATCCACATTTTCCACAGTTATCAACAGAGTTATCCACAAAAAAACCGTCGAATGCATGGTGTTGTGAGTAAAAATGTGGATAATGTGGAAAACTCGGATGTTGATTGACAGGTATATACCACCGAAAGGCTGTTTGTATAGTTTTTGGGGATTTGGGCATACTTGGCTGTAATTGAAAAAACAGAAAAGGGAGAGCGCAATATGGGTGCGTTGGAGCTGAATGCCATCAAGGCCGCGATGGAGAATCGCATCGGAGAAACCGTCGAACTGCATTGCTTTTCAAGAAGGAAGGTTTCCAAACATGTCGGCGTCTTGGAGGGCGCGTATAACGCGGTGTTCACGGTGCTGGTGGTGACGGAGGACGGCCCGAGGAGGCTGAGCTACACCTATACGGATGTTTTGACCAAATCCATCCTCATCAAACCCGCCGGCGAGTTCGAAGAAGAAGTCCCCAAAGCAGGGTCTGCCAAAAGCCTTTCCATATCCTAGCGCCTGTTTCATGGGCGAATTCCATCCCCTAAGCCGAGAAAGAAGGAGACAATATGAAAAAGGTTGCCATACCCCTCGCCCTTGCCGTTTTGCTGATTTTGTCCGCCGTTCGGCCAATGCGGTTGCATGTGATTGCCAACAGCGACACAGAATATGATCAGGCGGTCAAGCTTGCCGTTCGGGACGCGGTACTGGGCGTGTTGAACGACGACGGCGGCCCGGAAAATTTCGAGGACGCCGAAGCCGCGATTGTCCAAAACGGCGAAGCCTTGCAGCAAGCCGTGGACAACACCCTGAAAGAATGGAGCGCGGGTTATTCCGGAACCCTGTATCTTGGAAACAGCGCCTTTCCCGAAAAGGTGTACGCCGGCAAGGTCTACCCCGCGGGGAAATACGAAGCCCTGCGGGTGGTGCTGGGCGAAGGCGGGGGCAAAAACTGGTGGTGCGTCATCTATCCGCCCCTTTGCCTGGGCGAATTTGCCGAAAACGGGGAGGGGCCTGTGGTGTTCCGGTCGTTCCTGGCCGAGCTGTTTCACCGGTGGTTTGGGATTTGACCGGCGCGCCGGCGGGAACGAGCGGGTTCCCCGCCCGAAAAACGCCCGTTTGGGCGGGGCGTACCCATTCGAGGGGTTCTTCCACAGGTGGAATGAGCGTTTGCCCGGGGTAACGGCAAAGCTGACCCGCCGGCCCGATTCCCTCGGGCGGATTTGGACGGGCGAGCTATGATCAAAAGGAGGTCATTCAAATGATAAAGAAACGAAGCCGCGCTTTGCTGCTGTTTTTCCTGGTATTGGCCTTTGTTGCCATCGGCATCGCAGGGGCCACCGCGGACGCGGCGGACCTTGTGGGTGGCTCCACGGGGTCGCTGGTGAAAGAGGTGCAGCGCAGGCTGAAGGACTGGGGCTATTACAAAGGCGAAGTGGACGGAAAGTACGGCCAGATGACCATCGACGCCGTCAAGAAGTTCCAAAAAAGGCATGGGCTTTCCCAGACCGGCACAGTGAACGAAAAAACCGCCGAAAAGCTGGGCGTTTCCCTCAGCGGCTGGAAACCCTCGTCCTCTGCTTCTTCCGGCAAGACGGGAACCTCCAGCGACCTTTATCTGATGGCGCGCTGCATTTACGGCGAAGCCCGGGGCGAGCCGTATATGGGAAAGGTGGCCATCGGCGCGGTGATCCTGAATCGGGTGAAAAGCAAGGATTTCCCCAACACCATCGCGGGGGTGATCTATCAACCCAAGGCGTTTTCCGTGGTAGCGGACGGCCAGATCAACTTGACGCCGGACCAGGAGTGCATCAACGCCGCCAGGGACGCGATGAACGGCGTCGATCCCACGGGGGGCTGCGTCTTTTACTACAACCCCGCGAAAACCAGCAATAAATTCATGCATTCCCTGCCGACCGTCATCACCATCGGCAGCCACAGGTTTGCAAAGGGCGCGTAAATCGGAAGGACGGCCCATCAGGGCGGCGCAAAACTGCGCAAAACCTGATCCACGAACGGAGGCATCATGACCAAGACTCTGAAAGCAACATTCAATGTGATCGCCGGGCTGCTTGTGATCGCGGCGTTCATCGCGCTGATCTTTACCCAAAGGGCTCAGGCGGCGGAAATCGAACAAACCCGCACAAGGCTGAACGACACCTGCAGCAAATCCCTGGAGGATCTGGTCACCATCACCAACGAGCTGAAAAACGCCTTGGGCAAGGTGCAGGTGGTGAACTCCCAGAAGCAGTACACCATGCTGCTTTCCCAGATCTGGCGCTCCTCCGGCGAGGCGGTGAACGCTCTGGGGAACCTGCCTTCGAACTTTGCCCACGTCAATGAGGCAAACGCCTTCCTGGTCCAGACCGGGGACTATGCCCATACCCTGCTGGATAAAGCCGCCACCGGACAGCTCCCCACCGAGCAGGACAGGGCCCAAATCACCGCCTTGTATCAGGCGTGTTCCCAGCTTTACGACAAGCTGGAAGCGGCCAACCGCCAGGGCGTGGACTTTGCCGGGCTGATCGAAAACAACGAATATTACGGTGACGAGGAAACCTCCTGGCTGCAGCTGGGCAAAGCGCCTTCAAAACCCGGGGAGGGGGCAACGGACGCCGGCAACACCTCGGACAGCGAGGGCGGCACCCAGAGCAATACGGGGCAGGACGACACCGAGCCCGAAAAGACATATCCCACCCTGATATACGACGGGCCCTTCTCGGACAGCACCGAAAAAGCCCAGCCCAAGGGCCTGGGAGAGGGCGATGTGGATGAAAACGCCGCCGCCCAGAAGGCGCGGGAGTTCCTGGGGGATTTGCTGAGCGGCGATCTGAATTACCAGGGCCGTTCCGACGGCAGGATCCCGGTGCATGTGCTTTCGGGCAGCGCCAAGGACGGCCGGGTGATCGACATCGAGATCACCGTCACCGGCGGGAAATGCCGCCTGATGCGCATCAGCAGCCCCGGTCAGGAATCCGTCCCCGTGGGCGAGGAACGCGCCGAGGCGGATACCTCCAAGCCCGACGAGGAAACCGGCAAAAGGCTGGCGCAGGTCGGCAAGGACTTCCTCAAGTCCAGGGGCTTTGATTCCATGGAATCCACCTATGCCCAGTATTACGGCGGCATGGCGGTGATCAACTACGCCTTCGTGCAGGACGGCACGCTGATCTACCCCGACCTCATCAAGGTTTGGGTGGAGGTGGAGACCGGCGGCGTCGTGGGCTTCGAGGCGAACAACTACCTGTTCTCCCACGTGGACAGAACCATCGAAAAGCCCGCCATCGGCCAGGAGGAAGCCCGTAAAAAGGTCAATCCCAACCTTGTGGTGGAATCCGTCCGGGTGGCGCTGATCCCCAAGGGGATGTTTGAAGAAAAGCTCTGCTACGAGTTCAAATGCACCTATCTGGAGGAAAGCTACATCATCTACATCAACGCCATGAACGGATTGGAGGAGCAGGTGTATAAGATCATCGATTCGGAAAGCGGCCAGCTGGTGGTGTGACGCGCCCGCCGAACAGGAACAACAAAAAAGGCCCTTTTGGGGCCTTTTCTTGTGCAAAAATACAATTCTAGGGGTTTGGCGTCGTCCAAGGCTTCGGGGCGTTTATCCCCTTTTTATTTGACCCTTCTGAGGTTCAAAAGCACGGCTTCGGGCAGCGCTTTGTCCGCCCCGGGGTTGAGCTTGGCAAGTTCCGCCAAAGGTACGCCGAAGCGGCGGCCGACGTCCCAGGGGGTTTCGCCCTTGTTGGGGAAGTAGACCACAGGGCCATACAGCCCGCCCCGGCGTTTGCCCTCTCCCACGTCCACGATGACGGTTTTGCTGCCGGCTTCCCAGGCGACGGCCGAGCAGTCCAGCATGCTCTGGATGACAATGGTGTCCTGCATGCCGCTGGCATGCACGCATTCCGCATCCGCATGGGCAAAAAGGCCCATCCCCTCTTTGAGCATTGGCGCGGAAAGGGCGGCTTCAAAGGGCAGGGTGCAGTCAAAGGAATGCAAATCGCCCTTGGAGCAAAGGTACAGCACAGAGGCATACATCGTGCCGGAGGCCCGCATCTCGCCGTCTCTTGCCATGCAATCCCCCATCACCGGGCGCAAAGAGGCGAAGATCACCCGCTCTGCATTGGGATAACCCATGGGCAGCGGCGCTTCCAGCCGCACGTTCCCCCGGGTGACGGCGCAGAACATCCGGCAGGGCCTGATGGTCATGCGCTCCAGATGCAGCTCGTATTCGGTGGAATAGGCATCCGCCAGGGTCCTGATCATTTCCTTCTTTCCGCCCAGCAGGCGGACGGTCACCGAAGCGTCCACCGAGGCGGTGTCGTCCCCGATGAGCTCCGCCGTGACACCTGTCAGCATCACATCGCCGCTCAGCTCATCCGCGGGGCTTTCCAAGGGGATGGTCGCCTCAAAGGGCAGGGTGAAGGGCAGCCATTCCGGGGAACCGTCCATCCCCGTGGCGAGCAGGTCCAGATGCAGCTGCCCGTTCACCGAGGCATTGCCCAGTTGCTGGGAAACGCCGTTCACCCTGCAAAACGCCAGACAGCCCAGAATTTCCGAAGCCGCTCTGGGCAGGCGCAAATCGTCCTTCAGGGTCAGCTCGTCGGTGGTCTGGGAAAAGGTCCTGCATTCGATGTCGGCAAACAGTTGCTCGGCGTTGGGCCCAAGATTGGTCAGGGCGTACACGCTCTCCTCCCTGCTTCCCAGGCAGCAAAGCAACACCGTGGCACTCACCGCCACAGCCCCGCCCTCCAGGGCGTAGTGAATCTCCCCCACAGCCGCATGCACGTTTGTGAGGCTTCCTTCCGTCACATCCTGGGCTTTGATCTCCCGGGAATAGTCCGCGGTGGAGGTAAAGCCGTGGGTCCTTCCGCCTTCCTGATACAAAACCAGCAGCGTCACCTGCCCAGAAACGGAAAAAGCGCCGTGGTTGGCTTTTGCGTTTGCGGTGGCAGAGCCTGTAACGGAAAGGACGCGCTCGATGGCCGGCATGCCCGCCGGCGGGGAAAGCACCCCCTTCGCTTCCGCCCGGTCTGTGACGACGACCGGCGCGGTTTCGCTGTTGATCAATACCTTCTGGGTTTCCATGGTTGGCCCTCCCAAATTTTACTTCCATTATGGATATGCAAAAAGAGGGCCGGATTATGTAAAATCGGACATTGACAAATATCAAAGGGCGGGGAAAGCTCCCCGCCCGCTTGCTTTATTCGTCCTTGATGGTTGCCAATGCGC
>JBMNTV010000003.1:0-60671 GCA_050945915.1 Christensenellales bacterium
TGGCTTCAGATTGGTGGCATCGATGGCTTTTAGCACGGCGAGGTCCATCGTTGCGTCCGTTCCCACGATCTCCGCCTCGTATTCCACGCCTTCACAGGTGACGTAAACCTTATCCACCCCGGCGATGATGTGGTTGTTTGTGACGATATACCCGTCCGCGGTGAGCACGATCCCCGTACCCGCGGAGGTTTCTTCCTCGTTATTGCGTTTCGTCACTTCGCTATAAACGTAGGTTCGGCCAGACACGCCGCAGACGGAGGGCGAGATCTGCTCAAAAATGGAAGCGATGAGCCGATCCCTGTCAATCACCGGGGGCTCAGCGCTCCCAAGGACGGGAACGGGCAGCTCCTCCCGGGGGGCAGTGGGCGCAGCGGGGCTAGTCGGCCCGGGATCGGGCGTTTCTTCCGGAACCTGCGCTGGTGTGGCAGAGGGCGCGGGTGTGATGACCGGCTCTTCGGTGATAACGTTGCCGAAAGTCGGTTTCGGGGTTGCGGCGCCTTCAAACGCCGGCTTTGCCCCGACGGGGATCAGGCCGGTTGCCATCAATGTCACAACGCAGGCCAAAGCGCCCAGCACGAAGCACAAAAACCCTGTTGCGAATAGGGAACCCAGGCCAAAGCGCCTGACGGGTTCGCGGTAGTGATGCTCCTGCCGATCGGAAGGAAAGCTGGTAAAACGATTGTCCTGCACGTTGATACCTCCAAAGAGAATGAAGCCTTATTGCGCGCTCAGGCGTTTTCCCTGGCCCTGAGCAGTTTTCTTGACGCCAGCGGCAGGGTGAACGTGAACGTCGTTCCCTCGCCGGGCGCGCTTTTTACCGTGATTTCTTCGCCGTGCTGTTCGATGATCTTTCGCACGATGGACAGGCCCAAGCCCGTTCCCTCGCTTCCGGGGGTATGGGCTTTTTCGACCTTATAGAACCTCTCCCAGATCTGGAACAGGTCTTCTTCCGGTATGCCTTTGCCCGTATCCGAGACCAAGATCCACGCTTTTCCGTCCTTCGAGCGGGTGGACACGGCGATTGTTCCGCCTTCGGGGGTGAATTTGATGGCGTTATCCAGCAGATTCCTGAGGACCTGGCTGATGTGGTCAGGATCTGCGAAGACGGCGCAGGAATCCTCCTGAAAACCCGCCTCCACATTGAGGCCCTTGCCGTCGATCCTGGTTTCGAAGGTGATCAGCGTGCGCCGGATATGCTCGTTGATGTCAAACACCTTTTTCGTCATCGGGAAATTGCCGGACTCGATCTTGGAAAGATCCAAGAGGTTGGTGACGAGGTTGCTCAGCCGCTTGGTTTCGTCCAGCACGATGCTCAAATACTCCCGCTGTTCCCCTTCGGGTACAGAACCGTCCAGCACCGCTTCCAAAAACCCGCGCATTGACGCTAAGGGGGCCTTCATTTCGTGGGAGGCGTTGGCCACAAAAGTGCGCCTAAGATCGTCCAGGCTTTTCAGTTCCAGCGCCATCTGGTTAAAGCTGCCGGCAAGCTGGCCGATCTCGTCGTTGGTCTTGACGGGCACTCGGGAGGAAAAATCGCCCTTTGCGTAGCTTTTTGCCACGTCGTTCATGATCACCAGGGGTTTTGTGAAGCTCCTGGCGGTGATGGGAACAAGTATAACCGCGAGCAATATGCCTATTATGGCACAAGTGAAAACATTTTGGTAGATGGTGGAGATACTTTCCTGGATGTCTCCCATTTTGGTGTGCAGGTAGATCGCGCCCCGGATCCTGCCCTGAAGATACAGCGGCCGGGCGATCGTCATGACGGGAACGCCGAAGGCGTCGCCAAAAAAGCCGGTGGTGCGGATCACCTTTCCTTTTTTGACCACATCCTCCCAACTGTCCTGCAGGTCAAAATCAGTGTTTTCCGCCCATTCGCTCTCTTCGCTGGGGTCGTTCACCCGAAGGATGCCCGAAGAATCGTCGATGATCCACACATACGCCCCGTGCTTTCGTGCGATCACCTGGAGTTCCATGATCGCAAGGGCGCGATTTTCACCGGAGTAATACTTGCTCTGAACGATGGTGTTGATCTCTTCGGCTTCCCGGACCATGGTGGACACGAGATTGCTCTCGTACTGTCTGCGAAACAGCTCGCCGACGAGCACGCCCAACACCAGCATGGCGGCAAGCACGATGACCAGATACGTCCACAGCATCCGGGAATAGACCGATTTGAACATCCCTTACTTTCCTTATTTAACCTCGAATTTGTAACCCACGCCCCAGACGGTTTTGACCTGCCAGGGAACGTTTTCGACGTTCAGCTTCTCGCGGATCCGCTTGATGTGAACGTCCACCGTTCTGGAATCGCCGAAGTAATCAAAGCCCCAGACCTGCTCCAGGAGCTGTTCTCTGGTGAATACCTTGTTGGCATGGCTTGCAAGGAAGTACAGAAGTTCGATCTCTTTCGGGGGCATTTCGATCTCTTTTCCGTCGCAGACGACAGAGTAATTCGAAAGGTTGACGCTTAAACGGTCGAAGCTGACTTCGCCGGAATCGTCCTCCTGCTTGATGCTCCTTCTGATCACCGCCTTGACGCGGGCTACCAGTTCCTTGGTATCAAAGGGTTTCGCAAGGTAATCGTCCGCCCCGAGTTCCAGGCCGAGTACCTTGTCAAACACTTCACCCTTGGCGGTGAGCATGATGATGGGCACTTCGCTTTCTTCCCGGATTTCACGGCAGATCTGCCAGCCGTCCATCCCGGGGAGCATCACGTCTAGCAGCACCATCGCGGGGGAAAGTTCCCGAAAGCGCTTCAGCCCCTCCGTTCCGTGGTTGACGGTTTCGACCTTAAAGCCCTCCTTCTCAAGATAAAGTGTGACGATGCGACAAATGTTTTTGTCGTCGTCGATCATGAGAATGGTATTGTTATCCTTCATGGTATTCCTCCTCGCTCAGTACCTGAATGCCGTTGTTCCGAAGAAGGGCGGCAGTCACCCCGTCCCCTTCCCTCATTTTGCCGGAAAAGGTTCCGTCATAGATCAACCCGCAGCCGCAGGACGGACTATGCGCCTTGAGTACCGCTTTTTTTGCGCCGATCATGTTGCAAAGGCGCAGGGTTTCATGTGCGCCCTTTAAAAACTGCTCTGTAACGTCCTTTTTGTCCCTGGAAAGCACCTTCGCCTTGCCGAGCAGCACGTCCTCCCCGGAGCCGTTTACGATCTCGCTGGGGGGGCGCGGGGTGGAAAGCCCCCCGAGCTGTTCCGGGCAGACGGGAATCGCAAGCCCCCGGGAAACGAGGTCCTCAATCCGCAAATCCGCCTTGTGATCGCCGTCATACCGGCAGCGGCAGCCCGCTAAGCAGGCGGAAACGATGATCATGGCATACCCCCTTGACTATTTGAGACTGACCACCGTCACCCCGGCCTCGCCCTCGCCGTACTGGCCCAGGCGGAAGTTCGAAACGTGCTTGTGCCGTTTCAGGAAGGATTGAATCCCTGCGCGCAGCGCTCCGGTCCCCTTGCCGTGGATGACGTAAACTTCTTTTAAGCCGGAAAGAAATGCGCTGTCAATATACCGGTCCACCTCGAGAATCGCCTCATCCACCGTCATGCCGCGGACGTCAATCTCCAATGAGGCGGCGGTGCTTTCCCGCTTAACAGAGGCGGTGACGCGGTTTTTGACCTTCTCCTTGCCGATCAGCCGCACATCCGCCAGCTTGACGGCCAACTTGAGAATCCCGGCCTGAACGGTGATTTCGCCCTTGGAATCGGGGGGTGTGAGCACCGTGGCGTCATTGTCGGTGGAAAGCACACGCACCACATCCCCCGGCTGGACGGACTTAGGGGCAGGCGCCGCAAAAAGGGCGCTCTTTTCATTCCGGGGGGCGGATTCGTCCTGTAACTTGCTTTCGGAAGCTCGAAGTTCGTCCCGCGCTTTTTGGATCGCCCGGCTGCGATCGGCTTCGGCGGCAGCGTTCAGAGCCTTCAGCTCCCGGATGATCCGCTCGGATTCCGCCTTGGTTCGCTGCACGATGGCCCGGGCCTCTTCCTTAGCCTTTTTGATGGCCTTGTCTCGCTGCTCGGCGATGCGCTTTTTTTCCTTTTCGGTTTCGTCCCGCAAGCGGTAAAGCTCCGCCCGGGCTTCCTCCGCCAGTCGCCTCTCCTGTTCGGCGATGCGCCTTTGGCTTTCTGCGCCAGAAATGGCGTCTTCGAAGGAGATGTCCTTCACCGTCAGGTGCTTGTGGGCGCATTCGATGATGTGTTCGGGCAGGCCGAGTTTTCTGGAAATCTTGAAGGCGTTGCTCTTGCCGGGTATGCCGATGAACAGCCGGTAAGTCGGCCGAAGGGTGGTCACGTCAAACTCGACGGAGGCGTTTTCCATCCCCTCCCGGGTTAAGGCGAAGGCCTTCAGCTCGCTGTAATGGGTGGTGGCCAGGGTGCGCGCCTTCCGGCTGTGAAGCTCTTCCAGGATGGACATCGCCAAAGCGGCGCCCTCCACGGGGTCGGTTCCGCTGCCCAGTTCGTCCACCAGCACAAGGCTGCCGCCCTCTGCTTCCTTCAGGAGGTCGACGACGTTCTTCATGTGGGACGAAAAGGTGGAAAGGTTCTGGGCGATGCTCTGCTCGTCGCCGATGTCCGCGAACACGTTGTTAAATACCGGCATTTCGGTTCCGTCCATCGCGGGAAGGAACATGCCGCTTTGGGTCATCAGCGCAAAAAGACCGACGGTCTTCAAGGTCACGGTTTTTCCGCCGGTATTCGGACCGGTGATGATTAGCGTAGTGAAGTCTTTGCCCAGCCAAAGGTCGATGGGCACCACAACGGCGGGGTCGATCAGCGGATGCCGGCCGCCCACGATGCGCATAAAACCCTTTGTATTCAGATTCGGACAGACGGCCCGCATATCCCGCCCGAGCTTTGCCTTGGCGAAGATGACGTCGATCTCGGCGAGCAGTTCAAAAGACTCCAGCAACGCCGGCGCTTCCGGCGCGATGGCAGCCGTCAGTTCCGAAAGGATGCGCTGGATTTCCTCGGCTTCTTCGGAAAGCAGTTTCTTCAGCTCGTTGCCGATCTCGACCACCGCCATCGGCTCGATGAACAAAGTGGCGCCGGAGCCGGACTGGTCGTGCAGCAATCCGGGGATCGCCAAGCGGTGTTCCTGCTTGACGGGCAGGACGTATCTTCCGTTTCGGATGGTGATGATGCTCTCCTGCAGGCAGTTCCTGTACGCCGGGGAATGAATCATGGCGTTCAGCTTGTCCCGTACCCGGTCGTTGCAGGCGCGGATGGATCTTCTCAACGAGGCAAGTTTGGGGGAGGCGGCGTCCGCCATCTCATCCTCGGTCAGGATGCAGCGGAAGATTTCCTCCTCGATCCCCCGCGCGGTGTGCAGGGAGATGGCCATGTGATAAAGCCCCGTGGAGCGTTCCTCGTTGGTCAGTGAAGACTTGGCAAAGCGCATTGCGCGCAGCGCTTTGGCAACGGCCAGCAGTTCCCCCATGCCAAGGGCCAACGTGGCACCGGAACGCTGCAAAGCATCCCGTACGTCCGGAAAGCTGTCCACGGGGGAACGGCCCAGTCTGGTCAGCTCATCGTCCGCCTCCTGCGTCAGTTGCAAGAGGTTGGCGACATCCGCATGCCCGTTGGCGGGGCGAAGCATTTTCGCGCGCTCCTTCCCCATCTCCGAGGAAGCGAGCTCCGTCAGCTTTTCGATGATTTTGTCGTACTCAAGTATTTTTAAAACCCTGTCGGTCATGTCTTGTTCCTTTTTGAATGGTTTTCGCGACCCCGCGGGTAAAGTGGCCGGAAGTGGAGGGCTCTAAGGGCCTGACTGCACCGCCGCCCAGCGCTTCCCGATAAGCTGCGATGCGCTCCGCCACCGCCTTTGCATCCTCTTGGTAAAAGCACAGCCGCCAAGCGGAGGCCCCGGCACGCTTCAGTTCGTCAAACACCCGCAGTCCATCCAGCGGCAGGGAGTTGAGCAGCATCACGTCGCAACTTCCCCTTTTCAGGGTGACGGGGTGCAACCCGAACACATAGTTTCGGCGGTCGGTCATGCTGCGTCTCGCGCCGCCGAAGCAATCCTTCGCGCAACGCCCCAGCTGTTCCCTGGTGGGGCAATGCAGAAGATGCATCGTGGGGATGGTGCCGTATACGATCAACTCGGCAGAAATATTGCTGTTTATTATATCACGTATCTGAGGAACTGTTAACTCCACAGAAAGTGTCACTTTTGACAATCCCATGTCCGCATGGGCGGTTGCCGAGGGCGTATTTGCGATATTCAGCGTATAGTCCCCGCGAACATCAGTGAAAACTTCACAAAGCAGCGCAATCTGCCCTATGTTAGACGCCACAGCGCCCCAAAATGTTCCCGCCGGGAAAGAAGTCAGCAGGTCAATGGCTTTCTTGAGGTCGTCGTCCATGGTCAGCGGGGGCAGAACGGGGAACAGTTTTGCCCCATATTTTTGAGCTGCGTGAATAAAAGGCAATAAAGCTTGTTTTTCCCAAAGCAGGGGCTGGATGTAAAGGGTTTTGACGCCGCTTTTTTGCGCTTGTTCCGCCTGTTCCGGCATCGCCACCTGGGCAATCAGCTCCAGTGTTCCCTGTTCGGTCGCACGTTTCGCCATTGAAACGGCGGGCGGTTGGGATTTAGGCAGAGTCCTCCGCATTGCCTCCACAATCCGCCTTTCAAGGAGCTCCGCCGCCTCCCTGCGGAGCCGGTTCAGTTCGGACGAAGGGACAAAGGCGGGCCTCTCCCCAAGGAAGGTGGTGAATTCACCAAGCTCAAAGGGCGTGTCTCCCAATTTTGCCACCTGGGCGCGCAGCTTCGCCTCCTCTGCGGCGGCGGTCTTTGCCGCTGTGACCACATCGCCGGCAACAGTGACCGAATACCCCATGGCGGCAAGGGTGAGGGACAACGGCTCCCCCGCCACGGCGCGCAAGGTGGCGGAAACCATCGTCCGCTTGCTTTGGGCGTCCACTCGCGCCAGAGCTTCTTTGCTCAGGCTTACATCCACCGTGCGAAACACGGTTAGCCCTTCCAAGCGGGGGCTGGACAGTTCACGGATCGCAACAGCCCCCATCGGATAATCCCTCTTCACGGCCACCGTCGTGTCCTGATCGGCTCCGGGCGCCCGCACCGCCAGTTCATCCCCTGCGGACAACGGCGAAGAAAGCTCCACCCTGCCTTTTTTGATCGTTCCTACGGGCACGCCCCAGTTCCCCGGCCGCTGTGGGGCTACGAGGCCGTCCCTTCCATCCGCATACCCTTCGGAAAACCCTCCCCGGTTGAAGGCGCGCAAAAGATTCCTGCGAAGTGCGGGCAGATGCACCTTTTCGCCGTCGATCGCCCTTCTGTAAGCTTCGGTGACCACGGCGACGTATTCCGGCCGCTTCATCCGGCCTTCGATCTTCAGGCTGCACACCCCTGCTTCGGCCAGTTCTCCCACGCGATCCAGCATGCAGAGGTCCTTCATGGAAAGCAGGTACCCTTCTTTGCCGTTGAGTTTGTACTTCATTCTGCAAGGCTGTGCGCAGGCGCCGCGGTTGCCGCTCCTTCCGCCGATGAAGCTGGAAAGCAGGCATAACCCCGAAACAGAGGAACACATCGCGCCGCCGGCGAAAACCTCCAGCGGGAAATCGGTGGAAGATCGAATCCGCCGGATGCCTTCGATGGAGACCTCCCGCGCCAGCACCGCCCGGGCCATGCCGAGTTTTTGCACGGCTTTGACGCCGTTTTCGTCGTGAACCGCCATCTGGGTACTGGCGTGCAGGGGGAAATCAGGCAGTTCCTTTTTGAGCAGGGAAATCAGCCCCACGTCCTGCACGATCAGCGCATCCACCCCGATGCAATAAAGCTCCCGGGCGGTTTGCATGGCTTCATCCAGCTCTTTGTCCAACAGCAGGGTATTCATCGTCACATGGACGGATACCCCCCGCACATGGCAATAATCGACGGCACGTTTCAGCTCGTCGGCGGTGAAGTTTTTGGCGTATGCCCGGGCGTTGAAGGAGCCCGCGCCGAGATACACGGCGTCCGCCCCGCTCTGTACCGCGGCGATCATGGCTTCAAAGCTTCCCGCAGGAGAAAGGAGTTCCGGTTTTGGCATGTTTAGCCCCCGTTCATTCTAATTCTTCAAAAAAATTGCCCGAAACCGGGTCGCCACCGGCAGCGCGCGCATTTTCATGCGCAAAGCCGGATCCAAGCCGCGGTTTCGGGCAAAGGGCGCGGATTACCCGCGCTTTGTGATTGTTCAACGAGAAAGCTGGGGTAATCTGGGGAGCATGGCTTCTTTTGCGTCCACGTTTTCGCTGTTGATGATGCGGCTGATGTGCGCATCCAGTTCCGACCGCTCCTCCTTCAGCGAAGTCAGCTCATCGGCAAAGTTCAGCGCGACGAGAATCCCAATGTCCGTGGTGCTCATGGTCGGATAAGCTTCCGCGAGTTCCGCAACCTTGCGGTCCACCAGCATGCTGACTTTATACAGATGCTCTTCGGACTTGTAGCCGGAGATCACATATGGCCTTCCGTTAATCTTAACGCTGATCCTATTCTTCTCCATACCCGACGCCCCTATCTTGTGTATATTTTTGGTTATTGTACCACATATTGTTTTTTGGGACAAGCGAGAACTGTCGAATCACAGTCGAAAAATCGCGTTATTTTCAGGAGCGGAGTTTGGCGCCCAGGGATTCGGAAAGCGCTTCAAGGATCCGGTTTGTGGCCTCGGCGACTTCGTCGTCCGTCAGCGTGCGCTCCGCCGCCCTGAACCGCAGGGAATAGGCCATGCTCTTTTTGCCCGATTCGATGTGAGCGCCCTGGTAAACGTCGAACAGGTCCGCGGCTTCCAGCAGTTCTCCGCCCGCTTTGGCGATCACGTCTTTGACCTGCTTTGCGGCGCAATCCTCGGAAAGCACGATGGCGATGTCACGTTCCACAGCGGGGAACTTGGGGAGGGGTTTGTACTTCTTCTGTTCCGTAGCGGCGGAAAAGAGCACATCCAGCTCCAACTCGGCCATATAGACCCGCCCGGAGATCTCGAAGGCAGCCGCGCAGTCCGGATGCACCTCTCCCAGCTGGCCGGCGTACGTTCCGTCGACGGCGAGTATCGCCTTCCTTCCAGGGTGGTAATACGCTTCGCCGCCAGCCGAGAAGTCCATTTTGGATTCCTCGATGCCCAGGGTGGCACACAGGGACTCCACCACGCCTTTTAAGGTGAAGAAATCCTCTCCTTCGCCGTGGAGGATGATGCAGACGTTCTGCCGTTCCTCCGGCAGGTCGTTTGCCGCTTTTGCGGGGGAATAGAGGTTGCTGATCTCATAAATCCTGAAATCCCCTGCTTTTTTGTTGATGTTCAGTGCGGCCACGGGCAGCAGCGAAACCGCGATGGTGGTGCGCATCAAGGCATTGTCCTCCCCGAAGGGGTTGAGGATGCGCACGCTGTTCCGCAAAGCTGAATCAGCGGAGAGCAGCAGTTTGTCATACGCCGACTGGCCGGTGAAGGAATAGGTATTGCATTCGAAAGCGCCCATGCCGCAAAGGGCATCCCGGACGGTTTCCATCTGCTTTTGTGCCTTGGTCAGCCTGCCCCGGGAAAGGTCGCCCTGCATGAAGGTCAGGGGAATCTCGTCAAACCCGACGATTCTCGCGATTTCTTCGGAAATATCCGCTTCGCCCTCGATATCGTCCCTGAAATGCGGGATCTCGATCTGCAAAAGGCCGTCTTTCAGGGTGGTGGGGATGCAAAGGCCGTTCAGGATTTCCGCCATGCGTTCGGCGGGAACATCTAGCGCCACCAGAGCGTTGACGCGTTCCGGCCGGGCGGTGATCCTGCGGCGGGTCAGATCGCCTCCCACCACATCGATGACCCCTTCGTCCACCTTGCCTGCGCCCAAAAGCTCCACGAGCTGGCAGGCGCGCTCTAGGGCGTACGCGGCGCCCTCGATATCCACGCCCTTGACAAATCTCTGGGAGGCCTCGGTCATCATGCCCAGCTTTTTGGCGGTCAGCCGGATGCTGTATCCCTTGAACTTTGCGGACTCAAACAGGACGGTCTTGGTATGTTCGGTGATTTCTGAGTTCATGCCCCCCATGACGCCTGCGACGCCCACGGGTTTTTGCGCGTCGCAGATGCAAAGCATCTCTTCGTCCAGATCCCGCTCTTTGCCGTCCAGGGTTTCCAGTTTTTCGCCTTTTTTGGCGCGGCGCACGACGATGTGGTTGTCCGCAACGCAGGCAAGATCAAAGGCGTGCATGGGCTGGCCGGTTTCCAGCATCACGTAATTCGTGATGTCAACAATGTTGTTGATGGAACGCACACCTGCGGCGCGCAGGGCATCCCGCATCCACGCAGGAGACGGTTCGATGACAATATCCCGCACGGTCCGCGCCATATAGCGGGGGCAAAGCTCCGTATCCTCCACTTCTACTTTGACAAAGTCGTGGATATTCCTGCCACCTTCGGCTTTGACATGAGCATTTGGCAGAACCAGCGGGCGACCCAGGGCAAAGGCGACCTCCCTGGCGACGCCGATGATGGACTGCAGATCCGGCCTGTTGGGGGTGGGTTCCGCCTCCAGCACGGTGTCGTTCAGGCCGAGCACCTCCCGGATGTCTGTCCCGACGGCCCATTCATCCTTCAAAATCAGAATGCCGTTCTCCCCCGCTCCCGGGTAATCGTCTTCCGTCAGGCACAATTCTTCGCCGGAGCAGAGCATCCCCTCGGAAACGACGCCCCGCAGTTTACCCTTTTTGATGTGAAGCCCGTTGGGCAGTTTGGAACCGTGCAGCGCGACGGGCACAAGGTCCCCTGCGCTTATGTTATGCGCGCCGGTCACGATCTGGATGGGCTCGGCTTTGCCCACGTCCACCATGCAGATCAGCAGGTGGTCGGAATTCTCGTGTTTTTCGATGGTCGTGATCCTGCCCACCACGACGTTTTGAATATTTGCGCCCAGTTCTTCCACGCCGGCGATTTCCAGCCCACGGGCGGTCAGAAGCCCGGCAATCTCAACGGCGGTGGCGCCGGTGGTATCCACATACTGCGAAAGCCATTTCATTGGCACTCTCATGTTTATTTTCCCCCTTTAATCAGAACTGCGAAAGGAAGCGCAGGTCGTTCTCGTAATGCATGCGGATGTCCGAAATGCCGAACTTGGCATTGGCGACGCGCTCGATGCCGATGCCGAAGGCAAATCCGGTGTACACTTCCGGGTCGATGCCGCACATGCGCAGCACGTTCGGGTTGACCATGCCGCTGCCCAGAATCTCAATCCAGCCGGTTCCCTTGCACACGCGGCATCCGCTGCCGCTGCACATATGGCAGGTGATGTCCACCTCCGCGGAAGGCTCCGTGAAGGGGAAATAGCTCGGGCGAAGGCGGGTTTTCGTGTGTTCGCCATAAAGCTCCTTGGCGAAAACCTCCAGTACCCCGCGCAAATCCGCCATGGTGACGCCCTTGTCCACCACCAGCCCTTCGATCTGATGGAACACCGGGGAATGGGTGGCGTCCACGTCGTCCGAACGGTACACGCGCCCGGGGCAGACCACCCGGATGGGCGGCTTTTTGTTCAGCATCGTTCGCACCTGCACCGGCGAGGTATGCGTCCTCAGCACGATGGAATCGCCGATGTAAAACGTGTCCTGCATATCCCTGGCGGGGTGCTCGGCGGGGATGTTCAGCATCTCGAAATTGTACTTGTCGTACTCGATTTCCGGGCCTTCGGCGACCTCGAATCCCATGCCCACGAAGATGTCCCGGATCTGGCGCATGGTCTGGGTGAGGGGATGCAGTTTGCCGCGCTTTTGGACCTTTGCGGGCATGGTGACATCCAACGCCTCCGCGGCCAGTCGGGCGGCTTTTTCCGCTTCATTGCTCATTTGCAGCCTGCGCTCAATCTCCTGTTCGATGCGCTGCCGCGCGTCGTTCACCATCTGACCGACGGTTGGCCTGTCTTCGGCGCGCAACTTGCCCATGGACCGCAATAGCCCGGTCAATTCGCCCTTTTTGCCCAAAAAACGCACGCGAAGCTCGTTGAGCTGCTCAGTGCCTTCTGCAGAGGAAGCCGCATCGAGGGCGCTCTGCTCGATTTGTTCTAACTCTTTCTTGATTTCGTTGATGTCCATGTTGCAACTCCTTGAATAATACATTCTGGAAATTAAAAAAACAGCGTGTCCGACAGGACGAAACGCTGTTCCGTGGTACCACCCGCATTCGCCGCACGATGACGGCCTTTGCCCCGCTTTATCGGGCGGGTCCCGGCTCCCCTACACGGCCGCTCCAGCGGCTTTCAGTTCGCACGCTCGGGAGGGAACTTCGGCGATCCGCACCGCAAAGCGGCTTCCAGCCTTTGGCCGCTTCTCTCTTTTCGGTGACGATGAACGCGTACTTTTCTCCGTCATCGCGGTTCATTCAGTTATGCGAAGTATACCACATTGGACTCCCGTTCGCAAGAGCCGGCTTCCTATTATCATGGGCGTTCACAGGCTTTGCATACATCATTTTTACTTTTTCGTCAAAATCTCGCAAAATTAAAAATTACAGGCCAAATGATCGCGTTTATAGCCCGGAACCGTAACATATTTTTCCCCGTTGAGTATTATGAAATCAGCCGTAAAGCGTCGCTTTCGGACTTCGTATTATGGAGGTCACACATGAACTGCTTCGGAGATTGCAGCTCCCTCATCATCCTGCTGCTGCTGCTCAGTTGCTTCGGTTGCTGCGGAAACAATTGCGGTAACGTCGGCGGCATCGGTGGCTGCAACAACAACGGCATCTTCGGTGACAACAACTGCAGTTGCCAGCTCTTGATTATCCTGCTGCTCTTCTGCGGCGGGTTTGGCAACTTCGGTTGTGGCAACGTCCTCGGCACCGGTTGCGGTTGCAAGCCTAACCCCTGCTGCTAAACGATTCGAACGGGCCGCTCTTCCTCGCGGCCCGTTCTCTTTTCCACATTCAATCGTCCCCGATGCTTTTGTCGATGGAAAAGGATTGCTTCTCCTTATCATATACTACCACCACAGAACCCGCGGGCAGATAGTCGATGCGTATCCGCACCTTGTCCGCCGCTTCGTCCTGCTGCTCTTCTTCGTGTTCTTCGAAAGCGGACATGGCGTCGTTGGTCTGTTCGGTAATGTCCGTAAACCTCCATGCTAAAAGGGGTGCTGCATCCGAATACAGGCCCTTGAACTTGTCCACCGCCAGGGCCATGGCGTTACCCACCCCGGTTTCTTCAAAAAAGCACTGGATGGGAGCGACCGCGGACTTGATCAAAAACGAACCGATGAGCAGGATCGCGATGATCAGACAGGCAAAAAAACGGATCTGGTGAAAGATGAACTTCAACAGAAACTTGAGTACCCACGCGAGCAATACGCAGGCAAAAAAAGCCATGATTATGAAGATTGCATAAACCAGGATCGTCCTGTATGGTTCCGGCAGCGCTGTAAGGAAAGCGAGCTCCTGAATCTCCAGAATCCCTGTGTTGCCTATCAGTTCGGACAAGCCCTTCACCCCTTTCGTTTTTGGGATTATACCACGAAACGGGATGTTTGTTCCTTTTCTGCTCATCGAATTCAAAAAAACTTGACAATCGGCGATTGAAGGTGTATCCTTGCTTAGGTGTAAAGGGGAATGCCTTTACAGCGAAGGGGGTAAGGACTATGCAAAAAGACCCTCATACCCATACCTCCCTGCTGCTGGATTTTTACGGACCGTTTTTGACGGACAGGCAGCGGGAGTACATGGACCTTTACCTGAATTCGGATTATTCGCTGGGCGAGATTGCCGAGCATTACGGCGTCAGCCGCCAGGCCGTACGGGACAGCCTTGTCCGCGCCCAGGCCCAGCTTGCGGACGTCGATGCAAAGCTGGGGCTGATGAAGCGGTTCTATGTTCAGAAGGCTCTTTTGAACGAGATACTCAACTCTGCGGACGATCCGGTCAAGGTGCGGAACTACGTCGAGCAAATCAACGCTTTATGGGAGGACGACCATGGCTTTTGAAGGCCTTTCCGAAAAACTTCAAGGCGTTTTTAAAAAACTGACCGGCCGCGGGAAGCTGAACGAAAAAGACATTAAAGAAGCCATGCGGGAGGTCCGGCTCGCCCTTTTGGAGGCCGACGTCAACTTTCTGGTGGTCAAGTCCTTCATCAAGTCCGTCTCTGACCGTTGCGTGGGGGCGGAGGTGCTGGAATCCCTGACCCCCGGCCAGCAGGTCATCAAAATCGTCAGCGAGGAGTTGACCGCCCTGATGGGCGGCGGCCAGAGCAAGCTGAACTTCGCGCCGAAACCGCCGACGATCATCATGCTCGTGGGCCTGCAGGGCGCGGGAAAGACCACGATGTGCGGCAAGCTCGGCGCCCATCTCAAAAAGCAATACGGCCGATCCCCCCTGCTCGTGGGGTGCGACATTTACCGCCCCGCCGCCATTAAGCAGCTGCAGGTGGTGGGCGAAAAGCTGGACCTGCCCGTTTTCGAACGCGGACAGTCCGACCCTGTGGAAACCGCCCTTCTTTCCATCCAAGAGGCGGAGCGCAAAGCCTGCGATCTCATCATCGTGGACACCGCGGGAAGGCTGCACATTGACGAGGAAATGATGGACGAACTCGTCCGTTTGAAAGAAGCCATACTCCCCACAGAGATCCTGCTCACCGTGGACGCCATGACCGGTCAGGACGCCGTCAACGTCGCCAAAACCTTTGACGAGATGTTGGACATCACCGGCGTGATCCTCACCAAGCTGGACGGCGACACCAGGGGCGGCGCGGCCCTTTCCGTCCGTTCCGTCACCGGCAAGCCCATCAAATTTACGGGCATCGGCGAAAAGCTGACGGATATTGAGCCCTTTTACCCGGACCGGATGGCTTCCCGCATTCTGGGCATGGGGGACGTGCTCTCCCTGATCGAAAAGGCCCAGGCCAGTTTCGACGAAAAGCAGGCCGCGGACCTTGCCAAAAAGATGGTCCAGAACCGCTTCACGCTGGACGATTTTTTGAGCCAGATGCAGCAGATGAAGAACATGGGCTCCATGCAGGATCTGCTTTCCATGATACCCGGCGGGAACAAACTCGCCAACGTCCAATTTGACGAAAAGGCCCTTGCCCGGACCGAGGCGATCATCCTCTCCATGACCAAGGAAGAGCGTGAAAATCCGGACATCATCAACGGCAGCCGCAGGAAGCGCATCGCCAAGGGCTGCGGCATGCAGATTCAGGACGTCAACCGCCTTTTGAACCAGTTTGACCAAACCAAAAAGTTGATGAAGCAGTTTTCCGGCTTTGGGAAAAAGGGCAAAAAAGGCTTCAGACTCCCCTTTTAACGCTTGTGACGGCATCGCCGACACGATATATTCATTCGATACTCGATCAATCAGGAGGAATACTCACCATGGCCGTTAAGATCAGGCTGCGCCGCATGGGCGCAAAGAAAGCACCCTTTTATCGCATCGTCGTCGCGGATTCCCGCTTCCCCAGGGATGGCCGCTGCATCGAGGAGATCGGTTATTACAATCCCCTGACCGATCCCGCCACCGTCAAGGTGGATGTTGAGCGTGCCAAGGAATGGATGAAGAAGGGCGCGCAGCCTTCCGATACCGTCCGCGCTCTGCTCAAGCAAAACGGCGCATTCGAGGACTAACCCACAATGAGCGCCGAACCTACGAAAGGGGGCGTTTCCATGGAGGAACTGGTTCGTTTCATCGCCATGCACTTGGTGGACAAGCCAGACGAGATCAAGATCACCTCACGGCAAGGCGAACGCAGCATCATCCTTGAGCTTTCCGTCGCCCCGGAGGATATGGGCAAGGTCATCGGCAAGCAGGGCCGCATCGCCAAGGCAATCCGGCGGGTGCTGAAGGCTGCTTCCGCCAAGCAGGAACAGAATTACGTGCTGGAGATCATATGACCAAGTACCTTCGAATCGGGCTCGTACTAAAGCCCCAGGGAATCAAGGGCGAACTGAAGGTTCTGCCCTTGACCGATGACCCCCGCCGCTTCACACAGCTCAAGGAGATCTATCTTGAAGGCGCAAAGGGCGGCTATGAAAAGCGCGCCCTTTTGTCCGCCAACGTCCGGGAGGACGCGGTTTACTGCGCAATTTCCGGGGTGGAGGACAGAAACGCCGCAGAAACCCTGCGAAACCGCTATCTTTGCGTAGACCGGGAGAACGCCGTCAAGCTCTCAAAGGACCGCTATTTTGTTTGCGATATCATCGGGTGCAGCGTTTGGGATTCTTCGGGAAATCCTTTGGGGATTTTGGAAGAGGTCCTTCAAACCGGCGCGAATGATGTTTATGCCATCCGGCAAGAAAACGGGAAGAGCGTTCTCGTTCCCGCCCTCAAAAAGCTTTTAGTCCTTGTGGATATTGACGAAAAGCGGATCGTGCTGGATGCAGAGGTTATGAAAGAGGTCGCCTTGTATGAGGATTGACATACTCACCCTGTTTCCGGAGATGTTCCCCCCGGTTTTAGGTTCCAGCATCCTCGGTCGGGCCCAAAGCGCTGGGGTACTTTCCTTTGGGCTGCACAACATCCGGGATTACGCAAACAACAAGCATCGTCAGACGGACGACGCGCCTTTTGGCGGCGGCAACGGGATGGTCATGTCCCCCCAGCCGGTCTTTGACTGTATGGAGGCCGTGATCGGCGGCAAGCAGCCAAAGCCCAAGACCATTTACCTCTCCCCCCGGGGCAAAGTCCTGACCACAGAGCTTGCGCGAAGCCTTTCCGCAGAAGAACACCTCGTTCTGCTTTGCGGGCATTACGAGGGGATCGACGAGCGTATCCTCACCCTGATCGACGAGGAAGTTTCCATCGGCGACTATGTGTTGACCGGCGGCGAACTGCCGGCGATGGTGCTGATTGACTGCATCGCCCGCTTTATTCCCGGCGTTTTGGGTTGCATCGGCTCCGCCGAGGAGGAATCCTTCAACGACGGACTGCTGGAATACCCGCATTACACCCGTCCTGCAGATTTCCGCGGGATGACGGTTCCGGAAGTTCTGCTGTCCGGGCACCACAAAAAAATCCAGGAATGGCGGCGCTTGCAGTCCCTTTTGATCACCAGGGAACGCCGTCCTGATCTGTTTGAACGCGCTGAGCTTTCCAGGGAGGATCTTCGTCTGCTGGCCCAACACGACCAGGAGCAGAAAAAGTAGCCTCAATTCAGTTTTTTAGCCAAGTTTGTCTTGCATCGGTTTGCCCATAATGGTATAATCGCAATCGTGATTACGGACGGTCCTCTGCTCGCCAAAATTCGAGTCATGAACGTCTATGAGGAAAGGAGGAACCACACATGTCCAACCTTATTCAGGCTCTTGAAAAGGAGCAGCTCCGTTCCGATCTGCCCAAACTCGAAGTTGGCGATACCGTTCGTGTTTTCGTCAAGGTCGTTGAAGGCAGCCGCGAAAGGCTTCAGGCTTTCGAGGGAACCGTGATTAAGATCCAGGGTGGCGGCATCCGTCAGAACTTTACCGTTCGCCGCATTTCCTATGGCATCGGTGTCGAAAGGACCTTCCCCCTGCACAGCCCCCGCATCGGCAGCATCGAGGTTATTCGTCACGGCAAGGTTCGCAGGGCAAAGCTTTATTATCTGCGCGACCGCGTCGGTAAGGCTGCAAAGGTTCGCGAGCGCATCGGCAGGTAAGTCTTTGCAAAAAAATGGGACGATTCTGATCGTCCTGTTTTTTATTTCACCTGCTCTTCTTTGATTGGATTATGAAAATTGTGGCAATGTTTAACTCTCTGGGGCCTGAGGATCGGAAGTTTGCACTTGGCTTGCTTGATGCAATTCGTCAAGTACCAAATACAAACATATAAGTTGTCGGTCGGTGAGTTCTTGTAATAACACTTCCGTCATATTACCGCACCTGCCCTTTCTCCATCTTGCGAACGTCTGTTTGCTGCCATCATAAGAAGGTGAGAGCGATTTGTCAACACTTGGAAGGGAAATTATTTGGACAGTAACAGATATTTCTTGTATGAAGCCAATTTATCACAAGTTGTGAATGAATTGTCGAATAGATGATGGCTAAAATGTAAAAAAGCGTAAAATGAACACAAATTTGGAGGGCGATTGGAGGCCGAAATGGAAACGTTAAATGTAATAGCGAAGATAGGAATAACCGCTATATATGGCTCGATACTATATGTGATCGTATATGCCCTCTTGAAAGGCTATATCATGTATTTGGAAGACCTTAATGTCGAAACAGTAACCAAACAGTTCAAAATTAAATGCGCAATTGCTGTTCCTTTCGTTGTAGGCGCGTTCGTTTTGGCGGTCTGGATAATCAGATCATTCATTAAGAGCGGCGTTTATGGAGAAAACGCAAGCGGCGCGCTAACCATTATCGCGGTCATCGTCGCCCTTTTCGGGGTGCTTATAATTCACACTTGCCTGATTACATCAAAAAGATTCTGGAAGGACGCCCAAACCAAAAGGGAAATTGAAGACTTGCAGTACAAAATTAAAAAGCTAGAAGAAAGCCGTGAATAAATAACACAAGACAAAGGAGGTCATCCGAATGAAAGAAAACCCCGCCCCCTTCTGGCGCCCAGGAATGCGGGGATGAAAGGAGGTTTTGCTATATGAAAAGGCAAAAAGACGGGAGGTATAAAAGTAAGGTTGTGGTTGGATATAATGCTGTGGGGGAGCCAGTAATCAAGTTTATATCCGGTCGGAACCCAAAAAGAGTTTAAGCAGAAGAAAGAAGAAATTCAGCGCCTATACATCACAGGAAACACGGAGCCTACCAGGCGCGAAGTTCTGTTCGGGGCATATGCTTGGGAATGGTACGAATTGTATAAACTGCCTAAATTGAAAGCAGCCGGCGTTAGTTATTACAAAACGGCGCTCAATCATATCGTCCCCGTATTTGGAGAGCGGCAAGTACGTTCCATCACTTCGCTTGATTTGCAAAGGTACCTTAATGCACTCGCTGAAAAATACAGTAAATCATCAGTCGAGAGAAACTACTCAACCTTGAAGCAGATTTTCAAGCTGGCCACCGCTCAGTACATCATTGACCGTGATCCAATGCTGACAGTGGTATGCCCTGATGCGCCCGAGGGAAAGCGACGAGCTTTGACAGAAGCCAAAACTGCTGCCGCGCTGTATGTCGCTCGTACGCATAAGTATGGACTTCTCTGGATGCTCTTGTATTACACTGGCGCCCGCCTGGGCGAAGTTCTGGGACTGCAATGGCAGGACATTAACTTCAAAACACGCGAGATCACTTTTAGACGGGATATTGACTATAAAGTTAAGATCGGGAAAAGCAAAGTCGGTGAGGTAAAGTCAGAATACAGCGAACGGACGATACCGATCGCCAACGAACTATATGAGGCGCTCAAAGCCGCCAGGTGCATCAGCACGTATGTCATTCGGGCACCTAAGAGCGACAGCCATCTGCCGCAATCCACCGCTCAAGATCGTATTGATACCCTTCGCCGAGCCATGTATGAGTATGACAACACAATTGAGCATACAGATTCGCCCATGTACTTAAAGCGGCATAAGGACTATGAAAGAAAAAAACGAAAAAAGGAGTAAAGACAAGGAAGTTCAAAAAAGAAAGGCCGATTCCACAGGTGTCCGTCATCACCCCCCACTATTTCCGACACAACTTTGCGACCCTCTGCTACTACAACGGCGTGGATGTGCTGACAGCGGCGGCGTGGCTGGGGCATAAGGACCCGACGATGATCATGAAAGTTTATGCGCATCTGGATAAGACAAAAGCACGTGATCCCGAAAAAATCAACAACATCTTCCGGGCAACCAGATAGGACGGAAAGTTCCGATTTCCCCGTCTTCCTCGAGATGGGGAATTTTTGGGAAGTAGGCAAAAAGTAGGCGAAACCTCTCTTTTGGAGGCAAAATGAGCACAAATTTGTGTTGGTTTGCAATATAAAAAAGCCCGCAAACCTAGATAACCAGAGCATTTGCGGGCATGGTCGAGGTGACAAGATTTGAACTTGCGACCTTCTGGTCCCGAACCAGACGCGCTACCAAGCTGCGCTACACCTCGACAACGCATACTATTTTACCCTGAAAGGAAGGTCATGTCAAGTATGCGCGATGTGCTTTTTCGCTCATTGCTTTTTCCCTCCACAAACTACATCGCCGGTCCGCGCGGTTGCTCTTCGGGCTGTATACATACACTCCGCATACGTTGCACAGCATCTCGTAGATCTGCGTGTATCTAACAGTTATAACACAACCCCGCACAGGAATATTCCTGCGCGGGGTTCATTATTATCGTTGATTCTCCTAAGTAGGTTTTACGCGTGGTGACTTGCAGCGCCCCATTATGAGCTAACTAAAGGAGACTCAGTTAACACCTGCGTTTTTCACTGCGCTTTCAGCGGAAATCTTACCCCAGGTGATGCAGAGACCGTTACCGATACCGCCGATTGTGCTGTGTCCAGCAACGTTGGCAGAACCGATGATTTCACCAGCAAGATATACGTTGCCAATCTTGGATCCGTCTTCGCGAACGAGCTGTCCGTCAGCGTCGATGCGGGGACCGCCCTGGGTCATGAGGATGTAGGGAACCGTCTTCACGGCGTAGATCGTGCCTTCGAAGGGGATGAGTCCATCCGTACGACCGAACACGGTATCCTTGCCCGCCTTCGCGTCCTCGTTGTACTTGTTCATGGTAGCAACAAGGCCGGGGATGTTGAGCTGGTTGGCAAGGTCTTCGAAGGAGTCAGCCTTGAACGCAAGGCCCTTTTCGATGAGTTCGTTCATGGTGGGCATGTTCTCATAGGTAGCGTTCAAGCCCATCATCGGACGGAAGAAAGCGACGTCGTCCTTCAGCATGTTTTCGGACACAAGAACGTAAATGATGTTCTGGTCAGTCGTACGCCAAATTCTGTCTCTGTCACCAGAGTTTGCAATCGGCTCATTCATGACGCGTTCGCCGGCGGTGTTGAGCCAGACCACGCCCTCGTAAGCAACATTGGCGCTCAAAGCAGCCTGGAAACCCTGCACAGGAATCGAGCCTGCATATGCAGCGCAATAGTCCATGTTGTCAAAGATGCCTCCAGCTTTACGCGCAAAGTCGTAACCGCTACCCGTTGCTGTGGTAATAGCGAAGGAAGTTACGTTTGTAAACGCAAACTCTTTCAGCCACTTTTCGCTGTAGCCATATCCGCCAGTTGCGATAATGATGGATGGTGCGTGGTACTCTTTTCCGTCTGCGATTACGCCGATTACATCACCTTTATCATCCAGTATGATGTCTTCTACTTCCGTTTCGAGCAAGATCTGAGCTGTACCCTTTTGTACATACTCATCAAGCTTGGCAGTAAGTCCTTCAACGAAATAGGAAGCGTTGCCGGCTGCGGATCCCCCTGCGGTATAGGTGACACGCATGGTGTTCATGGGCAGATAGCTGCCATGGTCAACCTTGTCGCTCATTTCCACATAATTCTGTATCCAGTCGATTGCCGGACCAGATTCCTGAGCATGCTTGCGGGCGATCTCTTCGTTCAGGTTTTCCAATCCGCCGCCCATGTCAATGAAGTCCTGGAAGAATTTTTCGGGGCTGTCTTCGATCCCGGCGGCTTTTTGAATCTCATAACCCGCGCCGCTTAAGGAGCCCCCTGCCATATAGCCGGTTCCGCCAAGTCTGAGCTTTTCAAATAGCACAACTTTCGCACCAAGTTCGCTTGCGCGTACAGCAGCAGTCAGTCCTGCCATACCGCCACCAACAACGATAACATCAGGTTTTACAGCTAAGTCCGAATCGGTTGCAGCTGGCGCACATCCTGATGCTACAAACATCATGATGCTCAACAGAAGGCAAAGAACACTTGTGATTTTCTTCATGGTTTTTGTCTCCCTTGGAACATTTTATATCATATGACATCTGTCAAATGTCAATATGACTCAATACAACATTACCGCAAAGGATATCACAAATCAAAAAATTGTCAATGTTAAGTTAAACATAATTAACTATTCACAGCCCACGAACTCTGCTCTTTACCATTCTTTTTTCATCTCTCTGTGAGGGATGTGGCAGGTCGTTCAATCAAAAAAAACAGGAGCCCATGCGTAAAGCTCCTGTCTTATCATTCTTTATTTTACTTTCCTGGTAGTGTAGTTTTCCATATGTTCACCGCAATGTCCGACGATGATTTTCTGATGCTTTTCAGAAAAGCCGAAATGGATGCTTTGCTTCAGTTTTGGATAGGTGATATGCGGTTCAATATCGATGATCTCTCCGTCATATTCTGTCTGGAATTGCCGCATGAGCCTCTTGTCCTTCCGGGTCATGGATCCTTCGCCGCGTTTGCATTCAATTCCGGTGCTGTTTTTAAACTCTTTATAAGGATCGCAATTTCCCATGATAAACAGCTCCCGCATTTCCATAGCCAGTGCAAAAAAGACTCTCCATTGTTCGCAAGGATCGAGCTTACAGGTTTTCGCAGACTTATAGGCATCATCCGAAAAATCAAGCTTTTCCAAAAAGATGTCGCGGAAAAACCTCATCACCGACTCTGGATCATCCGGCAGGCGTTCCAGTCTGCCCCTGTTCTCCAAAGCTGTTTCCAGTTGCGCGCATTTCCTGGCAGCTGTTTGATAGCTTTGAACTTGCACATTCAGTTTGTAGTTTTCTTCTTTCAGCTCCCTTTTTTCCTCTTCTAACGCTTCGATACAATCTTCCAGAAGCAATCGACGCTCTTCTTCTTCGCTCAATATTTCCAGCGCTTCATTCTCAATATGATCCTTTTCTTTTTCAAGCTCTGCAATGCGCTTCCGCCTTTTGTGATGCTCCTTTAACTTCCTGCATTCCTCGATTCGGAAAAAAGAATCATAAAAGTTGACGTTCTGTGCCAATGCTCTGCGAAGCATTTGAAGGACACATTCAGACCCCCATTCTTCAATGGAAACGGCTTTGATATACCGATGACGATACGGGTCAGTTTGACTGTCCAAATCAATTTCGGGATAATAAATTCTGATTGTCCCGCCGTAGCAAGAATACTCTTTGGGACACAGGTACTTCATTTCTTCGGCAAAATCCGGCGAATTTGAAAAGAATACAATGGCGTTGCCACAAATAACATCCGCCAGCCTTTCCGGGCAAACAAGCAGACGCGCCTCCTGGGAATCGGGATCAATATACGGACTGACATAAATGTATGGAAGCTCGCGGTCTTTATCAATCAACCTGTCCCAGAAGTGTGGCCAGTCCCCCGTTTTCAATTCCTGTGGCGTGCACTCTACTGTATCCCTGCCGCTATGACAATGAAGGTTCCTATCTCGCAATATGTGTTTAATCAGATTCGGCGTTGAAAGGCTGGGCGCTTCCTGCAGCAATCCCACAAAACCCGGCGCATCACGATAAAAAAGGACGCAGGACAACACGGCAGAAGTTGAATCCTTCTGCTCATACCCAACCTCTGTAACCCACTGGCGCGGCGTATAGCCGGGTAGAGCCGTTCTCTTCTCGGTGATGCTGCAGGCCCAATACTGTCCGCCCTCATCATTCTCAAAATACTCTGACTTTATAATGATAGAGTTGTCTTCCGAAACAATGGATCCTCCCTTTTTAAGTCCGGTCCAACTGCGATTTTCGGTTGGAAGAATGTCGTTTTCCCTGTTCCACTTTCTTGTTTGCCAATTTTTGATATGAAGGACGATTCTCCAAAGCAGATCATCTTCAGGTTGAATCGCGGTGATCGTGAATTTCGCTTTATAGAACATATTTGCATTAAGATCGAGCATTCTTATCTTTCCTCCACCCAATAAAACTTACAAGAACTTCATGCTGCGTATAATAATTGCATATTTTGTCGTTTTCCGCAAATAAATTTAATAAGGGAGTCCAAACGGACTCCCTCATACTACTTTTTTATAATTTGTCGATCGATTGTGATTGCGTAAGAGGCGGGCTTAAGCAGCGACGCGCCTGGCGGAAAAGGCTGGTTTGCGCGCATCATCCGGCTCTCAGTGTTCTTCTTGTGCGACCTCGCAGCAGAACTTCACCTGATTCTTGCCCTCGCTCTTTGCTTCATACAGCGCTTTGTCCGTAAATCCGAAAAGATCCGCGTGGCCCAAATCTTGATTCGGAACCAACGAAGTAACCCCTATGGTTACGGTAACATAGTCGCTTACTGTCGAAGAAGCATGGGGAATACGAAGCGCTTCAACTTTTTGCCGTAACATTTCGGCTGTTCTCATGGCTTCTTCCTTCTCGGTCTCGGGCAGTAAGACGACGAACTCATCCCCGCCATAGCGGGCTACCATATCGGTGGAACGGTTTAAAGAATGATTCAGAACCTCTCCGATCTGAACCAGGCACGTATCCCCGGCCATGTGCCCATAGGAATCGTTGAACTCCTTAAAAAAGTCGATATCCACGAGCAAGATTGCGATGGGTCTTTGATGTCTTAAGCAGCGGCGCCATTCCTTTTCAATCATTTGATCATATTTCCTCCTGTTCCATACTCCGGACAATTGATCCTTATAGGAAAGTTTTTGCAAGGTCTGATTTGCAATTTCCAACTCTACTTTTTGCTGTTCTATCTGCTCATTTGATTTTTTCAAATCCTCGGTGCGTTGTAATACCAGTTCATCCAAGTGGGTGTTGATTTCGGTCAGCCTGGCTGTCAGTACTTCTTCCTGATCCAGTGCATCGGAAAAATTCTTTGCCAACAACAAAGAGTTCAAAAAAGCAAAGATCAGCTGTCCGATGGAGCTTAAACTTCCCGTTCGAATCAAATCCCTTAAAAATGTGGGCCCGGCATCATTCATCCAAATGCTAAGGAAAATGATATCGTTTGCACTGCTCAATAACAGGGCCGCTCCGCCAAGAAGGATAAACCAACTGCCTTTTTCCTTATTGATGGATAATCTGATTAGGGCGACGGTGATATAGATGATTAACAACCCGCTCCAAATTTGATAGATGGGATTGAACAGCGTGAAGATTCTTGCAGGAGTAAGGAGAACCAACAGCCCGAAGACAGCGCCAACAACCTGAGCTATTCGTATGATCCGCGCGTGAAAATACCGCGGAAACACCGACCTGAAAAACATCAGGATCAATGGCACGCCGAGATAGTATGTCAGCGTTTGCAGCTTGTGGGCAACTTCCCAACTAAAATCGGGGAACAGATAGATGAAGAATCGTTCTCCTACCAAGATCGTCCTGATTCCGATGGAAAGGCAAAACAACCCGAACCATAATGATGAAACATTCTTCTTCCTGAAAAAGAATAGCGCCAGATGATATGCTCCCAAGCAGATCAAACATGCAAATACGATCAGTTCTCTGGATAGGTCTTCGAACCGCAGCTTTTGCACATACTTTTCTCCCCCCAGATAGATGCTCTCCAACATTCCTCCGCTGCGGTGATGGAAATTCGAAACCTGAATGATGATCTCATTCATCCCCGGCTGCGCGTCAATCAAAGCAACTCGGGGGAGATATTGGGGTACCATGGATTCCCGCGTCTTGCCCACTTTTCCGGCCGTGGCAGCCAGTTCTCCATTCACCCAGAGTTCATACGCGGTAAACAGCCTTGGGATCTTCAACGCCAGCCTTGCTCTTTCCTCTATTTTAAACTGAATCCGAAAGGTTGCATAGCCATATCCCGACTGATTTTCGATTTCTGGGATTTTGTTCCAGGAACTGGGGATTTGAATGTACCCGGTTAACGTCCCTGCGTCCGTTTCCCCGGGCGACAATATTTGATACCAGTAAAATTCCCACTCTCCGTCTAAAGCGACAGTGTCATTTTCAAGCCGCACTTGTGTTAAGTCAAGAACTCCCGATTCAGCCTTGGGTTTGATGTTTACTATTTGGCTGGAACAACCTCCTGATATGAACAGCACAAATACGAGCGCAATGATGATTTGCAGTGCATTTTTTTGTAGTTTCAAAATTGATTCTGCTTTCTGATACCGAAGCATCCATTTGCATCGTTAATACATAGGGTGTAATCCTTCCTTATCTATTAATTATCGGCCAAATCCTTCGCAACTTTAACTGCAAAGGCTTTTCCCTACAATAATCACGCAAAGCGATTTTTGAGGGGAGCCGGATTTGGGGCGAACTTCCCTTGCGAAGCGTACGTTCACAGACAAGACTATTGACATATGCCAAAAACTATTGTATCCTAATCCTAATAAATGGCATATGCCAATTATGATTTGAAAGGATGGTGAACATGGCAAGACCCAGAAAATGCCGGCGCGTCTGTTGCATGCCGGGGAATCGGCACTTCGGCCCACTGGAGGATCGCAACACGGAACGCATGAGCATCGTCATGACTGTGGATGAGTATGAGACCATCAGGCTGATTGATTTGGAGCGATTGACGCAGGAAGAATGCGCCGAACGCATGAATATCGCCCGGACGACCGCCCAGGCAATCTATAACAGCGCGCGCAGGAAACTGGCAGAGGCCCTGGTGCACGGGTTGAAGCTATCCATCCATGGCGGCAATTACGTCCTTTGCAATGGAGAAACCTCCGGCTGCGGATTCTGCCACTGCCATCCAAGGAGACGCCGCTTTGGAAATGGCAAAAGCAGCGAAGAATGAACCCAACCACTCCTCCTTGCAGGCGCAGTTTCGCAGAGGATACAGCTGCACGGCTTGCGAATAATCGGTGGGTTGGCGGAAACAACTCTGATGAATCGTGAATGAAATGAAAGGAGTCGAGCATGAGGATCGCGGTGGCTTTTGACAATGGCCAAGTGTTTCAACACTTTGGGCATACCAGAAGGTTTAAGGTTTATGACATCGAAAACGGCAAAATTGCCGTCATGACGACGATCAACACCAACGGCAGCGGGCATGGCGCCCTTGCCGATATTCTGAAAAAGATCGGCGTGGATTCCCTCATCTGCGGCGGGATCGGCGCAGGCGCAAAGAGAGCGTTAGCCGAAACGGGAATCAAACTGTACGGGGGCGTATCCGGCGATGCCGACGAATGCGTAGAACAGTTGCTGGCGGGAAAACTCAAGTTCAATTCGAATGCTGCGTGTGAACATCAAGGCCGGCACCGCGGGGATGCCTGTGGCGGGCATGGATGCGGGGAACATCCATAAGTTCTGCGATCCTTGCCCCCTGTTTGCGGACTCCGCCATCCCGTTGCCACCATCTTCGGTCGCACAGGATGAAAGTATCGCTCCTAATCCCTTCTTTCAGCAAAAACCCGCTTTCTAAGCGGGTTTTTTGCAGTTTTGAAAAAGTCCTTGCATCTGCTTTTAGCAAGTCCTCTGGAAGATCAAGCAACCACCAGATCCCATTCCATGTTTCAGCGGGCAAAGAGCCGCCGCCAGTTCATAAATTGCATCGCCCATACAGTGCGGGTTCGACCCGGCGCAGCAGTTTTCCCCGACGGGTGCTCATATGGTCGTAGAAAGCAGCAACATGTCGAGGTTTTTGGCGTAGATGGAATCAAACTGCGAAATGGGCAATGGATTGCGCCCGCGTCCTACCTCGATGGTATAACCCGGTCGACGCCAATCCTGGATAAACCAGTCCTTGTATCCGGCGTAGGAGGCGATCCCCTCCGGACTTGACAGCGTGTAGCCACTCACGCGCGCAAACTGCTCGCCGATGGCGCGCCCCTCGGGCGGAGCCAGCCCCATAAAGTCCCAGAAGATGACCTCGCCCTGGCTGTGGTAGGCCATGACCAGCCGGAAGTTGCGATTGCGCGTGAAATCCGCCACAGCCCGGGTTTCCGGCTCGGATTCCGGCGCTGGGCCGGAGTAGCGCGTCGGGCCCGGGCCGGTGATGCCAAGTTCGGCTTCCGCCCGCTTGGATTCTTCCCAGGCGGCGTTATAATTGTGATTCAGGTCCACACCGCGAATATTTGCCTGCCAGACGGTGGAAAAATCGCTGCTGCCCCCGTTCCACGCGATCAGCCGGTCGTAATACGGATTATCCGGCGACAAACCGTCAAGCACCAGATCCACCCCGTCTGGATTGACCATGGGGATGAAATACAGGGAGCTCTGCCGGTAAATTTCCACCGGACTAAAATTCGATCCCAGCGTTTGCCCCCGGGAAAAGGCGTGGGCGAAATCTTCGATAAACTTCATGAGCACGGGGGTCGTGATCCATTCCAGGGCGTGATGGGCCGCGTTATAGAACACTTCGTTCGGCCCTTCCCCCAACCGCAGATAATACAGGTTTTTGCCCAGCACGCTCCGCCCCGCCACGCCGACTTGAAGGAAGGGAAAGCGCGCCTTCAGGCCCTGGATGTCCCGTTCAAGGACAGCGTAGGTGTAATCGATATTGGTGTCCACCACCGGAATTTCATCGGGAATGATGAGCTGCTGACCCACAAAGATCCGGTCGGGATCGACATTCGGATTGGCGGTCAGAATGGCCTCCACGCTGGTGCCGAAAGCCCGGGCGATACCCCAAACCGTGTTCCCCGGCCGCACCGTATACACGTCGTAACCCAGCAGGAAACGCTCCATGACACGCCACGTCGCCGGCCCGACAATGCCGTCCGGGACGAGACCGAACCGTCGCTGAAAGCGCTGTACCGCGCTTTGTGTCTGGGCGCCGAAAATCCCGTCAATGGGCCCGGGATCGTGGCCGATCTTTCGTAACATCGCCTGCATTTCCATGACATCTGTGCCAGACATGCCATAGCGCAGCGTCCTCAAGCGCACCACCTCATTCAAAAGTCATTTCACGCCATTATATGTGCGGCCATACGCGCGGTTTACAAATCGCTCCCAAAGGATTCCTTTGGGACATGCAGAGACAAACCCGACAGTTGCTGGTATACTTGGCTGGATCTTTGCTTTACACAGGAGGAGCCCTTGAAAAATACTGCGTGCGAACCGGTCCAAACCAACCCACTTGGCGATATGGTGTCACCCCTTCTGGCATGGTATGACGAAAACGCCAGGGTATTGCCCTGGCGAAGGGATTTGAACCCTTACCGCGTATGGGTGTCCGAAATCATGCTTCAGCAGACGCGGGTGGAAGCGGTCATTCCGTATTATCACCGCTTTCTCCGCCAGTTCCCGGACATCCAGAGCCTGGCAGAGGCGGACGAAGAAAAGCTCTTGAAACTCTGGGAAGGGCTGGGCTATTACCGCCGCGCGAAAAACTTGCATAAGGCCGCGCAAGAAATCATGGAAAACCATGGCGGCAGGTTCCCGAAAGAATACAGGGACATTCGCGCCCTGCCGGGCATCGGGGACTATACGGCGGGGGCCATCGCCTCCATCTGCTTCGGACAGCCCGTTCCTGCGGTGGATGGAAATGTGCTGCGCGTCATCGCGCGGCTGACGGGATGCCGCCAGGACGTTTCCGCACAGAAAGTGAAAAGGAATGTCGCAAACCTGCTGGAAGCAATTTATCCGGCAACGCGTTGCGGCGATTTCACGCAGGCTTTGATGGAACTGGGCGCAGTGATCTGCCTTCCCAATGGCGTGCCCAAATGCGGCGACTGCCCGCTTCACTTTATGTGCTACGCATGCCAGACCAATACGCAGATGTCGCTTCCCGTCAAATCCAAAAAGCCTCCCAGAAAGAAGGAGGAAAAAACCGTCTTCCTGCTTCGGTGCGGCGACAGGATTGCGATCCGGCAACGCGAGGCGGGCGCCCTTCTTGGCGGGCTTTGGGAGTTCCCCAACGCAGAAGGCAACCTGACCCCGGCTCAGGCGCAGGGCATACTCACACAATGGAAAATTGCGGTTGCCGCGATTGCCGAAGGGCTTCACAGGAAACACGTTTTTACCCATGTGGAATGGAGCATGGTGAGCTATGTCGTTTCTTGTGAGAACATGCCCGACGCGTTTTCCTGGGTGACGAAAGAAACACTTCTTGCGGAACGGACTTTGCCCTCCGCCTTCCGTCCCTTTTTGAGCCTTCTTTGAGCGGGAAAGCAAAAAGGGTTCAAAAACCATCTTTCTGACGGAGCGCTGCTCCTTCGATTTGGTTGCATAAGGATCGCCGAGAATGCGCAAGTTGATATCGAGGTGATCCCATGCCAAAAGACAGCCAGCCCGATCCGAAAAATGTCCGGACGGAAAAGTGTAACGGGCAGATCCCACTGACCCGAGAAAACCAAAACCAGAACAAGAACGCAAAGAAGCAGTCCATCAAAAGAAACGACGTTTAAGGAGGAAGAAATGGCAAAAGCGGGAATGCGACGCCCGGACCCCAGAGAACCCCACGGCACCGAGAGCAACCACAAAACCCATATGCCCAAAAACGACATGCCCCCTGTACCGGAAATCCAGGGAAAGGCCAAAACCACCAAGCAAAAAGCCAATCCCATCATCAAGCCGTAAGCCGTATCTCTTTTTTTATTGCCGATTCTTTGCCACTCCCTCCTTCTCCCCTGCAACTTTGATCGCATGCGCAACAGCAACAATCCGAACCAAGAAGCGACCGATGTGCTGCATATGCCCGTCGGCGCATTTTTATTGTGGCTGCAATCGATCTTCTCTCAAAGAACGGGGGCGGCAAAAATCGGCATGCAAGAAGGGATACTTGGCCGCATCATCCATTCACCATCAGCTCAGGCAGTTCGCTGGTCAGCTTGATCAGCATTTCCGCCATAAATCGCGGGGATTTTTTCATATCGTCGTTGAGCCATTTCTGGATGGCTCCGATACAGCCGGTGAGCGTAAAGGCATAGATGTATTCCGCATCCTCTTTGGAAATTTTGCCGCTTTTGGTGAGCTCAATGATGTTTTTTTCGTAGACGAGGGTCATCACGCGCTTTTGAAAGTTGATGTCCCCCCGTTCGCTGAGCAGCAGCCTGCAAAGCCGCGCGTTTTCCTGGATGTACTCGAAAATCCGCTCCACAATGTCCACCGGCACGACGGGCATTTCGTTCTTGGTATAGGCGGAAAGGTACATATCCACGTTGTCAAACAGTTCGTCCTGAATTTTGCGCATCAGATCGTACTGGTCGGTATAGTGCGCGTAAAAGGTCGCGCGGTTGATATCGGCGTTTTCACAGATCTCCTTGATGGTGATCTGCGAAATGTCTTTTTCCTCCAATAGCGCAATGAAGCTCTCCTTCAGGACCATTTTTGTATATTTGACCCGTCTGTCCTCCTTTCGGGCTCGCATGGCGTTTCCCTCCATTTTCGTTTGATTTGTTGAATGCTAAACACGTCGCCCTCTGTATGTCGGGCAATCGTCATTTCGTAAATATCTGATTATTTTATCTTCAACACATTGACATTATACTATATTTTAGAACGTTTTTAAACACACTGTTAAATGAACGGCACACGTTGAGTAAAGGTGCCCAGCCTTTCATTGGAATAAGGAGGATCCTGCATGGAAAGGTTTTCGCAGGTGGTCACAACGCATAAAAAAACCGTCATCATTATGTTCCTTGCCCTGGCTGCGGTCTGCGCTTTGCTTGCAGGGCTGATTTCGGTAAATTACAACATGGTGGATTATCTGCCCCAGGATGCGCAATCCACCAAAGCCATTTCCATCATTCAGGAAGAGTTCAAAGAAGACACTCCCAACACAAGGGTGATGCTGACCGACGTGACCATACGCGAAGCCCTCGCGTTTAAGGATCAAATTGCCGCCATTCCCGGCGTCAACTCGGTCAACTGGCTGGACGACGTGCTGGGCAGGGATGTCCTGTCCGTCACGCCGCCGGAGTTTTTGGACGCTTCCATTACGAAGAATTACTACAAGGACGGCAATGCCCTGTTGAACGTATCCATCGAAAGCGGAATGGAATCGGCGGCGATTGGCGGGATCCGTAAAGCGATCGGGGAAGGCGGCGCCGTTGCGGGCGACGCGGCAAATGCCGCCACCATGCAGGAACTCGCGGTAACCGAAGTGGTAAACGCCATGGCGATCCTGATCCCGCTTGTGCTGATCATCCTCACCCTCTCCTCCACGTCCTGGCTGGAGCCGCTTTTATTCGTATTTACCATTGGCGTTGCCGTAATGATCAACATGGGAACCTCTGCCTTCTTTGGCGAGTTTTCCTTCGTGACCCAAACCGTCAGTCCGGTTCTGCAGCTTGCGGTTTCGTTGGATTACGCCATCTTTCTGCTGCACAGTTTCAACGATTACCTTTCCTCCCATGAACCCGAAAAAGCAATGCGGCTTGCCATGAAGCGATCGCTGCCCACGGTGGCGGCCAGCGCGGCCACCACTGTGATCGGTTTTGTGGCTTTGCTGTTCATGCGGTTTGGCATCGGGTCGGATTTGGGCATCCACCTGGCCAAGGGTATCGTGCTGAGCTTCCTTTCCGTGATGATCTTCCTGCCCGCATTGACCCTTGCGTCTTTCAAGCTGTTGGAAAAGACAAAGCACAAAAGCCTTGTCCCCAGCTTTGAAAAACCCGGCAAAGCCCTGATGAAAGCGCGAATTCCCTTCATGGCGTTGGCGCTTGTGGTGGTGGTTCCGTGTTTTCTCGCGCAGTCCAACACGGAGTTCATGTACGGCATGGGCAGTATGGCGGAAAGTACCCAGGCAGGAAAGGACGCCGTACGGATCGAAGCCGTGTTTGGGAAGGAAAATGCCTTGGTGTTGCTGATTCCAAAGGAAAACCAGGGGAAAGAAAGCACCCTTTGCGACGAGCTTTCCGCCATTCCCCATGTGACCAGCGTGGTTTCCTATACCACGGCTGTGGGCGCGGAGATTCCGCCGGATTACGTCCCCGAGGAGGTTGCCCACCAGTTTTACTCCGAGCGATACGCCAGAATCATCCTGTATACGGATAACCCCGAAGAGGGCGAACAGACCTTTGACACCGTGCAATCGGTGCTCAATACCGCCAAAAGGTATTACGATACCTATTACCTTACCGGTCAGAGCGCGACCCTTTTTGACATGAAAGGCGTGGTGGAGATGGATACGGGGATTGTCAATCTTGTGGCAGTCATCGGCATTTTCCTCGTGATCCTGTTGACCTTCCGCTCAATTTCTGTGCCGGTATTCCTTGTGTTTGCCATCGAAACCGCGATATGGATCAACCTTTCCATCGCGTACTTCACGGACAGCTCCCTCAGCTTCATCGGGTATCTCATTGTCAGCACCGTGCAGCTGGGGGCGACGGTGGATTACGCCATCCTCCTGACCAACCACTATCTGACGAACAGAAAAGAGCTTCCAAAAAAAGAAGCCATGCACCAGACGCTTGCGGGCAATCTGTCTGCCATCCTGCTGTCTGCCAGCATCCTTTCGATTGCGGGGTTTACCCTTTCGGTGACCTCCAGCAACCCCATCGTGTCGGAGCTTGGCGTCCTTTTAGGCAGGGGCACGATCCTGTCCTTCGTGATGGTGGTTTGCGTACTGCCCGCGCTGCTTGTACTGTTTGACGGATTGATCAAAAAAACAACGCTGAAAAGCGGCTTCAGCCGTAAAAATGTCGAGTCCATCTAAAAGGAGTGTAAGAGATGAAACGAATCCTTTCGATACTTTTTTCGGCAGCCATCCTTCTTTGTACAGCGGTGCCTGCCTTTGCAGCGGGTGCGTCCACGCCAAAGGAAGAAGTTGTCTACGGAATTTTGGATCATGACGGCAGCGTGCAAAGCATTTATGTCGTCAACAGTTTCCGCGGCGGAAAGATCACCGATTACGGCGATTACAGCGCCGTGAGCAATATGACGTCCTCGGAGCAACTGACGCAAAACGGCGATGCCATCACCGTCGAGACCGCGGCCGATCACTTTTACTATCAGGGAACGCTGAAAGCAAGGCACCTGCCCTGGACGTTCGCCATCAAGTACAGCCTGAACGGGAAGGAAATTCCGCCTTCCGAACTGGCAGGCAAAAGCGGCGCCCTTGCCATCGCAATCTCGGTTGTCGCCAATCCGGCGGCGAATCCGGTGTTCTTTGAAAACTATATGCTTCAAATTTCCCTGACGCTGGACACGCGGTACTGCGCGGATATCCAGTCCGAAAACGCCACCATCGCCAGCGCGGGAAGAAACAAGGTGGTCGCCCACACCGTCATGCCGAATACGAATGCTCAGATCACCATAACGGCCAATGTGCAGGATTTTTCCATGGGCGGCATCGAGATCACCGCAATGCCCTTTTCCATGCCCATCGAAGTGCCGGATACCGCCGGTTTGACGGGGGACATGACCCGCCTTGCAGACGCTGTGGATGAACTGAATGAAGGCGTTGCGAAATTGTCCGACGGCATTTCGCAAACCTATGCGGGGGCGCGCAGGCTGGCCGACGGCTCCGCGGATGTTGCGGGCGGCTTGTCGCAGCTTGGCGGCTACTCCACACAACTGCTGGAGGCTTCCTCGCAAATCCATGCGGCATTGGCGAGTATTGTCGGCGGGCTTGAAGGTCAAAGCGGCGAGGAAGGGTTCAATCCGGGAGACTTCGATGCGCTGCCCGGTGCCTTGCGGCAGCTGGCGGACGGGCTGAATCAAATCGCCGGCAACATCGAACCATTGAAAACCGGGTACGCTTCCGCCTATTCTGCCCTGGATGCGGCGATCATGGCCATACCCGCGTCAGATGTGGACCCCACCCCCCTCTATGCCCTCGTGTATGGCAACCAGGAACTGACGCATGCCCTGGACCAGCTCGTGGAGCATTACGCGGCATCCAAGGCCGTCAAAGCCACTTATGATGCGACGAAGCAGGCCTTTGCCACGGTGGAGAGCAGTCTGGACGCCATCTCCAGCTCCATTGGCACGGTGGCGGGCACGCTTTCCGAAATGGCAGACGCCATCGACCAGGCTTTGAACGGAATGGATTTGATGCTGCAGCTTCGGCAGTTGAAGCAGGGACTTTCCCAACTTTCCAACCGTTATTCCCAGTTTCACGACGGCCTTAACGAGTATATGAACGGAGTTCTCAGTCTGAGCAACGGCTACGGCGCTGTGCATCAGGGCATCCAGTCGCTCAAGGGCGGGCTTGGCCAGCTGAATTCCGGTGCGAAGGAATTATCCTCCGGCACCAGTGAGCTGAACGACGCGGTGGCCGGACTGCCCGACGAAGTGCAGGCCGAAATCGACGAGCTGACCAAGCGCTATGACAAGTCGGATTTCACCCCTGTTTCCTTTGTTTCCGAAAAAAACATAGTAGTTTCCGCCGTCCAGTTCGTGCTGAAAACTCCCCCCATCGAATTGCCCGAAGTGCAACCCGCCACTTCACCGCCGGTAAAACTGACCTTCTGGCAAAGGCTCCTGCGCCTTTTTGGGCTGTATCCATAACGCATGTTCCCGCTTTGGTGCAGGAGCCTTCCCAAGGGAGGGAAAACCCATGTTAAGCATTGCAGGCAGCGTGGATGATTCATAACCATCCAAGCTGCCTGTTTGCTTATTGCTTTGACGTTCATTTTTGTGGAACCGACCCACCTTTTGCTTCTTGTTTTCTTTCCGCAATGGTGACTTTGATGGTATCGCCGGGCTGTTTGCCGATTTTCGCCCGGATGCTCTTGCGGATTCCCAGGATGTGACAGGGCGTTCCCATCTTTACCAAAATTCCGTCATAGGGTTCGCCGTCAAACGTAGCGTGGACGGGTACGCGGCTTTTGCCGAACCTTTCTTTTACGTCAAAGGGAATCTCAATATAGGCGCCGTCCAGATCCGGAACCTTCTGGATGACGGCTTCGAACTCGATGAGCTCACTTTTAGCGCCGCATTGGGTTCCGCGAGTGGCTTCGGCGACCCGAAACCGCGTGATTTCGGCAATCAAATCATAGGGTATCGGCTGTGAAATCGGGAACTGAATCGTGCCCTTCGTGGTCTTGTAGCCTGCCAGCCTGTCCGAAAATGCGCGGACCCCGCTTTCACCGGGATAGAACCCCACATGGTTTTTCGCCGCTGCAAAATGAACTAAATTCTCGTTCTGCCAATACGTCGGCATCTGCCAGCTGATCTTTTCCTTCGCATTCGGAGCGGCTTGACGGATGGTGTTGCGGATGGCGTGAAGGATTTCGCGCACGTCATCCGGGAATTGCGCGATGTATCCGTCCACTGTGGTGTGCACCTGTTTTTCCGCAGGAGGCTTGCGGACCCGGTTCGACCGGGTCAGGTCGTACGCCTTGGAGATTCGTTCGATCAGCTCCGCAAACCGGGTGCTGTCCCCTACTTTGAAATAGTGAATGACGCGGTTTTTTGACGTTTGCAGAATTCTGGACGGCGCCCACTCTTCGTGAGCTTCATCGGAAGGAAAGGCAATGACCAAGCAGTCTCTATTCGCTCTGATTTCGGCAAACGTCGAGCTGTGCTTCCAAAGCACGACGTTGGAGACAACCCGCTCTTCAAATGCGCCGACACGTTCCATCGCCATGCCGCGAAACTGTTCGTACAGGGGTAGCCATTTGGACTTGACACCTTTGAACACCGATTCCTTCATTGGAGCCTCCTTGTGTCTGTGGACGGTTGCTTTCCGCCCGGCTTGATGCATACCTCTATTTGCGTTTTGTCACTGGCAGATTGCTGTGCTGACTTGATCCGAGTATTGCGCCAAAGAGCCTTTTTCAGACCGAATGCGGGCAGCAGACGCCAGGCCGATGAATAACCGCCCTTTGCAGGGCGTACAGGCTCTCTTTTTCCGTCCAGAATGCTTTTTTAAGTTTGTTCCCTAGATCTGTCTTTTCTGATAGTACGTTTACTGCACATGTTTTTCAACGATTTTCCTTCTGCCGCATCTCCTCCAGGCACTGATTTGCCTCAATCTGCCGCTGGCAACAGCTCTGCCAGGAACAAGCAAGGGAGCCTTTCGGCTCCCCTGGTTGCCTGTTCAACCGGTATCAGTATTTTCCAAAGCCACTGTCCTTCGAGGAGGCTTTTTTCCCGAACGAGAACCCCTTCTTCTTGCCCTCACTGGCATCAGCAGCGCTAGAAGTGCTGGGGGCAGGCGCATCCAGCTTCGGCTGGTGAGCCATGGTTCCATTCTTCAGCTTGAACTTCTTGACCTGTTCCTGCAGCAGCGCAGCCTGGCTTGCCAGTTCTTCGCTGGCGGCCGCACTTTCTTCGGACGTCGCCGAGTTGGTCTGAACCACTTGGGATACCTGCGTGAGGCCCTGATTGATCTGCGCGATTCCGGTCGCCTGTTCTCCGGAAGCGACGGCAATGTCGTTGACAAGATTCGCCACTTCTTCGACGTTCTCCACAATCTTGTTCAGCGCGCCGGCAGTTCCGTTCGCGATCTTCGTCCCTTCTTCGACGATGCTGATGGAGCCTTCGATCATTTCCGTGGTTTCTCTGGCTGCGTTTGCGGAACGCGCCGCAAGGTTGCGGACCTCTTCGGCGACCACGGCAAATCCCTTGCCGTGCTGACCCGCCCTTGCAGCCTCGACGGCGGCATTCAGGGCCAGGATGTTGGTCTGGAACGCAATCTCATCGATGACCTTGATGATCTTGGAGATGTTCGTCGACGAGTCGTTGATATCCTTCATCGCCCTGAGCATCTCCCTCATCTGCTCGTTGCCCTTCAGAGCGTTCTCTTTGGCGGTTTCTGCCAGCCTGCTGGCGTGATTTGCATTTTCGGCGTTCTTTTTGGTTTGAGCAGACACTTCCTCAATGGATGCCGTGAGCTCCTCAATGGCGCTGGCCTGTTCGGTTGCCCCCTGGGAGAGGGCAATGCTCGAATCGGAGATTTGCCTGGCGCCTGCCGCCACTTGCTCGGAGGCAGAGTTGATGTTGCTCAGCACTTCATTGTTCATCCGGATCATCTCGCTGAGTCTCTTGCCCAGAAGATCCTGATCCGACCGAATTGTGACCTCTGCTGTCAGATCGCCGGCGGCGATTCTTTCTGTAACCTGGGCCTGTTCGCGGATGCTGTCAATCATCTTGCCAAAGGACTGCATCAGCTTGCCGATCTCGTCGTCCGACTTGACGTCCACGTCGACGTTAACATCGCCAATGGCAAGTTTGTTGGCGACTCCCACAAGATCGTTGATCGGGCGCGTGATGCGGGTTACCAGCATCATGAGGACGAACCCGATGGCGATGGCTGCAAGCACACCGATCAAAATGCCGGAGAGCAAACTGCTGGTGACCGGCCTGTTGATCTCGCTGATGGGAGCTGTTGAAGCGACCCACCAGGTGCTGTTCCCCACCGAGAGGGGTTCAAACACAAACCGCTTGTGGTTTTTCGTCAGCTTGGAATAGGAATCAAACGTAACCCCCGTTCCCGAGGCCACCGCCTTCTTCAGGCTGTCTGTCGCAGATGCATCCAAATAACCGTATACGGACTTTCCGATTGATTCCGGATGGGGATTGTAGATGATGTTTCCATTGGAGTCGCAGATCAACAGATAGCCCGTGTCAAAAAGCTGGGTATCCTTGACTTCTTGGAACAGCGTGTCCACCAGAATATCATGCCCGACGATCCCCACAAACTTCCCATCGATAACGATCGGGACGACCATAGACGTCAGAGACACTCTTTCCCCGCCGACCTCATACTCGAAAGGATTCGTCACCCACTGCTGCCCCGTTTCCTTGGGAATCAGGTAATATTCGGCTGTTTGATATCCCGCAACGGGTTCGACAAAGATGCCATTGCTGCCCCGGACAACGTTCGGAATGAATCTTCCGGTGTTGTCGTGTCCCGCTTTGCCGGAATAGGATTTGTCGTTGCCGTCAAAGGCATTGGGCTCCCATATGGTATAGGCGCTGAACACGTTTTCGTTTTCCTGAACGTCAGCTTTCAGGATTTCGATGATTCGTTCCCTGTTGTAGCTGCCTTTCTCGGCGAACTCTGCGACGAGCAGTTTGAGCGTATTCAAGCTTTCCAGCGAAGCGTTGATTTTCCCCTGAATATTGCTGGAGTAATGCAAGCTCATTTCCGCCATCAAGTCGCTGGACAGGTCGTTCATGCTATTTGAGGCAATGCTCAGGTTTATGAAAAGTACGAGCGCCATACATGCGATAAAAACAGCAACGACTGGCACCAATATTTTTCCTTTTATGCTGCTATTGATCTTTTTTATCATGTCTTTTCACTGTTCCTCCTCCTGCAAATTTTATGAAGCAGCAAGAGACCGGCCCTTCCTGTCATCCTGCGGCATTTCAAAATCGGGCTGCGGTTCTTCCCGCGGGCTGTGTTTTGTGGCTGATCGCATACCTCCCATTGCTGTTTGATCTATCCGGAGTGCCAATCATAATCGGAAAAGTGGGCGAAATACAGTCAAGGCATATACAGTTCGTGTATACGCCCTATCTGCACTGGTTGGATCGCATACCAATCCTTGGTTCGCACCGGTCATATTACTTAATATCGGTAATTCTATGGATGTCTTTATCCATTGACTGGCAATTCTCCGAAGAAAGATTCCCCGAACCGCAGAAAATGAGAATTCTGACCGCGCAAACCGAAAGCCTTGCCCAAGGATTCATCACGATCCTTATAAAGAGCCAGGCTCTTTTGCTGTGGCACAAAAGAACCTGGCTTTCCTTGCATGAACGTATGAATCCGTATGAAGCAAAACCCACCAGCTAGATTTGCTGTTGCTTTAGCAGCTCAACTGCGAAATCCACCGCTTGCTGAACATCCTTTTTGTTTGGATGACCGAACCGAAAGAACAGAAAGCTGCCCGGACACAGATGTTCGTCCAGCACGTTGATCTCCTTTTCCATCAGAATCCTGCGAACGCTGTCCTGCCTGTTTTTCATCGATGCGCAGGAGGTCACCAGAGCTGCGTTTTTGATCTCGCTGCCATCCAGCCCTTTCATGTAATCCAGCATCTCGGGCAGGCTTTCCCCTCCATAGATCCCCCCAACGACAAACAGCAGATCAATGCCTTGAAGCACCGGATTTGTCGCGATGTTTTCGGCTTTGGTTTTTAGGGCAGCACCAATGGCTTCTGCAAGCTTCTTTGAATGTTTCGTCTTGGTTGCATATACGACTCCCGTTTTGATCATGGTCAATCCCCTTTCATGCTTCTGTGGTACTTCTGAACTTAAGCGTGCGATGGTCAATGATTTGGATCAAATTTTCCTACTCAATGAATGTGTTTATCAAATTTCATTATATTCCATTTATCAGGATATTTGAATAGGTCTCATTTTTGTTAATGTTCAATCAAATAATCACGATACAATGATATATAGGGATATATAGGGTCGCATTGGCGACAATGCGATTTGCATGGAGGTTTACTGATGAAAAGTATCAAAGCAAAGCTCATCATCATTACTCTGATGTTGGTTATCGCATCCTCAGCATTGACGATCACCATTGGGCTTATCGGGTGCAATACCATGGCGCAAAGCATTATTCAAACAACGATCGAAGATAAATTGTCCGGTGCGAGCCATATGCTCAAAAACTACCTTGCTGAGCAGTTCGGCGCATTGCGTTTGGACGGCGATCAATTGGTCGATCAAAACGGGGTGCCCATCGATGGACAATTTGAATACATCGATCGCTTTTCCGAAAGCATGAACGCCGTTGCAACCGTTTTTGTAAAGGACGGGAATCAGTTTATCAGAGTGATCACAACTGTCACGGGCGAAACGGGCGAAAGGATCATCGGAACCGAGTTGGACCCCCAGGGCACCGCCTATCGGGAAGTGTCAAACGGCAACTCCTATTTGGGCGCTGCCGGCATACTCGGCGTTGAATACATGACCTCATACAGCCCTATGTTTGATGAGAATAACGAAATCATTGGCGTTTATTTTGTCGGCGTACCCATGACGGCCGTTAACGGAATCCTCCAGGAAGGATCGTCGTCCATGATGCGGTCTGTTTTGCTCGCAACCTTTGCGATGCTGCTCGTTATCGCCGTGATAACCTTCTTTATCAGCAACAGAATTGCCAAACCGATCAAACAGGTAACGGCCGCGGCGCAGCAGATCGCAGACGGCCACTTCGACGTCCAGCTTTCTGTCAATTCAAAGGACGAAACGGGGCAGCTTGCAAAGGCGATGCAATTGACGATCGCAAAGCTGGTCAATTATCAGGGATATATCGACGAAGTATCCGACGCTTTGATGAACATCTCCAACGGCAACCTGCAATATGAAACCAAAATGGAGTATGTCGGCCAGTTTAAGAAGCTCAAGGATCATTTGCAGGCACTGCTGTCCAACCTGAACGCCATGCTGGTGCAGATCAGGCAGTCCACAGATCAGGTGGACAGCGGCGCAGAGCAGATCGCCATCAGCGCGCAGGCGCTTTCCCAGGGATCGACGGAGCAGGCAAGCTCCATTCAGCAGCTGTCCGCTTCCATTGCCGAAGTAACCGAGGAAACCAGGAGAAATGCCGAAAACGCAAAAGCAGCCCGGGACAAGGCAGAGTCCGCCATCCAGGAGCTGCAAATCAGCAACGACCAAATGAAGGTTATGATGGACGCTATGGACCAGATTAACCACAAGTCCTCCGAGATTTCTAAGATCATCCGAATGATTGACGATATCGCCTTCCAGACGAACATCCTTGCGCTGAATGCCGCAGTGGAGGCAGCCCGCGCCGGAGCCGCCGGAAAGGGCTTTGCGGTTGTTGCAGACGAAGTGAAGAACCTTGCGAAAAAATCGGCTGATGCGGCGAAGGATACCGCCGAACTGATCGAGGAAACGATCCGAGCGGTGACCAACGGCTCTGAAATCGCCAATAAGACCGCCCATGCTTTAGAAAAGACTTCCCAGGTAACATCCGAAGCGGTGACCTTGATCGATAAGATCTCGGAAGCCTCCAACGGGCAAGCGACGGCGATTATGCAAATCAATCAGGGCGTGGAGCAAATCTCGACGGTGGTTCAGACCAATGTCGCCACTGCCGAGGAAAGCGCGGCGGCCAGCGAAGAGCTGTCCGGTCAATCCCACTTCCTGAAGGAGCTGATCGGAAAACTCAAGCTCAACGAAAACGCGTTTTAAGCGAAAGTCCATCCGGTTCGGACGCAGACAAGCTGATCGCAGGAACTTCTCGAACGGTTTTTCGCGAGTCGGCGCGATGACGCCCTTGTTGGCGTTGGTGCCGCTCGAAGCTCGCTGTTTAGGCCGTATCCGCCTCCTCCAGGGAGCATCCAGGCATCAGCTACTGCCCGCTTTTTCTGGTTACTAAAACAAATCTATCGCCAAATACTGAAGCTGGACAGCATCAAATCGCTGTCCAGCTTCTCAATCTTCCATGGGTTGTTCCATGATCGATCCAAACGCCATGCCCGCATGAAGATTGCTAATCATGGCTCCGGACAGTCCGGGCCCGATGCAGCTTCTTGGACTGATACATCTTTGCATCTGCATCGTGAAAGGTTTTTCCGAAGTCTGAATCTTCACCTTGGCGATATATGCTATACCCGTAAGCAACGGAGGGTATCCGTTGATCGAGTTTGCGCTTTTGTGCAAGGGCATGGTTCATTTTTTCGAGTTGGAGTTCGATGATTGCATGATCTGTTTCATCGCAGATAACGGCAAACTCATCTCCTCCAATGCGATAGCATTGGCAACACCGATCAAAGGATTCCCGGATCGTTGCGGCCACCTCTTTGATCACGATGTCTCCATAAAAGTGACCATAGGTATCGTTAATGTTCTTGAAATCGTTGATATCCAGAACAACGATGGACAACGAGCCTTTATGCGTCATCTGCTTGACCGCTTTATCAAAGGTATATCGGTTATATAGGCCCGACAGGGGGTCAAAGCTGCAATCGAAGTCTGACATCAAGAGGAAGTACAGGATCAAGGATATCGTTACACAATGCCATGTGGAATAGGCCGCGGGATTCACAAGCTGAATGCTGGTGCAGACGACAGTGAAAACCAGCAAGGCCGAAACCTTACCGATAATCGGATAACGATATTTTTGGGTGATATACAGCGTATAGACCAGGAGAAACAATAGATTAATGCCATAAACCGCGACAAAGATCGAATAATGGCTGCCCCTGAAGTATCGATTGCTTGCGTCTATCATAAAAATCATTCCATTAAAGAGGGATGAAACAGTTAACGCAAGGTTAACCACTGTGGGCAACAGCAGCCATTTTCTCTTTCGGAGCAGTTTTGTATCAAATATCGCAATCAATGCCAGAGGGATCATTGGGGTAAGGGAAAAACCGATGACATTGCATGCCACATGCAAACTGCGAAGACCAGCCTGCCCCTCTGCTAAGAACGTGCCCACTTCGGATAAAACCGCGATGACAGCAAGAAAGATCGCAATCGCAAAGGGCTTTTTGCGATTGCTTTTTATCATCGTGCTGTTGCGCAACACTCCGCATAAGTAGCATAATGCGAAAATATCAATTAAATGTGTTGCCATATTCATACGGCCTTGCCTCTTCCCCGAAAAACAGTTGTTGTCGCGCAATTGATCTCATAGCACCGAGCTATTACAAGTACACTACCACAAACTCGTGCTACCGCCAAGCATAAAGTGTTATGGATATTAAGATTTTTTATTGTCGACTTTTGCCTTTTATTGAGGTTCATCGCATGTTGGCTCTGGCGCTTTTGGCCCTGTCATATGTCATATGGAACAAGCGCCCCGCAGGCTGCCCCAAAAAGCGAATTCCCAACTGCCATGTTATTGGGGAAAATCGGCAGTTTGAACATCAAACTGCCGACGTTATGAATGCCCCTTGGCGCACTGACCCGACTATTGCTCCAGACTGAGGACCTCCAGAGCAGCCTGGTCATTTATGATAATGCTTCGATGCCCCTTTAGCCGGATCAGCCCCTCTTCCTGCAAGGCAGCCAGCTTGCGACTCAGGGTCTCCTGCGTCATGCCCAGTTGGGAAGCCAGATCCCCCTTGGTCATGGGCAAAAGAATCTCTTTCTTGCCGTTGGCAAGCTCCAATAGCGCCCTCGAAACACGGTGGGTTACCGATCTTAAGCTGATGTCCTCGATCCGTTTTTCGGCCTTTTCCAGCCTTCGAGAAAGTTCATCCATCACTTTAAAGGCTATGGAAGGGTACTTTGCCATCAGCGCCTTGAGCCTGTCCCCTTGCAGAACGCACATGGTTGTCGCCTCTAACGCCTGGGCGTTATCCGTCAGGGGCAGAGAGGAAAAAAGGGACAGCTCTCCCATAAACTCCCCCGGCTCCACCAGCCGGAGAACCTGTTCTTTCCCGCCGGCATTGAGACGGAAGAGCTTGATCCGGCCCGCATGAAGGACATAGAGGATGCCGCCCTCATCGCCTGCTCTGTATATGATTTCGCCCTTTTTATAGCTGCGGAAGGATGCGATCTCCATAATCTCCATTCTTTCCTCGCAGCTGAGATTGGCGAAAATGGGAACATGATCGATACAACTGGTATGACATTGACAGCAATGATTGCAGGACATGCGCAACTGCCTCCCTTCGTTCACCGGGCGCTCCCATCAGTTAGATTCATTATACAGCCATGGATATGCTTCGTAAAGCAAGGCCACTGACTCCTTTCTGCCTTCCATCCTGCGTTTCGCAGGATTTTTTTATTTTTGATTTCGGTCAAATCTTCTTTTGGGGGATCATGGTATACTACGCTCAAAGAGGAAAAAACGAAAAGGAGCGAAAACATGTCAATCAAACTGTTTAACGAGGCAAAGGCCAAATATATGAAAACCTTGAAGATGTATGTGCCGGTGGTGGCGAGGGTGCATGGGCAGAGCCATCCCGAATTCCACGAAGTCCATGCGTTGTTTGATGCGCTGATCAAAAAAACGGAAGCGCAACCGGACCAGCCGGAGCTGGGCGAAGAATTTTCCAAGCTGCGGAAAATTACAAAGGACTACGCCGTTCCGGATGATGTGTGCGAAAGCTATGAAGCGGTTTACAGCATGCTGGCGGAGCTGGATCGGGCGTACCATGCATAATGGAAGTTGTTTGGGAAAGAAGGTGATGAAGTGCAAAGATTCATCCTGAGTCGAAAAAACCACATAACCGCTCTCAGTGCCGTTCTAATCGTCATTGGGTTCGTCAGTGCGTTGGGCTTCAAAAACGAAACCGTGGCTGTTTGGGCGCTGGCCGCCGCTTCTGTCCTGGGTCTTGCGCCGATTGCCATCCAGGCATTCCAGGCATTGAGGGTCAAGGTCGTCAGCATCGATCTGCTGGTCACCATCGCCGTCGTGGGCGCTTTTTTCATCAAGAACTTCGAAGAATCTGCCATCGTCACCTTCCTGTTCCTGTTCGGCGCTTTTTTGGAACAGCGGACATTGAACAAGACACGCTCAGCCATCAAGGATCTGACAGAGATGGCGCCGGAAAGCGCGCTCAAGCAAATGGAAAATGGAGATTTCGAAGAAGTCGACATAGACGAAGTGGACGTGGGCGACATTCTGCTGGTCAAAACCGGCGCAAAAATCCCCGTCGACGGCACCGTGTTATCCGGCGAAGGCAGCATCAACGAAGCCAGCATCACGGGGGAATCCCTTCCCGTTTCAAAGGAAACGGGGGCGAAAGTGTTCGCGGGCACCATTCTCGACAACGGAACCATCCAAATTGTCGCCGACCGCGTAGGCGAAGACACCACCTTCGGGAAAATCATTGAGCTTGTCGAGGAAGCCCAGGACTCCAAATCGGAAGCGGAGCGCTTTATCGACCGCTTTGCAAAATACTACACCCCGGCTGTTCTTCTTCTGGGCATCCTCGTTTGGGCGTTCTCACAAAACATTGAGCTGGCCATCACCATCCTCGTGCTGGGATGCCCCGGCGCTTTGGTGATCGGCGTCCCGGTATCCAACGTGGCAGGTATCGGCAACGGCGCTCGCGACGGCATCCTGCTCAAAGGCAGCGAAGTCATCGGCGATTTCAGCAGACTGGATACCATGGTGTTCGACAAAACAGGCACTTTGACCGCAGGAAACCCATCAGTGGCAGAGAAAGTGTATTATGGGGACCGCATTGATGATGCGCTGGGCTATCTGGCGAGTGTGGAACGCGAATCCGACCACCCGCTGGCAAAGGCGGTATTGGAGGACATCGGCGAAACGACGTTCTCGCCGGTGGAAAATACCGAAGTCATCAAAGGCGGCGGAATTGTCGCCACCGTCAATGGTCACAGGATCGCCGTTGGCAATGTGGCCTTGATGGAAAGGGAAGGCGTAGCCCTCGATGAGAAGGCGGAAGCCGACATCGCCCGCTTCGAAAAAAACGGCAACTCCCTCGTCCTGACTTCAGTGGACGGAGAGTTGAAAATTCTGATGGGAGTGCGCGATCCAATCCGCCCCGGTGTGAAGGAAGACCTGCGCAGGCTGAAAAAGCTGGGCGTCAAGAACCTCGTGATGCTCTCGGGAGACAACCAGGGAACGGTGGATACGGTGGGCAAAGAGCTTGGATTGACCGAAGCCCACGGAAACGTGCTGCCACAGGATAAATCGGCTTACATCAAAAAGCTGATTGAAGAAGGCCAAATCGTCGCTTTTGTCGGCGACGGCGTAAACGACGGTCCTTCCCTGGCGCTGGCGCATATCGGTATCGCCATGGGCAGCGGAACCGACGTCGCCATTGAGACCTCCGACGTTGTGCTCATGAATTCGGACTTCAGCCGTTTGCCCCATGCCCTGGGGCTCGCGAAGGCAACAGCACGAAACATGAAGCAGAATATCATCATCGCCGTGGGCGTAGTACTATTCCTGCTTGCCAGCGTGTTTTTTAGCGAATGGATGAACATGTCCATCGGCATGCTGGTGCACGAAGCGAGCATTCTGGTGGTCATCTTAAACGGAATGAGGCTGCTGCGCTATCAGTTGAGGAAGGGATTATCATAACGAAAAAGGAGAACCGAATATGCAAAAAGCAACGATCCAGTTAGAAACTTTAACCTGTCCGTCTTGTGTCCTGAAGATCGAAAACGCCACAAAGTCCTTAGCCGGTGTGGATAAAGACAGCGTAAAGGTACTGTTCAACTCAAGCAAGCTCAAGTTTGACTTTGACGATCAAGAGCTGTCGGTTCAAGACGTGGAAAAGGCCATCACCGCCCTGGGATACGAAGTGAAAAAAACCCAAGTCAAGGCGAAATAACAGAAAAATCCCCCGAGTTGGCAAAGCCCTGCTCGGGGGATCGCATGTTATCGAATCAATCACATGAGGATTCCGTTTTCAAAGGAACGCAAAATACTCGTTTGATCGCAGAACCCGGGGCATTGCAAGCCACAAAACTAAGACAGCCTTCAAACTCGAAGGTCGCTATCCGTCCTATCCCCAGGCGAATAGAACGCGCCCTCTTGGCCTGTTCCCTTAAAGCAGTCTTCAAAAACAGCGGGAATGGTTCAACAGGCTTTCCACACGCTCATTCGTCCAGTCCGTAACTCTTATCGCGGAACATGCCGAACAAGAATCGGTGACCGGTTTCGTTTCGGGTTTCAGATTCGCAAAAGAAAGCCCTCACGAACCTTTTACCGCATTTATGCCGATGGCATGATCCACTGGCAAGGAGAAGCAGATGCCGGTTCCGGCGGTGTTCAGCCCCACTTCGTGCATGATGCTCTCCATGATGGCGGACTTTTTGTCCTTCGGCGTTAAGATCAGGATCAGATCCTTTTCCGGCTGAATGGTGATGCCAAGGTATTTCATCGCTTCCTTGGATCCCAAACCACGGGCATGCACTACGGTACCTCCGTTCGCTCCCGCTTTTTTTGCCGCCGTCATAACCTGGTCAAAAAACCCGCTGTTTACGATGGTTACGATCAAATGATAAGGTTCTTTGGATGTTAAAGCCATATCCTCACTTCCTATCGTTACATTCTCGTCTGCCTGAACACAGACATTATAAAGGCCGCTGCTGACGCTGCTTAGATTGATGGCAAAAGCGATTCCCGTACCGGCTTTGAAAAAGTCAACACGATCGTTCAGTTGCTTGATGATCTGTTTCGTCAACGCTTTGGTTTGTATGCTGATGGAAACGGTTTTTTTCCGTCCTTCGTATCCGAGAATTTCATATACGACGGACTTGGCAGTGCCTTTTCCATAGGTCAGCAATAGGATCGGAATGTTATTGCGCTTATACACATTCGTCAGAGCATGTTCCAAGCGATGATCTACGATTGTAATCAATGCGTACAGCCTGGCCCCAGCTTGGTTAACCATCTTTTCCCTCCATCGACACGGTATTGTCTACGCTGGCATCGGGATTGCCGTCAACGATTTCTTCCGTACCATTTTCAGCATCATCATCTTCCTGTTCCGACGAATAATCCAACTCGATAATGGTATCATCCGTACTGGGGACAACCATTGCCCGTTGTGCCCGTTTGGACTTTATGGAATACACCAATCCGAAGATCTGGAGCGTAATAACCGGAGTCAAAGCTACCAGAGCAACAATCCCGAATGCATCGGTAAAGATATTCCCGCCCTTCGCTTCAGCAGCTCCGATGGCCAAAGGAAGCATAAATGTCGCCGCCAATGGTCCCGAGGCCACCGCACCGGAGTCGAAAGCGATGGATGTAAAAAGATGCGGCACAACAAATGTAAGCAACAAGGCAAACACATATCCCGGAATAACGAAATACAGAAGGGACAACCCCGTAAGAACGCGCAACATGGCCAAACCCACCGATATCGCCACTCCTACGGACAATCCTATCCCCATCGCCTTTGCCGAGATTGCCCCGCTCGTAACCTCCTCCACCTGCCTCTTGAGCACGAAAACAGCGGGTTCCGCAGCAACGACAAAGTATCCGATCACCATACCCACCAAGATCAGTACGATGCCGCTGTTGTTTTCCAGCAGGACGCCTCCGAGTTGATACCCCACAGGCATAAAGCCCACGTTCACGCCAATCAAGAACAAAACGAGTCCCATATAAGTATAGATCGTTCCGATGCTGATTTTCAGAATCTTTTTCATTTTAAGTCGAAGCGTAAAGATTTGAAAAACAGCAAACGTCAGAAGCATGGGAAGCAATGCGATCGCTACTTGCTTCAAATACTCCGGCAAATTGGAGGTGTAAAGCAAGGCGATGTCTGAGACGGAATCCAGGTTCGGAACCGTCATTGCGCTTCCCCCTGAAGGATTAAAGAACATGCCCAGAATCAGGACAGTAATGATTGGACCGATCAAACAAAGGGAAGTTAGGCCAAAATTATCCTCTTCCGAAGTTTTATCAGCACGAACCGATGCCAAGCCAAGTCCCAGGGCCATGACGAAGGGCACCATGATGGGGCCCGTTGTCACCCCACCCGATTCCCAGGCAATGGAAAGAAAATCCTTTCCGGTGAAGAAGGAGAGGATAAAGGCCAGAACATAACAACCAATCAAGATGCGCGAAAGCGGAATCTGGTATAGGATCCTTAAAAAAGCGCCCACCAACGCCAGGCTCACACCGATTGAAACACTCAGGATAATAATAGCGTCAGGCACGCCACTTATCTGCCCCGCCAACACGATCAAATCAGGTTCCGCCATGGTAATGAAGGCGCCAATGAAGAATGTCAGAATGATGATCAATGGCAGCTTTCTGCTTTTTACCAATGCGGATCCGACGTGTTTCCCGATGGGGATCAGCGATGTATCCACCCCGAGGTTGAACATTGTTATCCCCAATATTATTATCACAGAGCTAACCAGAAAAAGTATCAGGTTCCATGCCGGGATTGGCGCTATGGTGTAAGACAGCAGCACAACCAGAATCATGATTGGAAAAACCGAAAAGGATGATTCCTTTAGTTTCTCTAACAACAGCTTAAATATTGCGTTCATCTCCTTTGTAACAAACTGATATATTTTAAAAACATTATTGTTATCGTTGCCATGAAATAAAGGGCAATTCTTTTATATTATAACACATCCAGATGGCTTATAAAAGTAAAATGAGGCTGACTATGCTCCCGCAGTCCACGCTTCACGGTCACATCAATACGCCTCCTCTCTCCAGCGAGTCTCTGCTTATTCTGCCACAAAAAATTCCCGCTATGTTCCCGAAGACATCGAGGGCGGGTGATACAAGAAGCATTCCCTTTGGTGTTTTTTGGATATAAGCTTGGTATGCGATTGAGAAAAGGGTGTATGCAGTACCAAAAAATACGGCATCCTAATCACAGAGGGACGATACGGAAACTCGCATCATCCCTCTCGTTCATAAAACCTTTCATGTGGTACGCACACATAAGGCTAATCAGATAGCCATCGGACCCTACCCTCTTATTGATTTCATCTTAATAAATCCTACAATATCTGCTAAAGCCCAGCCAATGGGTATTGCCCACCATATGCCTATCAGGCCTATTGCGGGTGAAAGAGCGTGGGCTAAGATCACCCTTGTTCCAAGACTAATGATGGTGAGGATGATGGACACCCCCGGTTTTCCCATACCTCTGTACAGTCCATAAAACATAAACAAATATCCTATCAAACAATAAAAACTTGCGACGATGAGTAAGTACTGCATGCCTATTTGGAGAATTTCCGTTTCGTTCGCGTTGATAAAAATGCTCATCAAAGGTTTGGCGAACAAGATGATCAGCGCCGAAGCCGCCAAACCATAAACGGTAATAATTTTTACAACTGAACGAATTCCGTTACGGATACGCCTCCCCTCTTTTGCGCCATGGTTCTGGGCTATAAAGGTAGAAAAGGCGTTGCCCAACTCCTGTTCGGGCAAGTACGCGAAACTTTCGATCTTCACGACTGCTGCGAATGCAGCCATAGCTGATACACCAAAGCTATTCACCAGTCCCTGTATCAGCAGGATTCCAAAATTCATGACAGATTGCTGAATGCTTGTGAGTATCGAATGACTGCCAATCATTTTCACGATGTTCACATCAAACCGAAAATGCTTGCGTTCCAGACGAAGGATGGGAACCTTTCTGATGCAATACACAGCCAGGGACACTGCAGAAACCCCTTGCGCAATGATGGTCGCATACGCGGCGCCACCGACGCCCATCTGCAACGGAACGATGAAAACGATATCCAATATAATATTCAAGATGGCGGAAAATGCAAGAAACAGCAAAGGTATGATCGTGTTGCCCATACTGCGCAAGATAGCGGCAAAATAGTTGTATGCCGAAGTAAAGGCAATACCATAGAAAATGATTTGCAGATAAGTCCTTGTTTCCCCCCATACTTCCTGAGGTATCCTAATCAGAGTCAAAATACCATCAATTTGAAAGAGCGCCAGCAGATTAATCACCAATGTCAGCGATCCAACCAAACAGAAAGAAGCAAAGAAACTTCTTTTCAGTCGATCGATCTCTTTTGCGCCATATAAAATGGAAAATACAGTGCTGCTGCCCATGCAAAACCCCAAAATGATGGAGTTCAACAATACCATAACAGAAAAAGAACTGCCAACGGCAGCAAGGGCATTCGGGCCAATGAATTTGCCCACTATTATTGTGTCTGCAACATTATATAATTGCTGAACCAAATTCCCAATAATCATAGGTACCGCCAACTTTAGCAGTACCTTCATTTCATTTCCCTTTGTCAAATCGTGCGTTATTGCCATTCTTACCCGCCTATTGAATGATGCTGAACATAAGCTGTCAGCTTACGCAAGACTCATATGGTATCATCACATGAGTGCATTGTCAACTTGGCGGTATTCTTGTGCTTTTTCGCCGCAGTGATGTGTCAGATGAACAAGTGCATCTCATTCCGACCTCTTACTTTCCTGTGTTCGCCCAAAAGGAATCCTCGATATGTTCGTGCAAGCATATCGAGGATTTTTCGATTTACTTTATACAAACTCAGTAGTCGAACACTAAGAATTAATCAACGAAGCAAAATCTCAAACAGCACTTCATTTTCTTCGCAGAGCCCTGCCGCACATTCCGCAAAAACGCGCGCCGGGGAAGACGAGAGCGCCGCATTTGGGGCAGAAATTTATCTGCGGAGCGTCCTCATATGTCAGCGGTAAATCCTCATTCGGCGCAGCCTCAGAGAGAAACAGCCAATCGATCTCCCCGCTATCCTCGCAATAGCCGATCGCTCCACCGGGGGACACCACATAAAAGCAGTCCTCATCGGCGGGGTTTTCGCTGTCGCTTGTTTCGGCAAGAATTAGCAAGTCTTATCTTTCATCGGAAGTGGCAAAGCGGAAGTTTCCGCTGCGGGTGGTGGCAAACTCCGCCGCCTCCATCAAGGTGTAAAATTTCTTCATTATGACATCCTCCTTATTTGAACAATAGATTATTGCACCGCTTACAGCGGTCATTTTGGATGGGGTTCATCATGGCGCAAACGTTGCAGTAGATGATGCGGTCTTTGGATTTGTCGTATTTCTCGTATGTGCCGAATCTTGGATGATACCGCACCCTGTCGCCAACGGAGAGATAGTCGTACATATGCCGCCTGCTGTCCCTTTCTACGATGGTTTTTTTCCTGCCCGCGTCGGTGTTGATGACCGTGGTGTATTCCGTATAGGTACTGTAACTGTCGTCGCTCGAATGATCGATTTTCTCCTTGCTGTATTTGTGGACGACCACCCCCTCCCACATGGGCTGCCTGGTCCTTCGCAAAGCCAGCAGATTCACGACCAGCATGATAAGGGCAATGCCAACGCCGATGATGAGGGATTCTCCAAACGGGAAATCGTCCATCAGCAGACCGGCGACGGGAAAGCCTATCAGCGGCACGAAAACCAGCATCCACATACAGCCGATGGCGAGTTTTTTGTTTTTCTGCGCGGCGGCCAGGATTTCCGGCGAATGACACCTGTCGGAAAAGCCGACCAGCCCTGCCCTGGCCTGTGGAGACTCCGCATGGACTTGCTGTATCGGCTTTTGCACTGCCTGATTCACTGCCTGATCCACCGCCTTGCCGCGGCCGATGCAAAATACGGCGCCCTCCGGCAGCTTTTCGCCGCAGGCCGTACACACGTCGGGAACGCTTGCCTGCATTTTCGCGCCGCAGCCCGAACAAAAAGTCGCGCCCTCTGGCAGCTTGTTTCCGCAGTTATGACAGAACATATCCGTATCACTCCTGGTTTCGAATGGTTGAGACGGGGCGGGCTTCCTCACCACGGTTTTCGTCTTGCTCCTGCCTCTGTTCGTGCGTATAACAATTAGCAGCAAAATAACGCATCCGACGGGGGCGAGGAGGTGATAGAGGATCGCCCTCTCTCCCATTTCGTCAAAATCGCACAGCGCTGACGGTTTGTTGATCTGGGGGAAAATGGGAAGGTAGCGGATGCGCTCAGAGCGTGTTTCGCCCTCTTTCAGGCTCGGCCACGCCTCGTCACTTTGATAGATCACATAGCCCCGGTATTCCCTGCCGTTTACCAGAAACCAATAGCCCTTGGAAACGGTGCGGGAGCGATTTGGCTCCGCGTTGGTATCATCCAGCCGCGAGTGATAGCTGTCCACCGTGCCTATGACGGACTCGCCCCATATCGCCAGCACCAGCGTGGAGAGGCTCACATACATGGCATACAGCAGCACGGCATAGATCATGATTTGAATGAGCAGGGGAGTGTTTCTGGGTTTTTTCATCTTTTTCTTCGCCGTGGCGCCCCCCTTTGTTCCATCCGCGTTTTCATTTCCCAAATCTGTGCCGTCTGAACAGAGCCTGTTTCAATTGCCGTTAACCAATTGAACATCATGCCAATACCCATACTATGGTTTCTTTCCCTCCCTTTCCCGTCGCAGCACTATGGCTATGCCCAGAAGAATTACTATGACATACAGCAACGGATAAACGACGGTTTTGATGACGTCGGGATATGTCAGAGCGCGGAAGGGTAGCACGGCCAGTCTTACGGCTGAAAACCATACGGCGTAAAGAAGAAAAATTGCCCCCTGCTGCAAGCTCAGACGCCTGACCAGCCAAAACACCAACGGCAGGCCCAACGCAGCCCCGACCATCTCGTAGAGCTGCGTGGGATGAACGGCGCGGGATGCAAAGAGGAAGGGCATCCATTCGCTCAGCGCGTGCTGATAGCCGACCTTGGACGGAAACTCCACGCCCAGCGGGCCAAAGGTAGCCCGTCCTGCGCAGCAGCCGTTCAGGAAGCAGCCCACCCGGGCCAGACAGAGAGCAACACCGCCGGGAACTGTCATGGCGTCCAGACAGACCCACGGGGATCGCCCCCATTGCCGTGCAGCGATGATCAGCGCCATCCCGGCGCCCAACACGCCTCCGTAAAAGGACAGTCCGGCCAAGCGTAGGCTGTACCATTTCAGCTCACTTGAATAGTTGCCCGGATTGGCGGCCATGTTCCACAGCCGCGCGCCGATGAGAAAGGCGGCGGCCATGATCAGCAGCAGAGCCATGGATTGCCCCCGCCCCAGCCCCGCCCGCCGGAGAGCGGGCAGAGCCAGTGCGCAGCCGGTTATCGCGGCCAGCAAGGCGCAAAGGTTATAGGCCGGAATCTGCCAGCCCCATATTTCAACAAGCGGGCACATTATGGCGCAAGTGGCTTGGAGCCGTCCAGTTTCACCATAAAGTAGAAGTCGCTCTCCGGGAAGAAGGCGGTCATCTTAAACTCGCCGGAGAGGACAACGCCGTCCTTATCCCCATTATATCTGGCAAGCAGTTCTCCCTTTGCGCTGGCATCTAGTTCAGCGCCGCTCATATCAAAATTCAGTTTACCGGAAGTCGGGTCATAGACCACATTGCCTATGCTGTCGTCAAGAGTCAAAGTACCGGCATTTTCCTCAGTCTTACTGATAGTAAAAGGAGATGGGTTGGCTACGCCGATCTGTTCCTCTAACCCCAGTAGAGCGCCGGCTATATCGCAGCCAGCATATTCTTCATTGAGTCCATCAAGAACCGGGTCTCCGCTATCCTCCGATGAAGCGGGCTTCTCCAGTTCCGCACGGAGTGCATCGGAAATGAACACGCTGGTGATGGTCATGGTTCCATTCTCACAGCTGCCCACCAGCTCATCAAATGTAGGCGCGCCGCCAATCGTTACCTCCGTCACCGGCGCGGAGAGCTTGAAGCCCAATGTCAGCTTCGGCTCGTCGTGATCGGGGTCGTCGCCGGGTTTGAACAGCTGCAACTCCCTGGGGCAACCGGCCAGAATATAGCCCAGCAGGGTAAACTGAACGGAGGCCCCGGCCGCGCCCCTCATCGTACCGCTCCAGTTCTCCCTCACCGCGTTTTCGGAAAGCGGAGCGAAGCGCATGGCGTAGCCGTCATACTGCGACTTCTCGCCCTCGGGGGTATCTTCCACGATGTTGAAGGTGATGACCTGATTAAAGAATTTCCTGACCTCGTCCAGCGCCTTGAGATACTCGGCCTCGGCCTTGCGCTGCATATAGACGCTGACGGACTGTATGACAGGGTAGAGACGCTCATAAAGCTGCGCCTTGTAAGCACCGACAAGGTTTTCGATTTCCGCTTTGGTCGCGTTGGGGATTCTGACCGAGCCCGCATTGATCTTATCCTTAAGATTCTCGATGACCTCGGCCATTTGCTCATCATTAAGGGTCCAGAATACGCGGGCATAGCGGTCGATTTCCGCTTCGATGGCGACCTTGGCGTCGTCGGGAGCGGGGTTGGCTTCGGCTATATCAATCAGTACTTGTCGCCAATCCTTCAGGCCGCGCGGGCCTTCCATTTAAGATTCCGGTCCCTGCTGATGTATTGATCATTGAAATAGACATAAACCTCGCCGATCTTGTCCATCTTCATCGCCAAGCCCTGCTCAAACAAGGTGGTAATTGCATAGTCAAAGAGGAACAGCCCGCTGGCGGCAAGCCCCCACGCGGCAGATTCGGCATAGGAAAGAGCCAGCATGGCCGTGTCCTTATATAAGCCAAGGGTATCGTCTGTTTTTTTCGTACTGAACATCACCGCGCCGATCTTCACCACCGCCGCCACCTTGCCCAGCTTGTTCATCTTTTTGTAGGCCGACGAGGCCAGCGCGGTATCAAAAGTCGGGCTGCCAAGGGACGCGATGTTTAGAATCGTACCCGTGAGGTCGGTGGCAAAGCCCACTTCACCGGCCGCTCCGGCCACGCCACCCAAAAATCCGTTATATCCGGTGAGGATCCGCGCCGCGAGGTTAGCCGCTTCCTCTCCGTCCGCGCCACCGCCCGCCACATATTCGCGGAGCGTTTTCATGGCCTGCTGTTGGTCGATGCCGGTGATACCCGAATAAACATCGGTGATATAGGCGTTGCGCCTGCCCTCGTTCCTGACATAGAACGCGCCAAAGGTGGAGAGATGGTCGGTGTAGATGATCAGCTCGTCAGCTGCCGCGTCCACCTCGAACAGCACATCTTCCCATTCGCCGGTGGTTTCATTTTTGTACTTTGCGCCCACGCATTTTGCCGGGTCCTGCCCTTCCTCGCAGTAGGATGTGTCATAGGGGATGCGCAGGGTGATGAAATCCGAAAACTCAGTCATTTCACCCAGCTTGAAGTCATAGGCTTCGATCTTGTATCCTTCTTCCTTATTTTCTAATACCACAGTAAGGGCTATCACCGCAATCTCCGCGCTGGCAAGCCTCATCGATGTTACGACCATGCCCAGGACGCCTCCGCAAAGGACGCCGAATACATTGGCAGAAAGTCCGATGCCAAAGGTTTGCGCCGGGTTGTCGCTATAATCCAGCATTTCTCCCAGAATGCTCCACCAAAACAGGTCAAAAATACCGCATGCGCCGAGCATCAGCGTATCCACAATCAGATGATAATCGGAAGTCTTTCGCCCTAACAACATAAAGCTGATGAACGCTCCCATAATCATTGCCATTCCAATATACAGAATTCTGGAACGCTTCGCTTTCATAGGCAGGTTGCGCATAATCACAAGCGCCACGATATAAGGTACGGCCCAATACCAACTCACCAGCCCCGTCAGATGTTCAAAAGCAGGGTTGATGACCTGATACATCAGTCCGGAATTGATGGTGATGATAAAAACAAAAAGACACAGCAGTATTAGTTGGTTTTTGATGCCACCGCGCGTCTTTTCTTTCCATGCTTTGATCTGCTCATTCTCCTCCCCCACCGGCAACATCCAAATGAAGGCCATACCGATTACAAGGCAAAGCATCGAAAGGCTGAGCCCGATAAACGGTGAGCAGTTCATGGCAACCACGTTGACTGCAATCATCAACAGGTTGGAATAAATCAGAACATCTGCGCAGGACTTCATTCGCTCGTTCTTGGGTGTAAAGGCTCTGAGAAAAAATCCCCATGCTGCCACCGCGCAGCCGCTAAAGTATGCGCTGATCATCAATCCGCCCAACCATAGAGAGGATGGCGAAAAAAAGAAAGGGACGGTGGCAGCAAGGGATATGCTCATGCCGCTGAGCATGATGCTTTTGGCTGCCGCCCGGGACCTGACGAACAGACCGCAGGTAAGAAGGCCCATGAAATGTGCAATCATGGCAGTCAATATGTAAGCAGAGACATTTGCCCCATGCATTTCAAGCAGGCCATACAGCACCTGTCCCTCAAACAGAAAAGAGAGCAGATACGCAAAGGAAAATGAAAATGCCGCAACAGAAAGCCTGCGGGCATTGAAAGTCTTCAATCTGTTCATTTTGTACCCTCTAGCTCAGCAAAGATGCCGTCTATAATTATGCATTTGCAAAAGCCATTCGTCAACTTTTAAACCTCGTTGACTTTGGCAATGAATAACGTCCCGGTACCAAGAGTAGGATGACCGACAAACCGGGACGGAGCGGAATGATTCATATCAAGCGTATGGGCGCGGCTTTTGGACGATTCTATTTATTCCCTTCCTTTTTATCATTCTCTTCCTTTTTATCATTGCAAAGCAAAAACAATCTATTATATTGATCGTATTCGGGATAATGAATTTCTTTATATTCCAGGATACTAAAATACTTTTTCAATAAATCGGTCCATTCTCCAGTCATCTGATTCCATAAATATAATCCATCATCCAAAAAGTTATTCTCAATAATTTTTATATTCCATTCCTTGATTTCATGATCTGTAAGAAAAGGATTTAGTTTAATTAATACCTTGCCGCCTGTTTTAAGAATGCGCTTTACTACTGCCAACACTTTCATAGCATCTTGCGGGTACAATTATCAATGATATTGGATAGAATCACTCCATCAAAGGCTCCATCGGCTATGGTCTCCAGCTCCTCCACTCCACCTGCAGAAAAAGCAAATTCCCCTTGATTGCTTAATTTTTGAATCTCTTTCGCAGCTTTAATCCCTTCTTCTGATTATACAACAACGAAACAACATACTACCATTGCCGCAACCAAAATCCAGTATGGAATCAGAGTCATAACAAAGCCAATCCAATGCCTTATCCAAATCATTTTGACCCACACTTGCTTCTTTAACAGTATCTTTACTGGTCTCTCTGAATACCTTATCCCAATGTTTTTTTATTCTGTCATAGTTTATCATTCCAAATACCCCCGATTAGCGAAGTTATGGGGCTTTCTTGGGCGTGCAGGCAGCAGGGAAAATAACAGCAACGCGATGGAGAACCCTAGCATCGCGCCCCCAAGCCATAGGGACAGAACCGGAAAAACCGAAGTCACAAACAAGTACTCTTGAAAAACGCACCAAACCAGAACGCCCAGCAAAATAACTGCCGTCCCGGCTTGAAGCACTCTGAACACAACTCGTTTTTGCCGATGAGAGCCAACAATCAGCCTCAGGATCATCAACAAACTTGCAGAGATCAGCATACCGATGACCGCGCAAAGCCCATCATGCGCCCAGATGATCTTTCCCATGCCGACGGACGGAAACGCCCGCCACTGCGCCCAATCGCTGAGCACATGGGCGATGAGCGGCCAGCTTCTTTGGCTGTTTGTGAGAATAACGATGGCATCGCCTGTTTCAGGCACAGATTGAAAATGCGTCATGATGCCGTTGCCCTGACCACCATGGGAAACGCTGCTCAAACCGTTCGGCAGCGTTTCAAGATAATGCCCCAATCCATATGCCTCAAATACAAAACCGTATATTCCGATATTATCACTTTCGGGCTGATACATCTGCTCAACGCTTCCGGAATTTAAAACAGGGTTTTCTTTCAAGCCTGCTGCCGCAAAACGGGCAATATCATCTGCTGTGGCAAACAGGCCCCCCGAAGCCTTTGAGGGATAGAGATAGACCGGCACCGGCTTTCCGCTAAGATTATATCCCGTAGGAGGGTAAGGCGTGGCAGCTGTGTCTATCTCGAAGGTGGCGCTTTCCATGCCCAGCGGTAGAAATACCTCCGACCGCAAGTATTCTGAATAGCTTTGCCCTGTGACATCCTCTATTAGAATTTCTAAAATATTGTAACCCACATTGGAGTAGGCAAATCCAGCCCCCGCTTCGCGTGTGGGCACCGCCTCCCCGGACATCACATCCCGGTTAGAGGGCATTGCCTCATCCGGGGCGTAAATATTGCTGAAATCGCCCAGCGGCATCCCCCCAGTGTGACTTAAAAGCTGACGAATTGTAATCCTTTCTGTCGGATAACCTGAATTCGGAAATTGCCAGCTTTTTAAATACTGCGATACCGGAGCGTCCAAGTCAATCAAACCCTTTTCTGCAAGCCGCATAATTCCCCAGGCTGTAACGGGTTTTGTAATAGACTGTACGCTCATAGGCGTATCCACCGTCAACAACCTGCCGCTTTCCACATCCGCATAACCATACGCCTCAGTCCATACGATTTTCCCGTCCATTACAAGGGCGACGCTGCAACCCGGTATTTCATATTGCTTCATTAGGGCGGAAATACGCGCATCCATATGCACCTTAAATTCGTCTAACGGCATTCCGGCAGCTATAGTACGCTTGATTTGCAGACTGCCGGAGAACAAGGCAATCAGTAAACCGGTCACAATGGATAAAAGAATAAACCATGCCCATAATTTACGGCCTTCGAATAATACTGTGTTTTGCATATCTGCACCTACTTCTGTCATGCAATGTGCATCGCGGACATTCCACCCCATGCGTCTGAGCCTTGAGAAAGTCATCATGAATAACGGACAGCGGAAGAAATAAAGATGGAGCGACCGTTAGCTTTGGCGCTTCCACCAGCAAGCCTGAGGACGTCCAGCTCTGTTCAAACACTTCTACTCAATCTACTGGCTAAACATGTCTACACATTCGAGACCTAAACTCAAAATCAATCTGTCTGCTTCTATTGCCATGATCCAAACTCCCTAGCCAGCACTTTGTAAATGACATTGTCTGGTGTGACTTAATTCATCTTGCTTTAACCTCAAATATTGAACCCTCTCTGCGGCATCCCAGTTTTTCGTAATACGGATCGACATCGCTCATCACATAGACAGGCTGATCCGGAAAGTCCTGACATACCCGTTCCATGAGGCTTTTTCCAATTTGCCTTCCCCGATATGTTTTTCTTACGAGCAAATCATATATATAAACGCCAAAACCATCGTCTTCCCGACAGCGCGCATAACCGCACACAAGAGTTTCATCGCAAGCTATATAAGTTATGCTCGATTCAAGTGCTTTAACGTACTTATCACGGCCGGCTGCCCCATGGTAATCACTCCACTCATCTCCCGCATCGATGAGTAAGTCAAAAAGTAAAGATTCATCGGCTTTGCTGTATTGCCTAATTACCATACACTTCATCCTCACAAAAAATCGTCCTCAAATTATCCGAGTAGCAAAACATATTCTCACTATGGGTTTCATACCCATGTGCTAAATCCTTTTTGAAGCTTTGTCGATTCTAAGAAACAGGTCAACTATGTCCGCCGCACATGGGAACAAGTCAAAGGATTTTGGAGTATTGGCCAACACGATCATTTAGAAAATGCATAATATAGTGAATATGGAACATCACTACTACTTTGAAAAAATACTCCTCATACTTATATTTCATCTACGCCGACCGATTTTAAATAGTTGTAAACACCTTCGTAATACTTAGTTAAACGAGTATTATCATAATCGTTTCCTTTTGGAATAAAAATAACCATTCCTTGCCGCGCTCTTGTTAGTAACACCCGGTATGAATTTT
>JBMNTV010000004.1:0-60178 GCA_050945915.1 Christensenellales bacterium
GTTCTGATGAGCAGGGTAATCCCCGATACCACAGCCACAAAAGCCAACGCCAGCAGCGCACAGGCACCAATGGCATAGGCGTTATCCCGGTTGACGGCGCTTTGGCCCAGGGAAAGCCTGATCTTATCGTCTATTTTCCATACCGCCCTGGATATCCACTTGACCGGGTTGAAAAACACCGCTTTTCCAAAGATCAGTTCGATCAGAACAGCGATGAGAATTTCCCCCCAGGCGGGAAAACCAAGAAGAAGCACATTGTTAAACATTGGACACCTCATAAAGCAGACGACGGGCGAACGGAACGGACAAAGCGCCGAAGCGTCATCGCACGGCGCGTTACGGTCTGCCCAGGCATACCGCCCGTTAGCGAATTTTCCCGTTGTCATTGCCCTATATTAGGAGCATAATATACCAGATACTTGATCGATTGGCATCCATTTTCGCTGTGATGTGCTTTTGATGCGCTAAAAACCGCTTTTGGGGACATGGTTGCACCAAAGCAAAGTACGCCAGGCCCAGCGAGCGACCGGACGGAACGCCTGCATCCTCCGGTAAGCCTCGTCGCAATCATGGGCTTTTTCGCCGGCGGGCGGAGGCGCAAATCCCTCATGATAAGCCTTCCATGCCGGACTGCGCCTTTTCGGTTGCGAAGGCCCTGGCCCGGTGATATAATGCAGAGCATCAACGGCAGTAACGCCATGCGTGATGAGGTTCAGCTGAATGCCGTATTTATATTCCCATGCTTGCTGCTCCGCTTTGGCGCGGGAGGCGGTTTTTTTCGGAAGCCTTCCCCCCGTTCCTCTTTCGGAAAGGCTTGCAAACAAAAGCGGCGTCGCTGCGCATCCCCCGTATGACGGGTTGCTGCACGCCGGCGACGGCCCTGTCTCCATCATCGAGGCCAGGCTCCCCCTTTACCGCTGGGGCGCCCAAGGGCCGGACATCTGGTTTTATCACGCCCTGATCAACCCTTTGAACTCCCAGAGGCGCTGGGGCAACCGCATCCACGCCAAGAACGTGGATCTGACCATGGAGGCGTTGCTGGATTGCACCCTGGATGCCCAAGGAAGCGAGAAGGATGGGCGTTTTGCCTATTTTTGCGGCTTTTTGACTCACTATGCCCTGGATTGTGTCGCCCACCCCTTCGTGCATAGCAGGTGCGGCAACCATCAATACCACACGATGTTCGAGGCGGAGATGGATACCGCCCTCCTGGCCCTTTCGGGGGAAAGTCCCAAGACCCTTCCCCCTTCCTTGAACATGCCCGCCCTTTCCACCAAAGAAGCCGCCATCGTGGTAGCGATGCAGTCTGCGGTGGTGGAGCGCTGGGGGGAAACGGTTCCCGAAGGCGTACTCCCTTCCATCGTCCAAAAAGTGCCCGCCATTCTCAAACGCCAGCACGACCCAAGGGGAAGGAAGCGCAGGCTGGCCACCGCCCTGGAGCGGCTGATCGCGGGTCGCCCGGCGATTTCCCGCTTTTTGTTCCCCCTTGTTGCGGACGAAGAAAGGGATGTCCTCAACCTTCGCCATCATGTTTGGCCGCTGCCCTGGTCCGGCGAACCCAGAACCGACGATTTCCTTTCGCTTTTGGAAGCCGCCGCTCTGCGGGCAGCTGATTATATCCGTTCGCTTTTTTACTGCGTTTATCGCGGGTCGCCTAAATCCTCCGCCCTTGAGGCGATCGGCCAGCTTTCGCTGGACAACGGCCTGCCCTGGCGGGAATCCTTCGTCGACGAACCGTTTCACGCGGGCGTCTATGACGTCAAGCCCAGGAGGTAACATGCTCGGCCATCCTTTTTCCCCCAGACGTCATCACATGCACCCCACGCGTGTTCTGGCTCTGGGTTTTCTCTCCGTCATCGTGGCGGGAACCCTGCTGCTGATGCTTCCCATCGCCACCTCTTCCGGTAAGAGCGTGGGGTTTTTGACCGCCCTTTTTACCGCGACCTCCTGCGTGTGCGTCACCGGGCTGACGGTGGTGGAAGTGGGCCTCGTGTATTCCGGATTTGGGCATTTCGTCATGTTGTGCCTGATCCAGATCGGCGGTCTGGGCTTTATGACCGCCGCCGCCCTGCTTCTGATGGCCATCGGCAAGCGCATTACCCTCAGGAACCGCATGACCATCGCCGAAGGGCTGAATGAAGGCAGCATCGCGGGGCAGGTGCGGCTGGTCCGTTCCGTCGTGTTGATGACTGCCATCATCGAACTGGCGGGGGCCATTCTGCTTGCTTTCAAGTTTGTTCCGACTTTTGGCCTGGGCAAGGGGCTTTGGTATTCCGTGTTCCATGCGATATCCGCCTTCTGCAACGCCGGATTCGACATCCTTGGCAACGGGAACTCCATCGTTAATCTGAACAGCTCGCCCTATGTTCTTCTGGTGCTGGCGGCGCTGATTATCCTGGGCGGCCTGGGCTTTTCCGTGATCAACGACGTGATCAAAAGGCGGCGCTACGCCTCGTTGCACCTGCATTCCAAGATCGTCATCCTCATGACGGCTGTTTTGCTTGCGGCAGGCACGGTGCTGTTCTTCCTGAATGAGCAAAACAACCCCGGCACCATGGGCGAAATGGCCCTGGGGGACAAGGTCGTCAACTCATTTTTTCAGTCCGTCACGCTGCGCACCTGCGGGTTCGCCTCCGTGAACCAGGGGCTTTTGTCCAACGGCTCCCTGCTTTTGTGCATGCTGCTGATGTTCATTGGCGCCAGCCCCGCATCCACCGGCGGCGGCATTAAGACCACCACGGCCTTTGCCATGGTGTTGCAGGTGATCAGCGTCGTCAGGGGCAGAAACGACCTGGAGTTCGCAGAGCGAAAGCTCCCCGTGGGAACGGGCAGGCGGGCCGTTGCGATCATTTTCATCGCCGCGGGCATCCTGGTGCTGATGGTCACCATCGTCTGCTTTGCGGAAATGGACCGGGGCTTTTCTGCTACCGAGATCCTCTATGAGTGCATCTCGGCTTTTGCAACGGTGGGCAACAGCACGGGGATCACCGCTTCCCTCACCCCGGTCAGCAAGCTGGTTCTGATCGTCGGCATGTTCTGCGGCCGCGTCGGCCCGGTAACGCTGGCCGTCGCCTTCGCTGGAAGGAGCGGGAACGAGGGCGGCGCGCATTACCCGGAAGAAAGGATCATGGTCGGGTGACTGCCCGACCATAACCGGCTCCCAGAGCGCGGGGCTGTTTTCTTTTAAATATCACAATTTACGCATTCTTTCGAGGAGGAATCATGGCACGCAAGCAATTCGCCATCCTGGGCATGGGCAGATTTGGCATGTCGATGGGTCGCACCCTGGCTTCCATGGGGCATGACGTTCTGGCGGTGGACCACGACGAAGCCCGCATCAACGCCATCGCCGACGAGGTCACCCACGCCCTGATCATGGACATCACCGATGAAGAGAGCATCCGCCAGCTCGGCCTTTCCAATTTTGACGTTGTGGTGGTTTCCATCGGCAACGACCTTCAGTCCTCTATCATGGCAGTGGTTCTCGCAAAGGAAGCGGGGGCAAAAACCGTCATCGCCAAGGCGACGGACGACCTGCACGCCAAGATACTCCAAAAGGTGGGGGCGGACAGGATCGTGATGCCCGAAAAGGACATGGGCGCAAGGCTTGCCCAGAAGCTGGTTTCCAATAATGTTCTGGATTTCATCGAGCTGTCCAACGACTATTGCTTCACGGACATGCAATGTCCGGACAAATGGGTGGGCAAGAACCTCCGCCAGCTGGATCTGCGTGGACGGTATGGCGCCAACGTCGTCGCCCTGTGCAGGGACAGCGGAAAGATGGACATCTCCCCCGCTCCGGACTTGCCGCTGCGCCACGGGGATCGGTTGATCATGATCGCGCCAAAGACCGTCGTGGAAAAAATGGACCACATGCTGGGTTGACGCCTGTCAAAAGAGCCTGTCGTTTCCCGCAAGCGCCATAGCAGCATCTTCGGGCGCGCCTTCCTGCTTTGGAGGCGTGCCCGACGATTTTTTTCGATTCGCGCCAACTAGCCCGGGCGAAGGGGTTGCCAAAAAACTTTCAGCAAGGCCCATTTCCCGCATTCGCTTAGCGCTTCCTTCGGTAGCGCGCCTTTACGCCCCGCCGCGCAGTTCTTCTGAAGCGCCCTGACCCGGCGCTCCCCGGGGATGTCTTTCGATTTTTTCTTACCTAATATATTCGCTCACCCATGAGCCGGGCTAAATCTCCCGCTGGATGCTGAGCACCGCCCGTGCGACGAGTTTTCGCGGAAGAAGTCTGGAAAAGAAGGCAAGCAGCTTATTGCGCCCGCCGTGAATCGCCACCCGCTTCCCCTTCATCAGGCAGCGGAAGCCGTATTCGGCCACTTCCTGAGCCGAAGCGGGCTTGAGGGATGCAAAGAGCATGGACCGGCCGGCGAGGGATGCCCAGCGCTCAAAGTCGGTTAGGGTGGGTCCCGGGCAAAGGGCGGTCACAGAAACGCCACTGCCAACAAGCTCCAGGGCGATCGCTTCGGAAAAGGACAGCACAAAGGCCTTCGAAGCGTATAACAGGCCATTAGAGGGCCCGGCGTAAACGCGGCAAGGGAGGCGACGTTCAGCACCCTGCCCATGCCCCTTTCGATCATGCCGGGGAGGAACAGCCGGGTCAGCCGAACCAACGCAGCGATGTTGACTTCGAGCATTTCACGCTGGTTTTCGGGATCGCCTTCAACAAACATGCCAAAACCGCCAAAGCCCGCGTTGTTGACCAGCACGTCCACGAAGACGCCTTGTTCCCGCATCCAGGCAAACAGCTTGTCCTGCCCGTCCTCGGTGGTCAGGTCCGCCGCAACCGCCAGGACTTTTGCGCCAAAGCCTTTGGCGATCTTTTGCGCTTGCGCAAGCCTTTCCTCGTCCCTGCCGGTCAAAATCAAGTCATAGCCGTTTTTTGCGAAAACCGTGGCAAAAGCCCTGCCCAGCCCTCCCGTCGCCCCGGTGATTAGCGCTGTTTTTGTCATAAATTCCCTCCAACCCTGAATTCTGGAAAATACATCTTTCATGGAACCCATTATCGTGATATTATATCAGAAAAGAGTTCTTGGCATGGAGGATTTTTCTATACGATGAAACGACGCTTTTCATGCGCCGCTGTCGCACTGTTGCTTTGTGCGACTTTTTTGCTGTCCATGGCGCCTGCCACGGCATATGCCTGGAGGCCCGACCCTGTGACGTATGCCAACGCCGACCCGGAGCGGTATACCATCATCGTGGACCTCGTCAACAAGATCGTCACCGTCTATGAGCGCGAAGGCGACAACGCCTACGGCAGCATCGCGCGCCAGTCCCTTTGCACCATCGGCGCCAGCGGCACGGAAACCCCCGCGGGGTCCTGGCGGCTGACCGACCGCCGCCGCCGCTTTGGCTATTTTTCGAAATATGACGTCTATGCCCAGTATTGGGTGCAGGTGGTGGGGGGGATCTATTTCCATTCCATCCTTTATACCAAGCCGCAGGAGGGGCATTTTACCCGCACCTCCTTTTACGCCCTGGGCACCGCCGCTTCCCACGGGTGCATCCGCCTGCTGGTGGAGGATGCGCGCTGGATTTATTACAATTGCCCGCCGGGAACCCTGGTCGTGGTCACCAGGAACAAGGCCGAAAACCCCGAACTCGTCGCGAGCCTGAAGCCCAAGTTCACTTCCAGCAAGTATCGTCCGGAGCCGGACGAGTATGAGGCCGCCAACCTGGCCCTTCCCAGAGGGGCCGCGAAGCGGGGTTCTGCCCTTTTGGATTCGAAGGGCAATTTCGTCGCCACGGTGGAAAAGGGCGAGTTCTTCGAAATCCTGCTTTCCGGATATCCCAAATCCACGATACGGCTTTCCTCTGGTGAGACGGGGCTTTTGGAAAACGAGCGCATCCTGTTTTTGGACAACTCGCCGGGAAGCGTCGTTCATGAGCTGACTGCCGATGCGAAGGTGTATGAACGTCCCAACAACGCCACAGAGCCCATTGCCACCCTGGCAAAGGGAACGCAAATCAACATCCTTGGCAGCACCGTTTATTTCCATCGGATCGAGGCTTCCGGAACGGTGGGTTACGTGCTAAAATCCAGAGTGCAGGTCAGGTCGTTGTCCCTTGAGCAGGAGGATTTCGAAGCCCTGCTGGATGCGGACGACGACAGCGAGGAAATCTCTTTTTCCATGATGCGGGTCAAGTCCGAAAGCGCGAATCTTTATGAACGCGCCTCCAATCGCTACGATCCCATCGCCCGCTTTGGAAAAGGCACAGACCTGATCGTCCTCAGCTCCACCGAAAACTTCCACAAAGTCAGCGTCGGCGGATACACGGGTTACATCCTGAAAAGGGATTGCCACAAAGTCAACGTCATCCACAGCAGTGGAAAAAAATACAGCCTTCGGGTGTTTGAGCTGGATCTTTCCGAAGAAGGACCCCCTGAGGACGAAGATTAAACATGCGCTTAACAAAGGGCGGGAGCAAGCCCGCCCTTTTGATTCATTTTACATTTGAAAAATTTTGGCGAAAGGACACTGCTTCCTCCCATGCAGAAGTTCAAATCCCTGATCGGCTGGGGCGACAGCCGGTTTTTTAAGCACTGGCTCTCCCTCGCCCTGCCGATCATGTTGCAGCAGGGCCTTGCTTCCGCCCTTTATCTGATCGACAACATCATGGTCGGCCAGCTTGGCGAGTCTGCCATCGCCGCCGTGGGCGTCGCCAACCAACTGACCTTTTTGTTGCAGGTGTTCGGCTTTGGCATCAACAGCGGAGCGGGAATCTTCGCTGCCCAGTATTGGGGCAAAAACGATAAAGACGGCATCCACCGTATCCAGGGCATCGCCCTGACCCTTTCGGTGGCGTTGGGCGCCCTCTTCATGGTGGCTGCCCTGCTTTTCGGACATGCGGTATCCGACGTATTTTCCAACGATCCTGCCGTCATCGCCCTTTCGGCAAAATACCTGGCCATCATCGGCTGGTCCTATCTGTTCCAGCTGGTATCCCAGACGCTAAGCATCATTCTGCGCGCCTGCGGCAGCCCCATGCTGCCCATGATTGCCACCCTCGCAGGTGTCTGCACCAACGGCGTGTTGAATTACATCTTCATCTTCGGCCATCTTGGATTGCCTGCCATGGGCGTCGAAGGAGCCGCTCTGGCGACGTTGATCGCGGCAATCGTCAGCACTGGGACGCTGATAGCCGTCAGCGTAAAGAAAAAGATGATCGTCGCAGCACCCTTCAAAAAGCTCTTTTCCTTTTCCAAATCGCTGTTTCGGGAGTTCCTCAAGATCTCCCTGCCGGTTTTTTTCAACGAAGCCCTGTGGTCATCGGGCATTTCGATGTACAGCATCCTCTGGGGAATCCTGGGGACGGAGTTTCAGGCCTCCATGCAGATTTACACCACTGTGGACAGGATTGGCTTTGTGATGATGGCGGGCCTCGGGTCTGCGGCCAGCGTGATCACCGGCAACAGCATTGGCGAAGGGAAGCTCGGCCAGGCAAAGCTGTATTCTGGGCGGATGCTCGTCCTCACCCCTTTGGCCGTGCTGCTGTTTGGCCTTGTTTTGCAAGGATTCGCCCCGGTATTCATGGGCTTTTTCGATGTGACTCCGACGGTTTCCGCCATGGCGCTTTCGGTGATCCGGGTCTATTGCGGGGCGATGTTCATCTATGCCCTCAATTACACCATCATCATCGGGACGCTGCGCGCAGGCGGAGATACGGCCTATGCCAGCGCCGTGGACCTGCTGGGTCTGTGGGTGGTTTCTATTCCGCTGGCCTTCCTCTGCGGTCTGGTCTTTGGCCTGCCGATCTGGGCCGTCTATCTCGCCACCATTTCCGGGGACATCGTTAAAGCCGTCATGGGGCTAAGAAGGCTTCGCACCGGCAAATGGATCAAGGTGCTGGATTGACAGGTGTATGCGTGTTAGAATAAGGGTGCACTTCGTTATGAGGAGAGAGAAATGGCACATTTCGATTTTGAAGTCGTCGGAAAGATCGGTTCCATGGCCCTGATCCGCAAAAACGAGGGCGCGCTGGACTACAATGTCTTTTCCCGCATCGGCGAACAGCTCCGGCCCGGGATCATTTGGGTGAGTTCCGGCGCCGTGGAGATCGGCAGGTTGGACTATATGCGCAGAAACGGCGGGATCGAACTCCTCGGAGACGAGGAGGACACCAAAACGGATTATGCTGCCCAGGGCCAGGCGATTTTGATGGAGAATTACAGGCGGTTTATTGCGCCCCAGTATTCCGTCCGCCAGCTTCTTGTGGAGCACACCCATTTTAACGATCCGGAGAAGCGGGAGCATATCCGCCGATTTCTGATGCGCTGCCCCGCCCAGAACGCCATACCCATCGTCAATTACAATGACCCCGTATCCTTTGAGGAAAACCGCAAGCTGGAACTGCAGCATCTGCGCGACCACACCAAGAATGAGCATCTCGTGGAATGCGTGGACAATGACGAGACCGCCGCGGTCATCTGTACCCTGGTTCGCGCGCGGTACCTGGTTCTCTTTACCTCGGCGGAAGGCATTTACGCCGAGCCGACGGATCCTTCCACCCTGATTCCGGAAATTGGCGGCGCCAACGTGGAGGAGGTCATCGAAAACATCCGCTTCCACCAGCAATCCTGCGTCGGCGCCAGCCGGAAGGGCGCAAACGGCGCCAAGGCGAAGCTGGAATTCTGCATCGAACCCGTCCGGCAGAAAACCACGGTGTTCATCGCTTCGGCGAATTACAAGCTGACCGACGTGATTGCCGGCAAGGCCCCCTGCACCCGAATCGGCGCGCGCTAAATCGGAAGGCGGGGCCACCCGAACCAAAAACCCTTCAACCGGCAAAACAAATGCGCCCCGATTCGTTCGGGGCGCATTTGTTATTTCTTTCAACCGTCAGTTTCCTGCCGGCTTGTCGAGGATCCGGATGGTTCTGTTTGTCGAATAGATGGTCTGGTCTTCCAGCCACTTCTCCTCGTCCGGCGGGTTGGTGAAGCTGATGCCCAGCTGGCGGAAAATGTCCACCACCTGGTCCTTTTTGATCAGGGCCTTGCCGGATATGGCGGAAACATAAGCCTTTTTGCTGAAACTGTACTCCAGGCTGACGACGACCCCATTGTCCTTGACCGCGATGCCGTACAGTTCGCCTTCGTGGACCACCAGGCGAAGGATCTCTTTCCCCTTTTCATCGGAAATCAGATAGACCGTGTCCTCCTCGTCCATCCTGGCCATACCCAGCGCCACCTCGACGGGCATCATCCCGCCCTGCTTCTGAATGGTGTAATCGCCGATAATGATGCTCTGGCCGAAATCGAACTGGGTTTCTTTCTTGCGGCTGACGTTCAGGCTGACTTCCGGCTGCTCTGCGGTCTTCTTCGGGGCAAAGTACAGAAAAACCGGTGTGTCCTTGTTCACGCCGAGGTATGAGACCCGGACGACGGCGGAAAGGGAATGCTCGTCGGCCTCGTAATCCACGAGTTTGGAGGCGTAATAGACGTCATCCACCGGGATCAGAAGGATGGGCTCGCATTTGGAGAAATCATACCCCTCCGAAGTGACGCGCACCACCGCCTGTTCACCGTCGGCGGCAAGCTCGGAACACATCAGCGAAACCGCAAAGCGTTCCTGCTCCCCCACCTTTGCGCGGGACAGCTTTGCCCTTGCGAAGGAACCGTCCTTCATCATCGCGAGCCTGGTTCTGCCGAATCTCACGGGATAGATCCGCGGGACGGGTTCGCTGTCTTTTTTTTGTGCCGCCATGGCCGGCGGAGAAACCGCAAGTGCCAGCACCGCCAACAGCGCGCACAGAACCCTGAAAACATGCTTCTTTTTCATTTGCTTACTCCATGGTCGTAAAGGGGCGAAAAAACCGCCCAAGCGCTCTGATTTAGTATATCACAGGCTCTGGGGAACTGTGTGAATAATCGGTAAATCTCAACGATATACTGGACCTTTCCATGTCTTGGTGATAATATTGGCTAGGTAAATGTTTGTACGGTCACCCTTCCGAAACGGCATGTCCGGGCCCGGGTTTTTTCCCGTTGTCTTCCTCCTGTCGCAGATATAGGAGCGGCCAATCGCCCTGGGGCGTTTGGCATGCCGTCTCGCTTTGGGAAGGGTCCGCAAATTCACCAAACCCTGGGCCACTTTCGCGCTTCCCGGGGCTTTTCGATTGCCCGGTCCGCCTGCAAAAAATGGCGGGTCGCGGGTATGTGTTTCGTCTGTTTATCATCAACATGCCATCAAAATGCCGCAAGGAGGATACACATGATCTATTCCAAAGAAGTGGAAGAAATGGTCTGCGTCAAGCGGGGCGCCAACCACGAGAACGCTCTCATTCCCCAAGAAGGACGCTGGGTTCACGCCAAAGAAATCAAGGACATCTCGGGCCTGACCCATGGCATCGGCTGGTGCGCTCCCCAGCAGGGCGCGTGCAAGCTCACCCTGAATGTCAAGGAAGGCGTGATCCAGGAAGCGCTGATCGAGACCATCGGCTGCTCCGGCATGACCCATTCTGCGGCCATGGCTTCCGAAATCCTGCCCGGTAAGACCGTCCTGGAAGCGCTGAACACAGACCTCGTCTGTGACGCGATCAACACCGCCATGCGCGAGCTGTTCCTCCAGATCGTTTACGGCCGCAGCCAGTCCGCCTTCTCTGACGACGGCCTGCCCGTCGGCGCAGGGCTGGAAGACCTGGGCAAGGGCCTTCGCAGCCAGGTGGGCACCATGTACGGCACCCTGGCAAAGGGCCCCCGCTACCTTGAAATGGCGGAAGGCTATGTGCTCAAGATGGGCCTGAATGCCGACGGTGAAGTCATTGGCTACCAGTTCGTTTCCCTCGGAAGGATGATGGAAGCCATCAAAAACGGCATGGATGCCAACGAAGCTCTGGCAAAATTCACCGGAACCTATGGCCGCTTCAACGAGGCCGTCACCTATATCGATCCGCGCCACCAGTAAGAGGAGGGTACACGAATGGCAAAATTTGAAAGCTATGAAAGAAGGATCCCCCAGATCGAGAAGGTCCTTGCAAAATACGCAATCGCCGATCTTGACGCCGCCAACCAGCTTTGCCTGGACAAGGGCGTAGACGTTGCCGCCATCGTGCGCGGCATCCAGCCCATCTGCTTCGAAAACGCCGTTTGGGCCTATGTCCTGGGCGCCGCCATCGCGATTAAGAAGGGCGTCACCGTTGCGGCGGAAGCCGCCGAATGTCTGGGCGAAGGGCTGCAGGCCTTCTGTATCCCCGGCTCTGTCGCGGACCAGCGCCAGGTGGGCATCGGCCACGGCAATCTGGCCGCCATGCTCCTTCGCGAAGAGACCCACTGCTTCGCCTTCCTTGCGGGCCACGAATCCTTTGCCGCGGCCGAAGGCGCCATCGGCATCGCCCTCAAGGCCAACAAAGTGCGCAAAGAGCCCCTGCGCGTCATCCTCAACGGCCTGGGCAAGGACGCTGCGAAGATCATCAGCCGCATCAACGGCTTCACCTTTGTGGAAACCGCTTACGACCATTCCACCGGCGAGCTGAAGATCCTGTTTGAAAAAGCCTATTCCGACGGCGACCGCGCAAAGGTCCGCTGCTACGGTGCCGACGACGTTTCCGAAGGCGTCGCCATCATGCAGCACGAAGAAGTGGACGTTTCCATCACCGGCAACTCCACCAACCCCACCCGCTTCCAGCATCCCGTCGCCGGCACGTACAAGAAATGGTGCGTCGAGCATGGCAAGAAGTACTTCTCCGTCGCTTCCGGCGGCGGCACCGGCCGCACCCTGCACCCGGACAACATGGCCGCCGGCCCCGCTTCCTATGGCCTGACGGACACCATGGGGCGCATGCACTCCGACGCCCAGTTCGCCGGATCATCCTCCGTTCCCGCCCACGTGGAGATGATGGGCCTGATCGGTATGGGCAACAACCCGATGGTCGGCGCTTCCGTCGCCGTGGCCGTCGCCATCGAGCAGGCATCCAAATAAGGGATCGGTTTTCACCGCATCCACTGCATCAGGGGAGCAAACGCTCCCCTGATTTTTCTTATTTTCTGCACATTTGATTCACCCATTTGATCATTTTTTTGCCTTGCGTGCACGATGCTTCGCCTCCTTGCACATAATGCTCAAAAATCCGATCTATTTGCAGTTTAAATTCATTGCACAACCGACACAAATCTGATATATTTGAAATGTTCAGAGTTATTTCCATTTTTTGTCTGTAGACGGAGGGCATCCTCCGTTTTGGAAGGATCCGACCAGTCCTTCCTTTGCAGAAAACTCTCTTTTCCCTCCCCCTTCTCACGCGAAGCCTTCCTGCCAACCACAGGAAGGCTTCGTCCTTTATTTTTAAGAAGAAACCCTGCTTGTACCCATGCATTTTTGTATTGTTTTCCTGGCCCGGATATGTTAAAATATTATCATATCAGGGTTCGCCGATAATCACCTGCAACGGGAAGCCCTGCGGCCGCCTGTCCCGCGCACAGACACCTGTTTGAAAGGGCTTGGAGAACGGCAACAGCCGGAGCCAAAACCGCCCGCTTTCCCGCGGCGTTGAAGGACATCATGCGCACAGACAGGCGAATGCAAGTTCTCTTGCTTGACCTTATCGGTGAAAACCATTAAATTATCTGAGGAGATGCTCATCATGAAGATCACCATTTGTATCGGAAGCTCCTGCCACTTGAAAGGTTCCCGTCAAATCGTCGAATCGCTGCAGGAACTGGTCGAGCAAAACGGACTCAATGACAGGATCCAGCTTTCCGGAACCTTCTGCATGGGCCGTTGCATGGAGGGCGTCTGCGTCCAACTGGACGAGGAGTTCTTTTCCCTGAAGCCGGAGGAGACCCAATCCTTCTTCACGAAGGATGTTCTGCCCCGGCTGCGCTTTTGATTGAAAGGCGGCGACACGGTTGACCGAATATTTGAGGCTGAAAAAGTCAAACTGCAAAAACTGCTATAAATGCATTCGCCACTGCCCCGTAAAAGCCATACGCTTTTCGGGGAACCAGGCGCATATCGTTACGGACGAATGCGTCCTGTGCGGCGAATGCTTTGTCGTTTGTCCGCAGAACGCCAAAGAGATCATCGACGACACCGAAAAGGCGAAATACCTGTTGACCTGCGACGCGCCGGTCATAGCCAGCATCGCCCCCTCCTTCGTGGCCAATTACGAGGGCGCCACCATCGCCTCCATGGACGCGGCGCTGAAAAAGCTGGGCTTTGCCTTTGCGGAGGAAACCGCCATCGGCGCAGAAATCGTCAAAACCAGGTATCAGGAACTGGTGAACGGCAGGACCCAGGACGTTCTGATCACCTCCTGTTGCCATTCCGTCAACCTGATGATCCGCAAGCACTACCCCGAAGCGCTGCCCTTCCTCATCCCCGTCATCTCCCCCATGCAGGCCCACTGCGCGGACATCAAGCGCCGCTACCCGGGCGCCAAGACGGTGTTCATCGGGCCGTGCATCTCAAAAAAGGCCGAAGCGGAGGAATACCCGGGAGAGGTGGACTGCGTCCTCACCTTTGAGGAGCTGTCCCGCTGGCTGGAATCCGAACGGATTTCTATCGAGCCGGCAGCTGACCCGGGGGCTCCCATGCGCTCCCGCAACTTCCCCACCAGCGGCGGTATCCTGCGCTCTATGGACCAGGTGGAGGATTTCGTCTATCTCGCCATCGACGGTCAGGAGAACTGCATCCACGCGATTCAAGACGTGATCTCCGGCAGGCTCAGGAACTGCTTCATCGAGATGTCCGCCTGCACGGGAAGCTGCATCGGCGGCCCCACCATGGACCGGGACAATAGGCGTCTCGTCCGGGACTATGCAGCTGTGTCGCGTTATGCGGGGCCTGGCGACGCTTCTTTTGACATGCCCTCCTCCGCCATGCTGATGAAGGAGCATTTCTACCTTGGCAACAACAAAACCCTGCCTGGCGAGGCCGTGATCGACGAGATCCTGCGTAAGATGAACAAGTCCAAGCCGGAGGACGAACTGAACTGCGGCAGCTGCGGGTATGACACCTGCCGCGAAAAGGCCATCGCCGTGTTCCAGGGCAAAGCGGATCTGACGATGTGCTTGCCCTTTCTGAAGGAAAAGGCGGAATCCTTCTCGGACAATATCATCCGCAACACGCCCAACGGCATCCTCGTGCTGAACGAACTGTTCGAAGTGCAGCAGATCAACAATGCGGCCATGAAGCTGCTGAACGTGCGCCGGGCCTCGGATGTGCTGGGCGAGCAGGTCGTGCGCATCATGGACCCCACGGATTTCATCGCCGTCAAACAGACCGGCGTGGCGATACACGAAAAGAAGGTCTTTCTTGCGGAATACGACAAACACGCCGAAATCAGCATCATCTATGACAAGGTTTTCCGCATCCTGATGTGCATCATGCGGGACATCACCGAGGAGGAAACCGAGCGCGAACGCAAGGAAGCCGTGAACCGCCAGACCGTCGAAACCGCGAACAAGGTCATTGACAAGCAGATGCGCGTGGTTCAGGAGATCGCCTCGCTGCTGGGGGAAACCGCCGCTGAGACCAAGATCGCCCTGACGAAGCTGAAGGAGTCGCTGTGATATGAGCAGGCTTTGTACGGACATCGGCTGGCGCAGCCTGAACAAATACGGCGAAGAGCTCTGCGGCGATCACGTGGATATCGTCGAGGAAAACGAGAACACGATGGTGGTCGTCCTGGCAGACGGTCTGGGCAGCGGGGTCAAGGCGAGCATCCTCTCCACCCTGACTTCCAGCATCATCTCCACGATGATCGCCTCGTCCATGTCCATTGAAAACTGCGTTTCCACCATTGCCGAAACCCTGCCCGTCTGCTCGGTGCGGGGGGTGGCTTACTCCACTTTCACGATTATCCGGGTGGTGAACGGCGAGGAAGCGGAGCTGATCCAATACGACAACCCCCAGGTGATCCTGCTGCGGAACGGCAAGAGCGTCGATTACCCCATGGAGACGCTGCGCATCGAAGGAAAGACGATCTACCGTTCCAAACTTCCGATTTACGAAGGGGATACCTTCGTCGCCATCAGCGATGGCGTCATCCACGCAGGGGTGGGGAACACGATGAACTTCGGCTGGCAGCGGAAGGACGTCATCAAATATCTGGAAGTTTTTTCGGAAGTGGGCTTTACCGCAAAAACCCTGACCACCATCCTGCTAGAGGAATGCAACCGGCTGTATGACGGCAAGCCAGGAGACGACGCCACGGTCTGCACCGTCCGCATCCGCAGCCGGGAGCCGGTCAACCTTTTGATCGGCCCGCCCTCCAAAAGGGACGACTGCGAGCGGATGATGTCCCTGTTCTTTGCCAAGGAAGGCAAGCACATCGTCTGCGGGGGGTCTACCTCCACCATCGCCGCAGAGTTTTTGAAAAGGCCGCTTATTCCCAGTTTGGATTACCCGGATCCCGACATCCCCCCCATCGCCACCATCAGCGGCGTGGATCTGGTCACCGAAGGGGTGATCACCATCAACCGGGTGCTTTCCTATGCCCAGAATTATCTGGACAGCAACAATTCCTATACCGAATGGAGCAGCAAGCGGGATGGCGCCTCCCTCATTGCGCGGATGCTCTTTGAAGACGCGACGGACATCAACTTCTTTGTTGGATGCGCCGTCAACCCCGCCCACCAGAACCCCGACCTGCCCATCAATTTCAGCATCAAGATGCGGCTGATCGACCAGCTTGCAGACTGCCTGAAAAAGATGGGCAAGCGCATCAAAGTGAGTTATTTTTAGGAGTAAGTCATGCGTAAATTTGACACCCAGGTCCAGCACCTGAAGTATAATGTCCTGCGCGAGGTTGCACACCACGCCTTCGCCGGCACGCTGCTGGAACACATTTCGGACATTCCGAAGGAGATCATCCCCGGCAACATCCCCACCATGCGCTGTTGCGTTTATAAAGAGCGGGCCATTCTCGCCGAACGGATCAAGCTGGTGATGGGCGGGGACAAAAAGAATCCCAACGTCATCGAAACCATCGACATCGCCTGCGACGAATGCCCCGTCAGCGGCTTCGAAGTGACGGACAACTGCCGCGGCTGCATTGCCCACCGCTGCGAGGCCGCCTGCCCCAGGGGCGCCATCTACTTCGACCATCAGAAGGCGCATATCGACAAGACGAAGTGCGTCGAGTGCGGCAGGTGCGCCGCCGTCTGCCCGTACAGCGCCATCTCCAACCACATGCGCCCCTGCGAGAACGCCTGCAAGGTCAAGGCGATCACCCGGAACGAGGAAACCCACGCCGCACAGATCGACAACAGCAAATGCATCGCCTGCGGCGCCTGCGTTTACCAGTGCCCCTTCGGCGCCATCATGGATAAGTCCTTTATCCTGGATGTGATCGATATCCTCAAAAAAAGTGACGGCAACACGAAATATAAGGTGTATGCCGTCGTCGCACCCTCGATCTCCAGCCAGTTTACCTATGCAAAGCTGGGACAGGTCATCGCGGGGATTGAAGAACTGGGCTTTTACCACGTCGTGGAGGCGGCCCTGGGGGCGGACATGGTCGCCTGCGAGGAGTCGAAAGAGCTTGTGGAAAAGGGTTTTTTGACCAGCTCCTGTTGCCCGGCCTTCGTCAGCTACATCGAAAAACAGTTCCCGGCCATGCGCCAGCACGTTTCCCACAATCCTTCCCCCATGGTCGCCATCGGGAAATACATCAAGAAGACCACCCCCGGCGCAAAGGTTATTTTCATCGGGCCCTGCACCGCAAAAAAGGCGGAATTTGCCCGCCCCGAGGTGGCAGAATATATCGACAGCGTCCTCACCTTCGAGGAGCTGCAGGCGCTGTTTGACGGCAAGGGCGTGGATCTCCCCTCCCTTCACGAAAGCGTGCTGGACAACGCCTCTTATTACGGAAGGATCTTCGCCAGAAGCGGCGGCCTGTCCGTATCCGTCGCCGAAGCCCTGCTGGAGCAGGGAATCGAGGATGTCGCCTTCAATCCCGTGGTCTGCGACGGCATCGAAGAATGCAGGGTCGCCCTACTGAAGGCGCAAAAGGGTGTCCTCAGCGGCAATTTTATCGAGGGCATGGCCTGCCGCGGCGGCTGCATCGGCGGCGCAGGCTGCCTGACCCACGGCGAAAAATCCCGTTCGGATGTGGATAAATACGGGAAACAGGCCCTGGAAAAAAAGATTCTGGACGCGATTCGCGTTCTCAACATCGGCTAAAACAGCCGCCCGAAATGCTCGGGCGGCTGTTTTGACGCATGATTTGCGATATGATTTTTCCAGGTGACCCTTCAGGGCGTTTGGACGGGAGCAAGACCCGCGCGTTCCGGCGGCAATCCGCGCCGCAAAGGGGCGTTGCCGCTGCGGGAACCTTTTCGTCAACCGATGTTGATGCCGCTGACGTCCAGCTTGCACCGTTCGGCGGAGATGATCTGCTTAAAACAATACATGGGATGGCCGCTGGAATAGCAGATGCCTTCGATCACAAAGACCACCGCGCCTTCGCGGATGTTCAGCATGGCGGCTTCGCTCTTCGTCGCATAGGAAGCCTCCAGCACCGAATCGTAGCGGTCGGCGATGATGCCGTGATCGTTCTGGAACAGGCGCATCAGGGAATGCAGGCCTTCCTTGCCGCAATGGGGGATAAAGTCAAACCGTTCCGGCACCTTGTTGAATTCGATCATCACAGGCTCGCCGTCGATAAAGCGCAACCTGTGAAATTGATACAGCATTTCCCCTTCCCGCATGGCGAGCTTCTCGGCAAGCTCCGGCGAAGGGGCGACATAATCGATATCCGAAACCTCTGTGGATGGGGTGTATCCGTGATCCAGGCAGTCAGAGGTAAAGCTGATAAAACGCAAAAGATTTCGCGTATAGCGCGGCGCGTTCACAAAGGTGCCCGTTCCCTGGCGCTTGACCAGGATGCCGTTGTCCACCAGGTCCTGGATGGCCCGGCGCACGGTGGTGCGGCTCACGCCGTACTGGCGCATGAGCTCCACCTCTGTCGGGATCTGTTCGTTCGGGCGCAGGCGCTGCTCTCGGATAGCCGTCAGCAAATCGTCGCGAATCAGGCAATAACGCGGCTGCCCCGCATAGTTCGTTCTCATTTCGTCCTCCGTTAAGTCCTATTTCTATAATACCAAAAATCCCTCAGGAATCAATGGATATGTATTGATGATACGTATCCGATCCGACAAAAAACGCGGCGCCATACCGGGCGCGCTCCATGAAAAAGCGGGCTTTTCCGGTCCGAAAAATCTCCTTTTTTGGCGAAAGCGCCCTCTTGAAAAACCGATAGAATGAAAGCAGACATCTGCCGATGCTGCCAAATGCGACGCCTAGCGCGACTTTTTTTGCATCAGGCATGGAAAATTCATAAAACTCTGCTATCATTACAAAATAAGAAAGCAATGCATGGGAGGTGCCATATTTGGGCTTTCAGGGAACAACCATCTGCGCCGTAAAGCGGGACGGTCGCTGCGCCATCGCCGGCGACGGCCAGGTCACGCTGGGCGAAAACGCGATTATGAAAAACTCGGCAAGAAAAGTACGCCGCCTGTATAACGACAAGATCATCGTCGGCTTTGCCGGCTCTGTGGCGGACTCGTTTGCCCTCTGCGAAAAATTCGAGGTGAAGCTGGAACAGCACTCCGGATCACTGGAGCGCGCAGCGGTGGAACTCGCCCTCGATTGGCGGTCGGACAAAGTGATGCGCCAGCTCAACGCCATGCTGCTCACCACCGACGGCAATAAAATCCTGCTGATTTCCGGCACTGGCGAGGTCATCGAGCCGGACGACGGCATCGCAGCCATCGGCTCCGGCGGCATGTATGCCCTGGCGGCAGGCCGCGCGCTGATGGAAAACACCAGCCTGACGGCCGCGGAAATCGCAAAAAAGGCCCTGGAGGTCGCCGCAGGCATATGCGTGTATACCAATGACAATATTATCGTCGAGGAGGCCTGACATGTTGGACTGGTCACCCAAACAGATCGTTGATGAACTGGACCGCTATATCGTCGGCCAGGACGCGGCGAAAAGGGCGGTTGCCATCGCCCTTCGCAACCGTTACAGGAGAAGCCGCCTGCCCGAAAAGGTCCGGGAAGAGATTATGCCCAAAAATATCATCATGATTGGCCCCACCGGCGTCGGAAAGACGGAAATCGCCCGCAGGATGGCAAAACTTGTGGACGCGCCCTTCGTCAAGGTCGAAGCCACCAAGTACACCGAGGTGGGCTATGTCGGCCGGGACGTTGAATCCATGGTCCGGGATCTCGTTGAGGCGTCCATCCGCCTCGTCAAGGGCAAAAAGGAACAGGTGGTGCGCCTCAGCGCCGAGTCCATGGCGGAGTCCAGGCTGATCGATCTGCTGGTTCCCCACAAGCGGCACAGGGAGCACACCGTCATCAACCCTCTGGAGGCGCTCTTTTCCGGCCAGCAGCAAAAAACTCCCGCCCTGCCCGAGATGACGCCGGAGGAAAAGGAAACCTTTCGCACCAAACGGGAAGAAATCACCGCCGCCGTGCGCGCCGGGAAGCTGGAGAACACCGTCGTCGAGATCGAGGTGGACGAGCAGCCGAAGCTGGGGATGGACTTTTCCGGCTTGGGTGTGGACATCAACATGAACGACATGCTAGGCGGAATCCTGCCCACGAAAAAGAAAAAACGGCACGTTCCCGTGTCCGAAGCCCGCAAGATCCTCATCCAGCAGGAGATGGACCGCCTGATCGACATGGACGAAGTGACCACCGAAGCCCTGCGCCGCGCGGAGCAGGACGGGATCATCTTCATCGACGAGATCGACAAGATTGCAAGCCGGGCGAACACTTCCGGCGCGGACGTTTCCAGGGAAGGCGTCCAGCGGGACATTCTGCCCATCGTCGAGGGCAGCACCGTCACCACGAAATACGGCCCCGTCAAGACGGATTACATCCTCTTCATCGCTGCCGGTGCCTTCCACGTCTCCAAGGTCAGCGACCTGATCCCCGAGCTTCAGGGCAGGTTCCCCATCGTGGTGGAGCTCAACGCATTGACCCGGGAGGATTTCCGCCGCATCGTCTCCCAGCCGGAAAACTCCGCGACCAAGCAGTATACCGCGTTGCTCTCGGCGGACAACATCAAGCTGACCTTTACCGAAGGCGCGCTGAACGCCATCGCAGATTACGCCTATCTTTGCAACGAAGTCAAGGAGAACATCGGCGCAAGAAGGCTGCACACCGTCATGGAGGAGCTGCTGGAGGACATCTCCTTTAACGCCAACGGCCGGCATCCCCCCATCGAGGTGGTGGTGGACGAAAAGTACGTCGCCGACCATTTAACCGGGGACGTTCAGGGAAAAGCGCTGGGAAAATACATTATCTGAGCCGCATTTTGTAAATTTACAATTTTTCCATCTATCCGCTCAGCGAAGAACGGATGTTTGCCAAAATTTCGGGGTGTTTCCCTTCGGGAACCAAAACCCCCAGGCTTTTTGCAAACTTCCGTTCTTGATTTTTGCTGGGTGTTTTTGCCGAAGTGGGTGAGCCTGAAGGGGAAACTGGCATATCGAAGCTCAAAGTGGTGTGTCAGACTTGTGCTTTTGCAGGAATTTGTGTAAAATAGTCCCACTATCACGCGGCACAAGCCGATTCGGCTTAACGGCGCTCTTGCACCGGCCGCCGATGACAAGAGGTATGTAAGCATGAAACGACGACTCTTATGGGCCGTGCTACTGATTCTAATCGCATCCGCCCTGACCGCTCCCGTCGCGCTGGCTGAAGAACAGTGCGAGCTGGGAAGGGTCACCGCATCCGACTTTTTGAATATGCGAGCCAAAGCTTCAACGGATTGCAAGGTCATCGCGAAGATCCCCGGCGGTTCTTCCGTGATCGTCCTGGGCAGCACCGGCCAGTTCTTCAAGGTCAAGTACGACGGCAAGGTCGGCTACATCTCCGACGACTATGCGGTCAAGCTCAAACATTGGGTGGGCTACGCCACCGAGGATCTCAATCTTCGCGCTTCTCCCAGCACTTCTTCCAGAAAACTCGGCACGATCAATAAAGGCGATTCCCTTTACATTTACGCCAGCAACGGCGATTTTTACCTTGCTGTGTATGGCGATACGAAGTGCTATGTCGCGAAGAAGTATATCACCAAGAAAAAGAGAAGCGTCAATCCGGTAAATGATTACAACGAGTTCGACCCCGAAAGCAACGAGTATTACATTGAGAATCCGTTGGAATTTACCGACCAGGACCTGTATCTCGCGGCCCAGCTCATCTATTCCGAAGGGAACAGCCAGTCGGATGTCAGCTTCTGGGCCATGGCCAGCGTGGTTTACAACCGCGTCGCATCGGATAAATTCCCGCACACGGTGTATGAAGTCGCTTTCCAGAAGAACCAGTTCTCTTATCCGGACAAATATCCGGAAAAGTTCCTTCAGCTTTCCCCCAGTGTCGAGGCCCTGGAAGCCGTCATCAAGGTTTTCATCGAGGGCAAGCTGATCCTCCCGCCGGACGTGATGTATTTCAAGAGTTCTTCCCTGCCAAGGGAATGGGGAAGGCGCGACTATTACTGCACTGTAGGTGGCAATATGTACTACAGGTAACCGATTCATCCCCTTCCATCGCAAATTTAAGCCGGGCAATTTGGTTCTGCCCGGCTTTTTTTGCGTCCCTTTGGAAACAATAATCGGGAAAGTAATCCAATGGGAGTAAACGGGAGCAGAACATGAAAACAGTGATACTTGCCGGCGGGTCCGGTACCAGGTTACGTCCAATGACATGCACCCTTCCAAAGCCGATGGTGCCCGTGATGAACAGGCCTCTTCTTTTGCATACTCTCAGGCTTTTACGCCGCCACGGAATCACCTCCGCCACGATCACCCTCGGCTATCTGCCCAAAATCGTAGAACGGTACTTCGGAAACGGCGAACGGGTGGGGATGAACCTCAGCTATTCCGTGGAAGATTCGCCCCTCGGAACGGCGGGAGGCGTGCTTGCCGCCGCGGGCAGCCGGGAAAGGGTGCTGGTCATTTCCGGCGATGCGCTGACGGACGTGGACATCACTGCCGCCCTCGCCTTCCACGAAAGCCACGGCGGGGCTGCCACCATCATCCTGAAACAGGTGGAAAAGCCCCTGCAGTTTGGTGTGGCCGTTACGGATGAAACCTGCAGGATCACCCGTTTCATCGAAAAGCCCAGCTGGTCCATGGCGGTTTCCGACCAGGTGAACACCGGTATGTATATCCTGGAGCCTTCCGTCTGGAAGGGCTTCAAACCGGGGGAAAAATTCGACTTTTCCATGAATGTTTTCCCCAGACTGATGGAAAACGGCGAAGCCATCTTCGGCATGACCACAGACTGCTACTGGTGCGACATCGGCGGCGCCGAGCAGTATGTTGCCGCGCATCGGGATATTTTTGAAGGCAAATGCCGGCTGGATCTGCCGGAAGCCAAGCTGATCAACGGCGTGTATGTCGAAGAGGGCGCCAGAATTTCCGACGGCTGCACCATCAAAGGCCCCTGCTATCTCGGCGCGAACTGCGCCATCGAGCGGGGCGCCGTGGTGGAGGCTTTTTCGGTCATCGGCAGCGAAACCACCGTCGCGGAACGCGCAAGTATCCGGCGCAGCATCCTCTGGCGGGGCGTGGACGTGGGCGTCCGCGCCCAGATCCGGGGGGCGGTCGTCTGCGACCGGGTTTACATCGGCAGGAACGCGTCGGTCTTTGAGCATGCGGTGGTGGCGGAAGAAAGCATGGTCTGCGAGGGTGCCACCATCAAGAGCGGCGTGCGAGTCTGGCCGCAAAAGACCATCGAAGAAGGCGCCACCATGACCCGGGACTGCCTGTGGAGCGACTGTTCGCCGCCGATCTTCAAAGGCTGCATGGTGGAAGGCAAGCGATACGACCTGACCGGCGAGCGATTGGCCCGGCTGGGCAGAGCCATCGCTTCGGTGGCGGGCGAATGGGGCAGCGTCGCCATCGCCTCCGACGGTACCAACGCCGGCCACATGGCAAAACTGGCGGTGGCCGCGGGACTCTTAGAAGGCGGCTGCGACGCGTTGGACATGGGCAGAACCGTGCTTCCAGCGGCAAGAAACGGCGCCCGCGCCCTGTCCTGCGGCGGGTCGGTTTATGCCAGCCGGGACGGCGACAGCATCGTCCTCCGCCTGATGGACGGCAAGGGAAACGACGCGGGCAGGGGCAGTGTGCAGGATGTTGAGATCGCTTACTGGGAGGGATGCGGCGCCTGCCAGGGAGACAGGATAGGCGCCTTCATTCCCGCTACGGAGATCACCACCCTTTATCGCATGGAGCTTCTCAAACGGGTGAACAGCCAGCAGCTGCGCGCCGTCGGCGGCTTTATCGCCCTGACCGGCGGCGGCATGGAAGAAGATCTTCTGAAGCTGTTGTTTTCCATGTGCGGCTATTCCACCGCCTCTGCGCCGAACGGCGAGACGGCAGCCGTGCTGGCAAGAAGGAAGAAAGGCACGGCGCTGGCCGTCAAAGGGGACAGTTTAAGCATCTTCCTGCCTTCCGGCGAGCTGACGGGCAGCGATCTTTATGCCCTCTTTGCCGAGATGGACATTCTGTGCGGTGAACGGGAGCTGTTTGCGGACGTGACCGCCGGCCCGGGCATGGAAAAAATCGCGGAACGCAGCGGCGCAAGGCTGTTCCGCCTGCCCAGGCGGGAACTGAAAAAGACCATGGCGGACAAGGACACCTTAACGGCAGAGCTGCTTCGTGACCCCTTCGGCGCCGCGCTGATGCTTTGCGCGCGTTTGTCCGAAATGGGCATGACGGCGGAGGATCTTTACGCCACACTGCCAAAGAGCTGCAAGTCGGAGCGGAATGTCCCCGTATCCGCCAGGGACATCGGCCGGATCTTCCGGCTGGTCGCCCAGGACAGCGGGGGCACAGCGGACATGACCGAAGGCATTCGCATCATCCGCCGGGGCGGCTGGGTCAACCTGCTTCCCGACGCCACAGCGCGGCACATGCGGGTCATCGCCCAATCATTTTCCGAGGAGTATTCCGAATCATTAGCGGACATCTATGCAAAAAAGGTGGAAAAAATGTTGAAGGACAGGGAAAAACGCTAAAATGATGCCGCAAAACAGGCGATTGCTTGCCAATCCCACGCAAAAGGGTTATACTGCTTAGGACACGAGTGCCCTATTTGGAGCGCTCTTTGGAACGGAACGCACCTTGAAAGGCGCGCTGTTTCGCCGCCAAAGTCGGTCGGGGGCGGCGAATTCGGCGACCGCAATACATTGCTGATTTTGCGGCTTTCTCGCCGCGAAAAGCCCGAAAAGGCGAAGTACTTTTCGGTTTTTTCGCTTGCGCGGGATCAAGCCTTGGGTTTTTGCGTCCAAACGACAAAAACAGGAGAATTACCATTGGCATCCAAACTCAAAATCATACCCCTTGGCGGCATTTCCGAAATCGGGAAAAACATGACCGTCATCGAATACGGAAAGGACATGATCCTGGTGGACTGCGGCTCCATGTTTCCGGGAGACGACATGCTCGGCGTGGACCTCGTCATCCCGGACATGGAATACATTGAAAAAAACGCCCAGCGGCTGCGGGCCATCGTCATCACCCACGGGCACGAGGATCACATCGGCGCAGTGCCCTACGCTCTGAAGAAGTTCAACGTGCCGGTTTACGGGTCCAGGCTCTCTTTGGCGCTGATCAACCACAAGCTTGAGGAACACGGCATCGCCGCCGGGGCGGACCTTCGCACCGTCCAGCCCGGGGACACCATCAAGCTCGGCTGCATCAGCGTGGAGTTCATTCATGTGAACCACTCCATCGCGGGCTCCATGGCCTTGGCCATCACCACGCCGGCGGGTGTGATCATCCACACCGGCGACTTCAAGATCGACTACACCTCTGTGGACAGCGCGCCGGCGGACCTGACCCGCTTTGCGGAATACGGCAGAAAGGGCGTCCTCTGTCTGATGAGCGACAGCACCAACGCCGAACTTCCGGGGTACACCCTTTCCGAATCCATGGTGGGGGAAACCTTCGAGCGGTATTTTGACACCGCCACCGGCCGCATCATCGTGGCGACCTTTGCTTCGAACATCCACAGGATCCAGCAGATCTGCGACTGCGCCCTGCGCCACGGCAGAAAAATCTGCTTCCAGGGGCGGAGCATGCTCAACGTTTGCGCTCTGGCGTCAGAGCTGGGTTATCTGAACGTTCCCGAGCGGGAAGTGGTGGACATCGACAAGCTCAAAAAATACAGGGACAATCAAATCTGCGTGATCACCACCGGTAGCCAGGGCGAACCGATGAGCGGACTTTCCCGCATGGCAGGTTCCTCCCACAAGCTGGTCATCGGCCCGGGGGATTTGATCATCGTCAGCGCTTCCGCCATCCCGGGGAACGAAAAATCCGTTTCCAACGTGATCAACCAGCTCTGCGAAAAGGGCGCCACCGTCGTCTATGAAGACATGGCGGACGTTCACGTTTCCGGCCACGCAAGGCAGGAAGAGCAGAAGCTCATCCTCGCCCTCACCAAGCCGAAGTACTTTATCCCCATCCACGGCGAATTCCGCCATTTGATGAACCATATCAAGCTGGCGAAAAACCTGGGCGTACCTGCCGAAAACTGCGTAGTGGCGGGAATCGGCGAGGTTGTAGAATTCACCAGGAACAGCATGAAGAAGACCTCCTCCGTCGCTTCCGGCTCCGTCATGATCGACGGTTCCGGCGTGGGGGATATCGGAAACATCGTCCTTCGGGACAGGAAGCTGCTTTCCGAGGACGGTCTGGTGGTGGTGGTGGTCGCCCTTTCCAAGAAGAACGGCAAACTGCTCGCCGGGCCGGACGTGATCACCCGCGGATTTGTATACGTCCGGGAAAGCGAAGAGCTGATCGACGAGGCCAGGGCGATCGCCAAAAAGACCATGCAGGAATTCGGTTCCCGACCGCGCTCGGACTGGTCCGCCATCAAGAATGGCACGAGGAACGCGCTCAAAGACTTCTTCTATAAAAAGACCAAGCGCAACCCGGTGATATTGCCCATCATTCAGGAAGTTTGACCCCTTTTGCTTAACGGCCTGCGGATGCGGGCCGTTCGCATAGTTGTCCCACTTTTTAATGGATGCGAGCCAGAGCGTCCGGCCTGCGTCGCATCGGCAATACTTTGTTTGCGTGACAAGGGCAGCCCTGCCGGGTATAATGGTTGCAGATAGAAACAGGAGGTCCGTCTATTGGCTAAGAAGAAGCCCTATCGCCCCGAGGATGACCCGCTGGACAGTTTTTTTGCCTTGAGCGCACCCCAGCGCGCCTGGCGGATCCTCCGCCCCGCGGCAATCTTTTTGATCAGCCTGGGTTTGGCGCTTTGTCTGGCGGTGGTCGGCTTTCACACGGTGATGAATCGATTCTACCGCCCCATCGACGAGCAGGACAAAACCCCCGTGGTGGTAACGGTCAAGAAGGGCTCCTCCTCCAGCGCCATCGCCAATCTTTTGTATGACGAGCAGGAGGATGGCTCCCCCGGCCCCAACCAGCTCATCCGAAACAAGGCGGTTTTTAAGATCTATGTCGATTTCACGGGCGTGGGCTCGAAGCTCCGCTCGGGCACCTATACCTTCAACCGCAGCATGACCATTCCCGAAATTGTGGACATGCTCGTTGCCGGGGACGGCAAGGTGCAAAAAATCGTCAAGTACACCCTGATCGAAGGGCTGACCGCCGAAGGTATGGCGGAAAGCCTGGTCCAGCAGGGGGTTTTGACCTCTGCCGAGAAGTTCCTGGAGCTTTGCGCCACCATGAAGGGCATCGCCACCAACGAGCTGATGATCACGCCGGACGCGGCGGAGGGCAGAACCTATGCCCTGGAGGGCTACCTCTTCCCGGATACCTACGAGGCCTACGAGGGCAGCAGCGAGGAAACCATCATCAACAAGATGACCACCCGGTTTTACGGCGTCATCTCCGAAGCTTACATCCTGCGGGCGGAAGAGCTGAACATGACCATGGATCAGGTGGTGACCTTGGCTTCTCTGATCGAAAAAGAGGCGAAAGCCGCGGATTTTGCCAAAGTTTCCGCCGTGTTCCACAACAGGCTGAAGAAGGACATGCCGCTCCAGTCGGACGCCACCATCCAGTACATCCTCAAGAGCCGAAAGCTGATCTTCTCCTCGGAAGAACTGGCGACGGCCTCACCCTATAACACCTATGTCAACAAGGGGCTTCCCTTGGGACCGATATGCAACCCCGGAAAAGCGGCCATCGAAGCCGCGCTTTACCCGGACGAGGAGCTTTTGAAGGGCGGTTACCTGTATTTCTGCCTGAAAGAGCCGGAATCCGGCGAACTGGTCTTCTCCAAAACCCTGGATGAACACAATAAAAACGTCGAAAAGTACAGGGATCTTTGGCAGCAGGCGGATGAAGCAAACCCCGGCTGATCCAACATCCTACATTCAAAAAACGGAACGCCTCCACTTGGGGCGTTCCCTTGCTATGGAGGGCAAATCATGGAACTATTATCCCCCGCAGGAAACTTCGAAAGGCTGAAATTCGCCCTGCATTATGGGGCGGACGCCGTCTATTGCGGCACGAAGTCCTACGGCCTTCGGGCGATGGCGGAAAACTTCAGCTTTGACGAGCTTTACGAAGCCGCCACATATGTCCACAGCCGCAACAAGCGTATTTACGTGACGGTCAACGCCTTTTTGCGAAACGAGGATCTGAAAGCCTTGCCAAGTACGCTGAAAACACTGCAAAGCTGCAATGTGGACGCGCTGATCGTCAGCGATCCCGCGGTGATCGAGGCGGCAAGGACCCACATCCCCGGGATGGAACTGCACCTTTCCACCCAGGCAAACACCACAAACGCCGCTTCCGCCCGTTTCTGGCATCGCCTTGGCATCCAGCGCATCGTCCTTGCCCGGGAACTTTCCATCGAGGAGATCCGACAAATCCGGGAAGACACCCCGGAAACCCTGGAGCTTGAAGCCTTTGTTCACGGGGCGATGTGCGTCTCCTATTCCGGAAGGTGCCTTTTGAGCAACTTCTTAAACGGCAGGGACGGCAACCGCGGCGAATGCGTCCAGCCCTGCCGCTGGCAGTATGAAATCCGGGAAAAGGGCAAAAACGGGCTCTGGCTGCCCATGGAGGAGGATGAACGGGGCACATACATCCTCAACTCCCGGGATCTGAACATGATCGCGCATTTGAAAGAGCTGCAACAAGCCGGGGTGATGAGCGCGAAGATCGAGGGCAGGATGAAGACCGCCTTGTACGTCGCGGCCATCACCAATGCCTATCGCATCGCCCTGGACGACCTTGCCGCGGGAAAACCCTTTGATACGAGGCTGGAAACCGAGCTGGAAAAACCCCGGCACCGGCCGTATACCACCGGGTTTTACTTTGGCAAAGGCCCCACCGAGCAGACGGATACCAACGACTGCCCCCAAACCCACGAGTTCGTCGCCATGGTGCTTCAACCCGACCCCAAAAACCGCCGGGCGCTGATCGTCCAGAAAAACCGCTTCTTTGCCACGGACGTTTTGGAGCGCTTAACCCCCGGGAGCTTGGGCAGGGAATTTTCGGTAACCCGCCTGGAAACCGAGGAGGGCGAGGTCGTTTCCGCGGCGCCCCATCCTGCCCAAAGGCTGTGGCTGTATACCGACGAGCCCTTGCAATCCATGGACATACTGAGAAAAAAGCTGTGGCTGTATACCGACGAGCCCTTGCAATCCATGGACATACTGAGAAAAAAGCTGTGACTGGCATGCCCTTTGGATTGGCGCGGGACGCTGTTCCGAAATTCTTACATTCTCCTTACATGATGCGTTTTGCTCTTGACAAGGAAAGGAAATCGCGCTAAATTACTTAAGTAAATTTAATTAAAATTTCTTAAGTATCGGAGGATAGCAATGGCAACGTTTGAAAGAGTCAAGAGCGCCCTCGTCAGCACGCTGGGATGCGAGGCAGACGATGTTACTCTGGAATCCAGCATCACCGAGGACCTGGGAGCGGATTCCCTTTCGGTGGTGGAACTGATCATGGCCCTGGAAGATGAGTTTGGCCTTTCCCTGCCGGATGAGGACGTTAAGGACATCAAGCTCGTCAAGGATGTCGTCAACCTGATCGAAAGCAAACAGCAATAGGAGCCTTTATGGATATCAAAGCGATCCAGGAGTTGATCGCCGCGGTGGAGGCGTCCTCCCTCTCCCGCCTGCATTACGAGGATAAGGCCATCAAAATCACGCTGGAAAAATCCGCCGGTGTCGTTTCTGCCGTTTCTGCGCCGGCTCCGGCTGCTTCGGACAGCCAGCAGCCGGATGAACCGGCCAATGCGGAACAAAGCACGGGCACGGTGGTCACCGCCCCCATCGTGGGGACGGTTTACCGCGCCCGGGAACCGGGTCAAAAGCCCATCGTTTCGGTGGGGGACGCGGTGAAGCAAGGTGACCCCCTCTGCCTGATCGAGGCCATGAAGCTGTTCAGCGAAGTGACCTCCCCCTGTGCTGGCATCGTCACCGAAATCCACTTTACAGACGGCGAACTGGTGGAGTTCGGCAAACCCCTCATGACCATCGGAGCGCAGAAATGATTCGGCGCGTACTGGTGGCGAACCGCGGGGAAATCGCCGTGCGCATCATACGCGCCTGCAGGGACATGAACATCGAAACCGTGGCCGTCTATTCCCAGGCGGACGCGGACTCCCTGTTCGTCACGCTGGCGACGCGGTCGATCTGCATTGGCGGCAACCGCCCGGTGGAAAGTTATCTGAACAAGCAAAACATCATCGCGGCTGCTCTGGGCACCCAATGCGACGCGATTCACCCCGGTTTCGGGTTTTTGTCCGAAAATGCGGATTTTGCCCAACTGGTTGAGGATCAGGGCCTGCTTTTTATCGGCCCGCCGGCGTCAGTCATCCGCCGAATGGGGGACAAAAGCGCGGCCCGGGAGCTGATGCAGTCCTGCGGCGTGCCCGTGGTTCCGGGTTCCGACGGAATCGTCAAAGACTGCGAACACGCCAAAGCGATTGCCAAAAAACTGGGTTGTCCCGTTTTCATCAAAGCCCGATCCGGCGGCGGCGGCCGGGGGATTCGGGTCGTCCAGGACGAAACCCAGATCCAATCCGCCTTTGAAGCCGCCACCGGCGAGGCGATGGCCGCCTTTGGGGACGGGGCGGTCTACCTCGAAAAGCTGATCGTCAACCCGCGGCACATCGAAGTGCAGATCCTTGCCGACCACCACGGCAACGTGGTGCATCTTTTCGAACGGGAATGCTCGCTTCAGCGCCGCAACCAGAAGATCCTGGAAGAAGCCCCCTCCCGCAGGGTGGACGTTGCCCTCAGAAACCGCATGGGCGAAGCGGCCGTCAGGGCGGCAAAAGCCGCCGGTTACCGCAATGCCGGAACGGTGGAGTTTCTGCTGGATGATGACGGCAACTTCTACTTCATCGAGATGAACACCCGCATCCAGGTGGAGCACCCCGTCACGGAAATGGTGACGGGAATCGACCTGATCCGGGAGCAGATCCGGATCGCCTCCGGCGCTGCCCTGGAATACCGGCAGGAAGACATCCGGCTCAACGGCCACGCCATCGAATGCAGGATTAACGCCGAGGACCCGGAAAACGACTTTGCCCCCTGCCCGGGGGTGATCGAATACCTGCACCTGCCCGGCAGTTACGGCGTGCGGGTGGATACGGCGCTCTTTGCCGGCTGCAGGATCAGCCCCTATTACGACTCCATGATCGCGAAGGTGATCGTCCACGGCAGGAACCGCAACGAAGCCATTTATCGGATGCGGCGGGCGCTGGAGGAACTCCTCGTGAAAGGGGTCAAGACCAACCTGGGCCTGCAGTACATGATCCTCTACAATCCGGATTTCATGCGGGGGCATTATGACACCGGATTTCTTGAGCGCAATATGCCCCGCCTGCTGGCCCCAATCAAAAAAGATATGATGCTATAATATGTTGACTATTTTCACAGAGCGCAAAAACAAGCTGAATACGTTGCGGACCTCCCGCATGAAACGAAAGACCGCGGCGCAAAGTGCGGCGGTTCCATACATTCGCTGCCCGCAATGCCAGGCGGACCACGTCGAAGGCACCCTCGCCGCAAGCCTGTACGTCTGCCCGAGGTGCGGGCATCACATGCCCCTCTCTGCCAAAAGGCGGATCAGCCTCACGCTGGACCGCGGCACCATGCGTGAGCTGTTCGCCCACATACTGCCCAAAAACCCCCTCGATTTCCCCGAGTACGACGAAAAGCTCGCCCGGCTTTCCCAAAAGACCGGCATGGCGGACGCGGCGCTGTGCGCCACCGGTTCCATCGGCAGGATCAAGGTGGTCTGTGCGGCGCTGGACAGCCGCTTCCTCATGGGCAGCATGGGCACGGCAGTGGGCGAAAAAATCACCCTCGCCGCAGAGTATGCGCACGATCACCGCCTGCCGCTCATCATCTTTTCCGCCAGCGGCGGCGCCCGCATGCAGGAGGGGGTCTTTTCCCTGATGCAGATGGTGAAAACCGCCGGAGCCATCAAGCGTCTTTCCGAAGCCGGAGGGCTTTATATCTCCGTGCTCACCCACCCGACGACGGGGGGCGTCACCGCCAGCTTCGCCTCCCTGGGGGATATCATCCTCGCCGAACCGGGGGCTTTGATCGGCTTTGCGGGGCCGCGGGTGATCGAACAAACCATCCGCCAAACCCTGCCGGAGGGATTCCAGCGCAGCGAGTTCCAGTTGGAACGCGGTTTTGTGGACGCCATCGTCCCCCGGAACCAGATGCGCGCCACGCTGAAAACCCTGCTTTCGCTACACAGGAGGTAAGATGGACATCACCGCCCACGAGCGCGTCATGTTGGCCCGGGACAGCCGCCGGCCGAACATCCGGGATTATATCGGCGCGCTGCTGACCGACTTTTTTGAAATCCGGGGGGACCGCCGCTTTGCCGACGATCGGGCCATCGTCTGCGGCATCGGCCGGTTTTGCAGCATTCCGGTTACGGTGGCCGGCCACTGCAAGGGACACACCCTTCAGGAAAACATCGACTGCAACTTTGGAATGCCGGAGCCGGAGGGCTACCGCAAATGGCAGCGCGCCATGGCCCAGGCGGAAAAATTCGGTCGCCCGATCATCACCTTTGTGGACACGCCGGGGGCCTATCCGGGAAAAGAGGCTGAAGAACGCGGCCAGGGAGAGGCGATCGCCCAGTGCCTTTTTATGATGAGCAACCTCAAAGTGCCGATCCTATGCGTCGTCACGGGGGAAGGCGGCTCGGGCGGAGCGCTGGCTTTAAGCGTTGCGGACCGGATGCTGATGCTTTCCAACGCGGTCTATTCGGTGCTTTCGCCGGAAGGGTTCGCTTCCATCCTTTGGAAGGACGCCTCCCGCACCTTGGAAGCCTCCGCCATCATGAAGCTGACCGCCCAGGATCTTTTTTCCTTCGGCATCGCCGACCGCATCATCGAAGAACCCAGCGGGGGCGCGGGGGCAAAGCCGCATCTGGTCATCGCCCGGGTGAAAAAGGCCCTTCGGGAAGAGCTTTTCGCGCTGCTGAAATCCCCCGCAGAACAATATCTTGAGAACCGGTACGCAAAATACCGGGCCATCGGATTGTGAGGTAATTGCCGTTTTGTCAGGGCTATCGATATTGAGTACGGGGCGATATCTCCCCCCTCTTTCCATCACCAACGCCATGCTGGAAACCATCGTGGATACCAGCGATGAATGGATCACTTCCCGCACCGGGATCTGCAGCCGCACCATCGCGACGGAGCAGGAAACCACCCTCTCCATGGCCGCTTCGGCAGCGGAACACGCGATTCTCACCGCTAAAATCCCCAGGGAGCAAATCGGCGTGTTGATCTGCGCCACCATCACCGGGGATTATGCCACGCCCTCCCTTTCTTGCCTGCTGCAAAAGGAGCTGGGCCTTAGGAATGATTTGCTCGCCTTCGACATGAACGCGGCGTGCAGCGGGTTTGTCTATGCGCTGAAGACCGCCCACGCCCTGCTCGCGGGGCAGGAGGATGCCGTCGCCCTCGTCATCGGGTGCGACATGCTTTCCAAGATCGTGGACTACACCGACCGCAGCACCTGCGTCCTTTTTGGGGACGGGGCGGGGGCCGCCATCGTCAAACGAAGCGCATCCGGCGCGTTCTTCTTTGACGCGGGCGCCCAGGGCGACAGCGAGATCCTCTCCGCCCGGCTGGGCTATTTTGCGAACAATCCCTTTGCCAGCCGCAGCGCGGACGCAAGGCCCGAGGCATTCCGGATGAACGGGGCAGAAGTGTTCCGCTTTGCAGTGGAGCATGCGCCCCAAAGCGTGCTTTCCGTCTTGAAACAGGCAAAGAAAACGGCGGACCAGATCGACCATTTCGTCTTTCACCAAGCGAATGAGCGCATCATCCAGTCCGTTGCCAAAAAACTGAACATTTCCCTGGAAAAATGTGTCTTGAACATCGGCCAGGTGGGGAACACCTCCGCCGCCAGCGTCGCCATCGCCCTGGATGAACTTGCCCGATCCGGCAGGCTGGTTCGGGGGGACAGCGTGGTCCTGTCCGCCTTTGGCGGCGGGCTGACCTATGGCAGCATCTATTTTACTTGGTAAAGGAAGTGGTCTTATGGATCTGAGAAATTTGCTGGGGATCGAGTATCCCATCATTCAGGGCGGTATGGCCAACATCGCCACCGGCGCTTTTGCAGCGCTGATTTCCGAGATCGGCGGTCTGGGCCTGATCGCGAGCGGCGGCTATTCGGCAGACCAGCTGCGCGAGCAGATCCGCATCGCCCGGTCAAAAACCAAAAAGCCCATTGGCGTCAACCTGATGATGATGCATCCCCAGGTGGAGGAAATCGCCGCGCTATTGATCGAGGAAAGGGTCTCCGTCGTCACCACCGGCGCGGGCATGCCGGGAAAATACATTCCCGGGTGGAAGGAAGCCGGCATCAAGGTGTTCCCGGTGATCCCCAGCGTCGCCCTAGCCAGACGCGTCGCTGCCCAGGGGGCGGACGGCGTCATCGCCGAGGGCTGTGAAAGCGGCGGCCACGTGGGTGAACTCACCACGATGGCCCTCGTCCCCCAAGTGGTGGACGCTTTGGACATTCCCGTCGTCGCCGCGGGGGGCATCGCCAGCGGCAGGCAGATGCTGGCAGCACTGGCCCTTGGAGCTTGCGGCGTTCAGATCGGCACCACGCTGCTGCGCGCCCAGGAATGCCCGATCCACGACAACTACAAGCAGGCCATCCTGAAAGCAAAAGATACGGACACCACCGTTACCGGCCGCATCGCCGGCGTTCCGGTGCGCATTCTGAAAAACAAGATGGCGCAGGAGTACCTGAAGCTGGAAAAATCCGGGGCGAGCCGGGATGAGCTGGAACACTTTACCCTCGGTTCCCTGCGCCGCGCCGTGTTTGACGGCGATACGTCCAACGGTTCCCTGATGGCCGGCCAGGTCGCGGGGCAACTGAAGGAGATCCAGCCCGCAGAAGCGATCATCAAGGGTCTCTTTGAGGACTGCAAAAAGGCCTTTGCCGCGCTGGGAGCGCACCCGCTGCTCAAAAGCAAGGGGAACGCGGAATGAAACTGGCCTTTCTGTACGCCGGCCAGGGCAGCCAGCGCTGCGGTATGGGCAAGGATTTTTATGCCGAATACCCTCAAATCCGCCCGCTTTTTGACATGCCGGCCATGAATCTCGACCTGCGCTCCCTTTGCTTTGAAGCGCCGATGGAGACCCTTTCCCAAACCCAGTATACCCAGCCTTGCATGGCGGTCTTTGCCGCCGCGGTGACCCGCCTTTTGAACGAAGCGGGCATCCGCCCGGATTTTGCGGCCGGGCTTTCCCTGGGGGAGTACGGCGCTCTGCACGCGGCGGGCGCGTTCGACGCAAAGACCCTCGTGGAGCTGCTGGCCTTTCGCGGCAAGGTCATGGCGGAAACCACCCAAGGCATGGACTGCGGCATGACCGCTGTTTTCGGGTTGGACGAAGCGGCGGTACGGGAGGCGGTTTCCTCCGCCGGGAGCGGGGCGTTTTGCTGCAACCTCAACTGCCCGGGCCAGATCGTCATCGGCGGTGTGCGCGACGCCGTGGAAGCCGCAGCCAAAACCTGCCTGGACCGGGGCGCCAAGCATTGCATTACCCTGAACGTCAGCGGCCCTTTCCACACGCCTTTGATGGAGCAGGCTTCCCTTTTGCTGGAGCAAAAGCTCAAACACATCCCTTTCGCCCCCTTGGACTGCCCTGTGTTTTCCAACGTGACGGGGGAGACAATCCCCCAGGACGCGGACATCGAGAAGCTTCTGGTCCAACAGATCAAAATGCCCGTGCGATTCGACCGGATTCTGAAAAACCTCGCCGATTGCGACGTGGACGCGGTCATCGAGATCGGGCCGGGCAAGGTGCTGAGCGGATTCTTGCATAAGACCGCGCCCCATATCCGGCGTTATGCCATCGAGACCGTCGAGGATTTCCAGCGTACGGTCGAAGATCTCAAGCAGCAGGAAGGATGAACAAGATGGATCTGACCAATAAAACCGCCATCGTAACCGGCGGCAGCCGCGGCATCGGCCGGGCGATCTGCCAAAAGCTTGCGTCTTTGGGGGCGCGGATCGTGATTAATTACGCAGGAAACGACGCGGAAGCGGAAAAAACTCGCGCCCTATGCCCCGAATCGGTGCTGGTGAAGGGGGATGTTTCGGACAGCGCATGCTGCCAGGAGATCCTCAAGGTATGCGAGGATACCTTCGGCGCGCCGGACATCCTCGTCAACAACGCGGGCATCACGAGGGACAATCTGCTCATGCGCATGAGCGAGGAGGATTTCGACCGCGTGCTGGCCGTCAACCTCAAGGGCGCATTTCACCTCACCAAGCTGGCCACCCGCCCGATGCTGCGCCAAAAAAGCGGTCGCATCGTCAACGTCGCCAGCGTGGTGGGCATCTGCGGCAACGCCGGTCAGGCGAATTACGCCGCCAGCAAAGCCGGGCTGATCGGCCTGACCAAATCCACCGCAAAGGAGCTCGCCGCCCGAGGCATCACCGTCAACGCGGTGGCCCCCGGCCTTATCGAAACGGATATGACCGCCGTTTTGGGCGAAGACCTAAAAAACGAGATGCGAAAAAGCATCCCCCTGGCCCGTTTTGGCAGGGGCGAAGACGTGGCCAACGCCGTGGCTTTTTTGTGTAGCGATCTGGCGGGATACATCACTGGCCAGGTCATCCACGTGGACGGCGGTATGCTGATCTGAACGGCGAACAATGCCCGATATGAACAGAAAGAAGCGAAAAGCAATGAAAAAACGCAAAGTTGTCATCACCGGCATGGGGGCTGTCACACCCCTGGGCAACGGTATCGAAGCATTTTGGGCGGGCATCCGAAGCGGCAAGTGCGGCATCCGCCCGATCACCCGACACGAATCATCCGCCCAGAAGGTCAAACTGGCCGCCGAGGTGGATTTGGACCCGAAGGATCACCTGCGCGGCTCGGAAGTGCGAAACATGGACCGCTTTGCGCTTTATGCCCTTGTGGCCGGCCGCGAGGCCCTGAAAGACAGCGGGCTGGCGGAAAAAGTCACCGATCCTGACCGCTGCGGCACCCTGGTTTCCTCCGGCATCGGCGGTTTGGCCTCCATCGTGCGGGAGCAGGCAAAGGGCCAGAAAAGGGGCTTTGACCGGGTCTCCCCCTTCTTCATCCCCATGTCGATTTCCAACATGGCAGCAGGCAGGCTCGCCATCGAAGCGGGCTTTCGGGGATACTGTTCCTGCGTGGTCACCGCCTGCGCCGGCGGAGCCAACGCCGTCGGGGATGCGATGCGCATGATCCGCCATGGATATGCGGACGTCATGCTCTGCGGCGGCGCAGAATCCGCCATCACTCCCCTCGCGTTGGGGGGGTTCACCTCCATGCGCGCCCTGCACGAGGGCAGCGACCCCAACCGGGCCTGCATCCCGTTTGACGCCGAACGCAGCGGGTTTGTGTTGGGAGAAGGTGCGGGCATCCTGGTCCTTGAAGAGTACGAACACGCCCTGCGGCGCGGCGCAAAGATTTACGGCGAACTGTCCGGCTATGGCACCACCTGTGATGCGTACCACATCACCGCTCCGGAACCAAGCGGCACCGGCGCTGCCCAGGCCATGAAACTGGCGCTTGCCGACGCCGGACTCACCGGCAAAGACATCGATTACATCAACGCCCACGGCACCTCCACAGAGTTGAACGACAAGACGGAAACCAAGGCGATCAAAGAGGTTTTCGGCCAAGAGGCGTCCAGGCTCCCCGTCAGTTCCACCAAATCCATGACCGGGCATATGCTGGGGGCTGCCGGCAGCGTCGAGGCGATCGTCTGCCTTCTCGCGCTGCAGGACGGATTCATTCCCGCCACCATCAACTACAAGGTTTTTGACCCGGAATGCGATCTTGACGTCGTTCCAAACGTCGGGCGGCAGGCGAAACTGTCCCGCGTCATGTCCAACTCCCTGGGCTTTGGCGGGCACAACGCTTCGCTGATCTTTTCAAAGTTGGGAGAATAAGCTATGATGCTAACAAAAGAGCAAATCCAAGAGATCATTCCCCACAGGGACCCGTTCTTGCTGGTGGACGCGGTGGTGGATTACGAACCCGGCAAATGGGCGCGGGGCATCAAGTACGTTTCGCCGGACGAGCCGTATTTTGCGGGCCATTTCCCGAATTATCCCGTGATGCCCGGGGTGCTGATCATTGAGGCACTGGCCCAGGTGGGCGGCGTGGTCGTGCTTTCCCTGCCGGAAAACCGCGGCAAGCTGGCGCTTTTTGGCGGCATCAGAGAAGCGCGGTTTTTGCGCCAGGTGCGCCCCGGCGACACATTGGAGCTGGAGTGCGAAATCGGCCGCGTCCGCGGAACGGTGGGCTTTGGCAGCGCCACCGCAAAGGTGGGTGGAATGCCGGTGTGCCATGCAAAATTTACCTTCGCCATCGTCAATCGCACCGATGCCCACCCTTAAGCCTTCGCAACCCCGTTACACACAGCGGCTGCCGGAGGTCACACAAACAGGCGGCAACGGGTCGTGGGGGGTCAAATGTCTGGAGGTTTTTATGATGTTGGAACATTTATTCCGAAGGGTTTATACCAAGTTTAAGCTCAACTTCTACCGCAGCATTTTCAGCCGCTTTGAAACCCGGGAAGCCAGCCTGACGGCGGTGGAGACCTTTTGCGTGGAAGTGATCCACGCCCTTCGCACGCCCACGATCAGCGAATTCGCCAAATTTGTGGACATCTCGCTGCCCAACGCCACCCACAAAATTCAGAGCTTGATCAGAAAGAAGTACGTTACCAAGGAGCAGTCCCCTCACGACAAGCGGGAAAGCATCCTCAGGGTGACGGACAGGTTCTATCAGTTGTATAACATCAGCGACGCATACATCGACACCGTGATGGAACGCATCCGGCAACGCTTTTCCCCAGAGGAAATCACCATGCTGGAAAAAATCCTCAAGGTGATGGAGACGGAGCTGATGCCGGAGACCCTGCTGCCCGCAGACTAACGGAACTATCAAAGGGGCATGGAGTGAACCGTCCAGCCCTTTTTTGTTGAGGACCGCCAATGGACCACACAAACGCCCATTCCTCTCATATTGCAGACTGCATTCGGTCCCTCCTGAAGGAGGGGCATCCCTTTTCGCTGGAAGTTTATGAAGAAATCGGCTCTACCAACGACCGGGCAAAGGAACTCGAAGCAAGCGGCGCGCCGGGATGGACCGCTGTGCTTGCCCGCAGGCAGAGCGCTGGCCGCGGCCGCATGGGGCGAAGGTTTTATTCCCCTTTGGGGGGCGTCTACCTCTCCCTTTTGCTGCGGCCGGACTGCGACGCGGCGGACGCCAGCCTCTTTACCGCCGCTACGGCCGTCGCAGTTTGCCGCGCCATCCATGCGCTTTGCGGGTTGAACTGCCGCATCAAGTGGCCGAATGACCTGCTTTTTAGGGGCAGGAAGGTCTGCGGGATTCTGACCGAGGCTGCCCTTGGGCAAGGCGGCAGGATGGATGCCATGGCAATCGGCATCGGGCTGAACCTGCACCTGCCTTCGGGCGGTTTCCCGCCGGAACTGAAGGACGCTGGCGCGCTTTTTTCGACCGAGCAGCCCTGCCCTTCTTTTACCGAAACCGCGGCTGCCCTGCTGAACGCGCTGCACGAGCAGCTTTTTGATATGCCGCACAGGCGGTTCCTCCCGGAATACCGCCAACGCAGCATGCTGATTGGAAAAAGCATTGCGGTGCTGCAAAGGGGCGAAACCCGCCCCGCCACCGTCCGCGGCATCGACGAGAACGCCGGGCTGTGTGTCGAGTACCCGGACGGCGCCAAAGAAACCTTACTGAGTGGGGAGATAAGCATCCGTGAAGACAACTGCTGATCAAAAGCATTCCTTTACCATCCGGGACTTTGTTTTATGCGCGCTCTTTTGTGCGCTGATCGCGGTGGGGGCGTTTTTGCGCATACCCTTGCCTTTGGTTCCCTTTACGCTTCAGCTCCCCTTCGTATGCCTTGCGGGCCTTCTGCTCGGCCCGCGCCGGGGTGCGCTTTCGGCATTTTTGTATGTTTTTATCGGCCTTGCCGGGCTGCCGGTGTTCACCCAGGGCGGCGGGCTGGGCTATGTGCTGCAGCCGACGTTTGGGTATCTGCTGGGATTCGTCGGGGCGGCCGCCCTCACCGGAGCAGTGGCAAAAAGGGGCATCCCATCCAACACCCGGCTGTTTCTTGCCTCCCTCGCCGGAATTCTGGTCACCTATGCCGTCGGCATCGCCTATTACGTGCTGCTGGCAGCGACGGTGCTGCACATTCCCCTCGACCCCAAAAAGATCGCGGTGGTATTTTTCCTGAACACCATCGGCGGAGATCTGCTCAGCGCGGCACTCATCGTTCCCGCTGTAAAACGGCTGAAAAAGGCGATCCCCCAGTTGTCGGCATGAGCATAACAGCGAATTCGCACCTGTTTTTGCCCTCGATCAACCTGCCCTGGCGGAAAATGCCGGGGCTTTTTGATTTTTGAGTGAATGTTTCCAAGCCATAAGCGCCATCATCCCAAGGCATGCAGCGCCATACGCTATATGGGAGGGTGATGCCATGCTTGATATTCTGCTCTTTCTCAAGGATGTTTTCTTTTTTGCCGCCTACGTTTCCTCCGGCAGCTCCTTTCCGGATCCCCTTTCTCCGGAGGAGGAGCGCGAAGCCATCGAAGCCATGCAAAAGGGCGACGAAGCCGCCCGGGCAAAGCTCATCAGCCACAACCTGCGCCTTGTGGCCCACGTTGCAAAAAAGTTCGCCACGCCGGATACCGACATGGACGACCTGATTTCCATCGGCACCATCGGGCTTATTAAGGCCGTTTCCACCTTTGACGCCGACAAAGGAGCCGCCCTGGCGACTTACGCGGCGCGCTGTATCCAAAACGAGGTGCTGATGTCCCTTCGCGCGGGGAAAAAGCGCAAAAAGGAGGTTTCGCTGAACGCCACCATCGGCACGGACAACGAGGGCAACGAAATCACCCTGGTGGATATCATGGGCACCACTTCCTCCATGGTTCCGGACGCGGTGGAAAAAAGGACCGACGTTTCCCGCATGCTGAAAGCCATCGACGCCTGCCTGACCCCCCGGGAGAAAGTGGTGATCACCCTCCGCTACGGACTTTTGGACCGGCCCTGCCTTCCCCAAAGGGAGGTTGCCGAACTCCTGGGCATTTCCCGCTCCTATGTCTCGCGGATCGAAAAACGAGCGCTGAACCGCCTGCTGGAGGCGATGAAGGCCTAGTCGCTTTTTCAGTCAGATCCCTTCTTCAGCCCTGCTGCGTCTGTTCCAAGAAGGCGAATGGCAGGGCTTTGATCATATCCCCGGCGGTCAAGGAGTACTCGCCAAGCCTGCCAGCGCAGAGGTCCCCCGCCCTTCCATGTAGCCAGACCGCATAGGGAACCGCCTGCTTTTTGGGCAACACGCACAAAAGCGCGGCGATGACGCCGGCAAGCACGTCGCCCGTTCCGCCCGTCGCCATGCCGGGATTGCCGGTGGTGTTGACAAAAACTTCGCCCTCCGGAAAGGCGGTGATCGTCCTGTGCCCCTTGAGTACGACGACGCAACCCGACTCCTCAGCTGCCCTTTTTGCATCGTTCAGCCTGTCCGAAACAGGCCAAAACAGCCGGGCAAACTCCCCTTCGTGGGGGGTCAGCACAGCGGGCTGTTTTAACGCAACCAGCGTTTCTTTGTCCAGGGCAAAAAGCGCGTCCGCGTCCAGCACCAGCCTGGCATTCGTTTGCCTTAAAAAGGCGCGAACAATCCTGGTGAGCCCTTCGCTGCGCCCAAGGCCTGGGCCAAGGACGGTTACGTCGCAGGAATCCGCCCTTTCGAGCATCCGGGGAAGGGCTTCTTCCCCCAAGCGGCCGGAACCGTCCCCCGGGAGGGGAAAGGGCATCGCCTCGTCATTTTTGGCTGCAGTGATGGCATAAATATCTTCTGGAACACCAAGGTAAACAAGCCCTGCTCCGGAACGCACCGCGGAACGCGCACAAAGGGTGGGCGCGCCGGTATACCCCGTGCAGCCGCCGCAGATGAAGACCTTTCCATAATCCCCCTTGTGGCTGATCCGCCGCCTTTTCGGCAGTTTTGCGCTATGAACGGCGTACACTCCGGTGGCGACCCCGTCCAGCAGCTCGTTGGGAACGCCGATGTCCGCAACGGTCAGTTCGCCGCAATGCACGTAGCCCGGCTCCACGAAGTGGCCGATCTTTGGCAGGGAAAAGGAGACGGTGGCGTCCGCGCGGACGGCCGGCCCCAAAACCGATCCCGTATCCGCATGGACGCCGCTGGGAATGTCCGCCGAAACAACCGGGGCCTTCGCGCGGTTCATGTGTTCCGCAGCCGCTGCCGCAGGGCCGGAAAGCCTGCCCCGAAATCCCGTTCCGAATAGCGCATCCACAATGACGCCATAGGAATCGGCAGGGTATTCCCCGTTTTCGTCGAAGTCTTCCAGTATGCCCCCCAGACCCAGCAGCCGGCGCTCCATTTCCGCGCAGTCCCCGGACATCTTCTGCCGCTCTCCCACCAGAAGGACCCGCACGTCAAACCCCGCGCCCATCAGATCGATGGCCGCCCCCACGCCGTCTCCGCCGTTGTTCCCCGGGCCGCAGAAAATCAGGGCGCTTTTGCTGCTCCCCGCCAGCTCCGCCGCTCTTTTCGAAAGGGCTTTCGCGGCTTGTTCCATCAGCCGGATTGAGGGTATGCCCCATTCACGGATCGCCCGTTCGTCCGCTTCCTTCATGCTTTTTCCGTCCGCCAGTTTCATGCCTTTTGACCTCCTCATTCGCCTGCATCGGTCCCGACGATATGCCGTTCCTAATCTTAATTGTAACCTGTATGCGGAAAAATCCAGTTCCGCATCCCTGTTTGTCAAAAATATATCTCTTTCTTCACCTATCTGGATGATTGACAAGTAACGTATCATTATGTTATTATGCGTTTTGCAAAGAAATCACGGTTTGCGAACATTTTATCACCATCCAATGCATCATTCTAATTCCCCAAGCATCCAATCAAAACTCATGATTAAGGAGAGTACAGAAATGAAGTATTTGATCGGGCTGGACGTGGGCACGTCCAATGTGAAGGCTGTGCTGTTTGACCTCGACGGCAACGAAATCCTCGTCAAGAACGAACCTACAGACGTGATCACCTTCAACGGCAACTGGCAGGAACAGGACATGATCCAGGTGTACGACCAGTGCGCCCGCTGCATCAAGGGAATCATGGATTCCGGCATCGCCAAACCCGAAGAAGTACTGGCCGTCGGATTGTCCGGCCAGGGCGAGGGCGTATGGATGATCGACAAGGACGGCAACCCCGTCAAGCGCGCATCCCTCTGGTCAGACGGCCGCGCCTCTGAGATCCTGGATTACCTCACCAAAGAGAACCAGGAGCTGTTCCAGTACATTTTCAGCATCAACGGCTCAAAATCCACCGTTTCCAACACGTTGCTGCAACTCGCCTGGTACAAAAAGCATACCCCCGAAATCTTCCAGCCCGGCAATACCGTACTCAACCGCAAGGACTGGGTGCGCTTCCGCCTGACCGGCAACCGCAACATGGAAATCACCGACGCTTCCGTCTCCACCCTGCACATCAAGGAAGGCCGGTACAACACCGAAGTCTTCGAGGCGCTGGGAATTTCCGATCTGTTGCAGTACATGCCTCCCCTCATCAAGAGCTATGACAAGGCCGGCGAGATTACCGAGCAGGCCGCAAAGGAAACCGGCCTCGCCGTCGGCACCACCGTCGTGGGCGGCGCGCTGGACGTCACCATCACCATGGTGGGCGTGAACGCGGTCAACGTGGGGGACATTTATTCCATCCTGGGCACCACCTGCTGCACCGGCGTGGTCTGCGACCTGAACACCCTGGTTCCCGGTTCGGACATGAACGCCAGCCACGTCCGGCATCCCAAGGACGGCCTGTGCATCAACATCCTGGCCACTATGGCGGGCACCCCCAACCTCGACTGGGTGATCGAGAACATCTCCAACACCTCTGACTTTGTGGAGATCGAAAAGAACATCAAGGACATCCCCGCAGGCAGCGGTGGCATCATCTATCATCCCTACATCACCCCTGCGGGCGAGCGCTGCCCCTTCTACAACCCCGATGCGCGCGCCGGATTCTTCGGCCTTTCCACCCATTCCACCCGCTGGCACATGGTCAAAGCCGTGTATGAAGGCGTGGCATTCACCATCAAGGACTGCCTGTATGGCGTCAAGGAGATGGGCAATATCTATCTGGCGGGCGGCGGCAGCAAGTCCGAGATGTGGGCGCAGATCATCGCAGACGTTACCGGTCGCACCACCGTACTCTCCGAGGGTACCGAGTTCGGCGCCAAGGGCGCGGCGATTCTCGCCGGCGTGTGCATGGGCGTTTACAGCGACATCAACGACGCCGCGACGAAGCTCTGCAAGGTCAAGGCCAGCTTCGCCCCCAACCCGAAGAACGTGCCCATCTATGACGAGCTTTACCAAATCTTCCGCGCCAGCCGCATCGCCAACATGGATCTGTGGCATCAGCGCGAAGCTATTGTGAAAAAATATTCCTGATCAACCTCTAAGGAGCATACCGACACATGAAAATCCTCTTTACCGCGGAACACGACGAAACAATGATCGACCGGATCCGCGCCCTGGGCGAAGTGCGCATGGCGGGCGTGGCGCTGGGCGGCGGAAAGCTGTCCGATGAAGAAATGATCGAACTGGCCACGGGCGTGGACATCATCATCGTCTCTTACGATGACGTCACCGCCGAAGTCATGGACGCTGCCCCGAACCTGAAGCTGGTCGCTTGCACCCGGGCCACCCCTGTGAATGTGGATGTATCCCACGCAAAAACCCGGGGCATCCCGGTGATCTACACCCCGGGCAGGAACTCCGACTCCGCAGCGGAAATGACGATCTGCCTGATGCTCTGCTGCGCCCGGAACGTCCACGCGGCGTATCGCGCGATGCATAATGGCGAGTTCTTGGGTCCCGCGGGCGGCAACGCACTGAAGGTCAAGGAAGGCCTGCGGGCGGACGTCGTCTGGGGCATGGGACCGGACAGCCCCTATGCCGTGTTCAAGGGCTGCGACCTGAAGAACAAAACCCTCGGGATCATCGGTTACGGTTCCATCGGAAAACGGGTGGGCGATATCGCTGAAGCCTTTGGCATGCACGTGCTGCTTTACGATCCCTATGTGAACGAGGTGGACGTCAACCGCCCGGGCCGTCAAAAAGTCGATCTGGACACCCTTTTGAAAGAATCCGATTTCGTTTCCTGCCACCTGAAGGTTACGCCCGCCACCACGGGCTTGATGAACGCCGAGCGGTTCGCCATGATGAAGCCCACCGCGTATTTCATCAACACTTCAAGGGCAGCCGTGGTGGACGAGGCAGCGCTGATCGCCGCGCTTCGCGAAGGCCGCATCGCCGGCGCCGGGCTGGACGTGTTTGAAAAAGAGCCCCTGCCCAAGGATCACCCCTTTGTCAACGATCTGGCCGACCGCGTGGCGATCACCCCCCACATCGGCGGCGCCACCAAGGACGCCATCACCAACCACACCATCATGCTGCTTTCGGACATCGAGCGCTATTTCAAGGGCGAACCGATGCTGTATACCTACCGATATTAAGCGGCTGACAATTGGAGGAATCACAGATGCTTATGCAAAAAGAACGCGAGCAGATCGTCCAGTTCGGCAAAATGCTGATTACCACCGGCCTCGTCAAGGGTACGGGCGGAAACATCAGCATCGCAGACCGAGCTTCGGGCCTGTTTGCCATCAGTCCTTCCGGCCTGGATTATTTTGAAACTGAGCCGGAGGACATCGTCGTGCTGGAAATCGCCACCGGCAAAAAGGTTGAAGGCGACAAGAAGCCCTCCAGCGAATTCGAGCTGCACAGGATTTTCTATCACAAGCGGGAGGACATCAACGCCGTCGTCCACACCCACTCCACCTACGCCACCACCCTGGCAACCATGGGTTGGGGACTGCCCGCCTCCAATTACATGGTCGCCCTGGCTGGTCCGGACGTCCGCTGCGCGCCCTATGCCTCCTTTGGCACCAAGGAACTTGCGGAAAACGCCTTCGAATACATGAAGGACCGGTATTGCGTGCTGCTGGCCAACCACGGCCTGGTGGCAGGGTCAGTGGATCTTCCCAACGCCTTTAACATTGCCAGCTTGATGGAGGAGTGCTGCCAGACCTATTACCTCGCCATGGTCGCCGGCCGCGCCAACATCCTTCCCCCGGAAGAAATGGAAAACATGATACAGCGGTTCAAGACCTATGGCCAGGTCAAACCCAAGTAACCGCAAAAACAATAATAAAAACCCCCGGTTGCCAAGAAGCCGGGGGTTTATATTATTTTACTCTCGTTCCATTTCCCTCCCGGGTTGTGAGGGGCGCGAAATGGCAGGAACGCGGACCGAATCTTACATCTTTACGTTGGAAGGCGTCATCACTTCGGTGATGCGAACGCCGTAATTGTCGTCGATCACCACGACCTCGCCCCGGGCAAACATCTTGCCGTTGACCATCACGTCCACCATTTCGCCCGCAAGCCTGTCCAGCACGATGACCGATCCGAGGTTCATTTCGAGTATCTCCCGGATGCTCTTTTTCGCTCTTCCCAACACAACCGTGACGTTGAGGGGAACGTCGATGATCAGGTCCATATTCTGCTGTGACGTGCTGCCCATCTCTTTCTCCTCCTCGTCAAAAGATTGGAATCTTGCGGCACGGATTTTTACGGGCTGCTTGGCCTGTTCTTGGGGTTCGGCGTAAACCGAAGCGTAATGCGCCGCGCGGTCTTGCTGAACTTGCGACGAAGCAGGCTCATTTTTCGGCCTTGTGTCCACAGGCGGTTCCGGTTCGGGCTCATTGCCGATGAGCAGGGATTCCGCCAGCGTCTTTGCAAACCTCAGGGGCATGAACTGCATGATATTGCTGACGAGCAGGCCTTCGATTTCCATCCGGAAGCTGATGCGCACCAGCGTCCCCGTGGGGAAGGCGGACTCCACGATCTCATCCTCGCTGGAATATTCCATGGTGGTGGGCGGGGAAATGTTGATCTGGACATTCAAGATGTTTGCCAGGGCTGTGGAGGAAGCGCCCACCATCTGGTTCATAACCTCGCTCACCGCGCTGAGGTACATTTCCTCCAAATCCTCCTCCGATTGCTCCCCGCCCATCAACAGGTTCGTGATCAACAGGGCGTCCTCTTTTTTGAGGAGGAAGATGTTGTAGCCGTCCAGCCCCTGCGTATAGTACACGGCAGTCGCCACGACGGGTTTCTCGTATTCCCTGAGATACTCATTGCCCTTTGAGATCGTCACCCTGGGCGTGGTAATCACAACCCGTTTGCCCAGCAACGTGGAAAGGGTTGTCGCACTGGTGCCCATGCAGATATTGCTGATTTCCCCAAGGGCGTCCTTTTCCTCTTCGGTTAAAATATCGGGCTTTGTATTCATTGGGGTACTCTCCATATCCAATCCGGTATCATTCCAGGATGTCCCGGTATTCATTCTTGTCTTCCTCCTTCAGTATCTCCGTGATGCGCACCGCGTAGTTGGAATCCTGAATGCCCACAACGCCCTTAAACTTGGGCAGATGCTCGACCTGCACGGTCACCGGCTTGTTGATGTTGTGTTCAAGCTGGATCACATCGCCGACTTTGGTGTTCAGCAGATCCCTGATCTTGGCGGTGGTGGTGTTGAACACCGCCTGCAGGTTCAAAACGACACCGGAAATCTGCTCCTCAAAGCCGGTGCGATCCCTCGGGGTTTTTTCGGGGCTCGCGTCCGAATACCAGGTCTTCATGACCAGCTTTTTGGCGATGGGCTGAACGGTAACGTGGGGGATGCAAAGATTGATGATGTCGGAGACTTCCCCAATTTTAACGTTCAGCGTGATGATCGCGATGGGCTCGTTCGCGGATACGATCTGCACATACTGGGAGCTCGTTTCGATCCGTTCCAGGGTGGACCCCACCTTTATGATCCTTTCCCAGGATTCGTCCATCAAAAGGAGCATTCTGCGTATGACGCGCTCCATGATGGACAGCTCGATCTCGGTAAAAGCCTTGTCCGGGTTCTCCGTCATCTCGCCGGACCCGCCCAGCAGGCGGGATATGATGCCATATGCGACGACCGGGGTGATCTCCAATAGAATGGATCCCTTCAGGGGAGACATGCCAACGACGGCGATCAGCACAGGCGTGGGCATCGAGTTGCTCAGTTCCGAAAAACTCTGCTCCTCGATAGAAAGAACCTCAACCTCGCAGATGGCGCGCATATTCCCCGAAAGGTAGGTGGATAACCGGTTCGCAAAAGTATCGTATATAAAATGCAGAGTGCGCATCTGATCCTTGGAGAACTTGTTCGCCACCCTGAAATCATAAGGGCGGATGGACCTGTGTTCGTCCTCCGCTTGTTCAGACAAAGGAGCGTCTTTCCCGGAAGCCAGCGCACTCAGTAGTTCGTCAATTTCGCTCTGGGTTAAAATATTTGCCATTGCTTTCCTGCCTGTTAAGCATTAATTGACCACATAGTCGTTGAAATAGACCGTTGAAATATAGTCGATCCCCATTTTTTCGCTGATGCTCTTGACGATTTCCTCACGAAGGGTTTCGTCGATGTTCTGCGCCCGCAGTTCCTGCTCAGTCTTGGAGCGCAGGGTAAAGACGATAATATCCCTCAGGATATGGTTGTTTTGCTTCAAGTAACTGGTGATCTCATCCATATCCCTTTCCGGAGCATACAGCTCCAGAACGATGGTGGTCTTGATCAGGGCCTTGCTGTCCTTGATATTTGTGACGAAATAGTCGCCGGGCTCATAATAGCTGTATATTTTTTCCGAAGAATTGCTCGTCATAAAATAATACGCTACGGCAGCCCCGATGGCAAGAATGACCACCAAATAGATCATAGTCTTTTTTTTCATTTCTGTCACGCTTTAGTTATCCCTTCAGATTACTTTCTATCACAAAATCAACGCGCCGGTTCTGCGCCCTGCCTTCCTCCGTGTCGTTGCTGGCGATGGGATTGAACTCCCCGTAATAGCTGGCCACCAACAGAGACGGATCAATATCCGTAACGCTCAGAATGTACCGCCGTACGCTGTCCGCCCGGTCCATGGAAAGCTCCCAGTTGTCCCGATAGCCCGCTCTGCCGATGGGCACGCTGTCGGCGTTGCCCTCGATCCGTATCCTTTGAATGAGGTCTGTGTGTTCGACGAGGATGGTGCATACGCCCTCTAGGGCTTGCTTCGCCTCGTTGTCCAGCGTCGCGCTTCCCGAAGCAAAGAAGGCGGAATCCATCATCCTGAGCAGGATGGTGAATTCGTCAATATATTCTACATTTAATATATGGTCCAGGTCGTTCCTAGCAATATGATCCTTGATCCGCTCATAGAGTTCGTCGAAATACGTGCCCTCCTCTTCGAAGGCACCGGACTCCTCTTCGAGACCCGAATCCAGGATGCCCTCCTCCTCTTCTTCCGGGTCGTAATCGGTAATGATAAACTTGCCGCTCAATCTTTCGGACAGCTTATCCGGCGCGTTCGGGTCCAGTGGGGGAATCGCCACAATGTCCATACCCTTAAGCCCCGAAACGATTTCCTCCGCCTTGCTCTGTTCGATGGAGGAAAACGCAAAAAGCAGCACAAAGAAGGTCAGCAGGTTGGTCATCAGGTCGCCGAATGTGGCCATCCACGCAGGAGCGCTTGGTTCCTGCGGCGGATCCGGCTTTTTCCTATCTCGCATTCCTGGACTCCTTGATCTCGATGACTTCGGGCTTGACGCCAGCGGCGATCAGTTCGCTGCGGGCGATGAAAGAATTCAACTTTTCCCGGATGATACGGGGGTTTTCGCCCTCCTGGATGGAGAGCAGCCCTTCGATATACAGCTCCTTTTGCAGCACTTCCTCGTCGCTCAGACTCTTGAGTTTCTTTGCGATGGGGATAAAGATCAGGTTCGCAAGCACGGAACCGTAAAACGTGGTCACCAGCGCGACCGCCATGTTTTTGCCAAGGGACCCAAGGTCATCCAGGGTCTGTAGCATCAGAACCAGGCCGATCAGCGTTCCGATCAGGCCGTATGCCGGGGCGAAGTTGGCCATGGTGTTGAACAGGTCCTGACCTTCTGCGTGCCTGGTCTGGATGAAGTAGACCTCTGTCTGGAGGATGCTCTTGATGAGCTCAATGTCCGTACCGTCCACGATCATGCTGACGCCCTTTCTCAGGAACGGGTCCTCAATCTCCATGAGCTTTTCATCAAGGGCCAGCAATCCTTCCCTGCGGGCAATGTTTGCAATATCGATGATCAGGTCAATGTCCTTGTTGAGTTCGATATTTGATTTTTGGAACGCCTTCTTCATGACCGGAAGCACATTTTTGAGACTTTTCCCCCGGAAGGCGATGATGGTGGAAGCGATCGTCCCCCCTATCGTGATCAGTACGGATGCAAAATCCCAGAAGTAAGCGAGCTGCCCCGCGATCGAGATAGAGATGATGATCAGAACGGCACCCAGCCCCATTCCGAATAAGGTCGTAAACTCCACTTGCTTTCACCTCGGTTATTGTCAGGCTGCTTAAACGTCGCCGCCGTAGATTTGCCGCTTATATTCGATGATCAGCCTCTTGATTTCGTCACATGTCTCTGCGACGACGAGCTTTCTGCCTGAGGTCATGGAAATGACAGTGTCGGGCGTTGCTTCCACGAATTCGATGAGGTCGCAGTTGACCCAGAACTCCTCGTGATTTAACCTGTGAACTTTAATCAAAACGCCCTCCATTTCCCTGCGGGAAGGGCGGCCGGCCCTCCCGCAGGCGCACGAATATTATCGGACCATGTTGACGAGTTCTTCGAGCATCTCGTCCGTGGTTGTGATGATGCGGGAGTTGGCCTGGAACCCCCTTTGGGTCACGATCATGTCCGTGAATTCGGAAGTCAGGTCCACGTTGGACATCTCCAGCGACGAAGGGTTGATGGCGCCCGTTCCACCGCTGCCCGGCGCCTTGTTGACAGCGGTACCGGAGTTCACCGTGGCGCGGTACGCGTTTCCGCCGATCTTTTCAAGGCCGTTGGGGTTTGCAAAGGTGGCAAGGGCGATCCTGCCTATTACGGTGGTGGCCTTGGTGGTCACTTCCAGCCCGACGACCTCACCGTTGCGGTTGATGGAAATATCCGTATAAGCGGGATCGAGCTTGATCCGCTCCAGCGTAGTGACGGTGCCATTCGCATCCGGGGTGCCGGTATAACCCATGACGTAGTTGCCGTTGGAGTCCACCAGGTAATTCTCGGAATCCGTCTTGAAGTTGCCCGCCCGGGTATAGGTGTATCCGCTGCCTTCCTGAATGATGAAGTACCCATCCCCGTCAATAGCGAGGTCCAGGGTGTTTCCCGTGTACTGGGTAGAGGAAGGGGCATAGGAAATGTCGATCGTGGCAAGCTGTACGCCCAGGCCGATCTGCTGAGGGTTGGTTCCCCCATTGTCGGCAGACGGGGCGGAAGCAGGAGCCACAGTCTGGCTGAAAATATCCTGGAACACCACGCGGCTGGATTTGAAGCCGATAGTGTTAACGTTGGCAATGTTGTTGCCGATAACGTCCATCTTCGTCTGATGGGAACGCAATCCGGTCACCCCGGAGTACAATGAACGCATCATGGTAAGTGTTCCTCCTGAGAAATTAGACTTGTTGGCCCTCTGGCGACGGTTCGGGTTCAAATGTCCCCGCGGCGGAATCGGAGATTTCGACGATGCTTCCAGGCAGCACATTCTGGCCGCCCACGACCAGATAGATCACCCCGTCGTTGACAAGGATCTTTTCCACCTTGCCGGAAACCGTCGATTCGTTGCCGGACTCGTCCGTCACGATGGCGGTGACGTTCCTGCCGATTAATGCGGCGCTCTTTAGCACCTCGTCATCCGTTGCGGAGCCGACCGCGCTGCCGTCCACCGCCGCATAGACGTCCGCCATGCTGTAAGTCTCCCCGCCCACCATCAGGTAGCTGGTGCCGCCCCGGTTGATCACGCCGTCCACCCTGCCCAGCATGAGGTTCGAGTCGGAGCCGATGTAAACGTACTTGCCAATCATGCCATAGGCCTGACTGGCGGAAATGCTGTTGCCGATCTGGGAAAGCTGCTCCAGAATCGTGATCTGGGCAAGCTGGGTCATATAGCTGGCTGGACTGCTGTCCGACGCGCTGTTGAGCGGATCCTGATAGGTCATCTGGGTGACGAACAGCTTTAAAAAGTCGTTCATGTCCAGGCTTTTCTTTTTGGGCGCCGCGGTCGCCGCGCTGCCATTACCATGCAACGCCTGCATGACCAGCGGGCTAACGGAGTTAGTGCTCATGGGTTATCCTCTCATGCGAAAAATTCGACGGTGCTGTTGCCAGCATACAGGCTGAAAGCGTCCCACTTCTGCTCGGCGCGGGAGTCCGCCTGGACGAAGGCGTGCATGCCGCCGCCCTGCCTGTTGCCGCCGTTGCTGCCTGAATGCTGCTCCCTGCCGTCAAAGGCCGTGGGATTGTCGTAGGAAACGTCCATCCCGGAAAGGGAAATCCCCTTTTCCTTCAGTTCGCCCATCAGAGAGGGCGAATGCTCGGAAAGCAACTGCTTGACGCTCGGGTCGTCCGTGTGGATCTGCATGTGAATGCTGCCCTTTTCCATGGTCAGCCTGATGCGGATCTTGCCCAAGAATTCCGGCTTGAGTTCGACTTCGAACTCGTGCCTTCCCTCCGCGGATTTGGTGTGGACGCTGTCCACAATCCGAAGGATGTTTTCCCGGGCGTATTGCGGCTCTTCCGTTTCCCAAATAGCGGAAGGTTGGGTTTCCTGCGCGGTCTGGACCGGTTCGCGGACATCCGTCTTCCCATCCGCAGTTTGGATAAAAGCGGTATCCTCGTCCATCTCCGCCATTTCCGGGCCTTCGCGCCCTGTGTCCGTCTTTTTTGCGGCGTTTGCGATCTCCCCGGAAGCGTTTTCGGCAACTTTGAACCCGCCTTGGGGGTTCAAAGCGCTGTTTTTGGGGAGGATGCCGTCAATTGCGGTTTCCGGTTCGCTCGTCGCTTCGACTTCGAAAGCGCCCTGCGCCGCTATGTCGGCGGATTCGCCCAGGGACGGGGCGATCCCTCGCGCTTTCTCCGGCGGCGCTTCTTGGTTCATCTGCTGCGCTTGGGATGTCTTCCCTTCCAGGCCCAGCGATTCGTCCAAATAGTCGCCGACGGTCTTCAGTATCTGATCCTGCGTAATCGCCGGGTTTTCCCCGGCCACAGCGGTTTGCATCCATGCATTCTGCCCGGCAACCGCGCCGTCCTGCCTGCCGTCTTCCATCACGCCCTGGGTCGGGTTGGTTCCCGCCGCCTGGGTGGTGGGGTCGGCGAACGCGGCCTGAATGTTTGCGGTTACCTGGGGATCCACCGGCAGCTCGATTCCTTCGATGGTGCAGGCTTCTGCGGAGATCGCCTGAACGGCTTCCGCCTCATCCTGCATGCCGGTGTTCAAAGTGATGTTGCCACAGTCTGGCGCGGCCTGCTGCGCCGGAACAGCCATCGCACCGAAGGCCTCCAGCTTCTTTTTGAAGCTCTGGCTTACTCTGTCCTGGCTGTGAAAGGCTCTTCCAGCTCGCCCGCTGCCCTTTGCTGCAACAATGCTTTGCGCTTCGTTCCCGCAAAGCGTCATAGCATTCGTCACAATACCTATCACCCTCCTTTGCGTTGTAAATGATTTCATTAATGCTAATAAAAATGCAATCATGCAGGTTATAGCTTTTCGTCAATCCTATTCGGCGCTCTGCTGGGAGGCGCTGCCCGTGGTTTTGTAGGACACGAAATCGTCCATCAGCTTGGCCTGATGCTTTTTCAGTTCCTCCAGATACTGAGCGTACTGCTCTTCCCGGAGCTTTTCCAAAAGCATTTTTTCCTTCCGGATGGCGATCAACTGTTGCAGGCATTTGGCCTTTTCGTCCTCAAGCTGGGCGATTTTGGTCTGCTGAATCAGGATCACGGCCCAGATCTTTTCAAAGAACAGACCGTAATTCATGACCTTCCTCGCCTGCATGCCCCGGGAAACGGCGGCGGTGTACTCCAGCTTTGTGTTTTCAAAGCTCCTGTTCAGGGTCTCCAGCTCTTTGCGGTGGACCGCCAGCTCCGCCTCGATGGCGCTGAGCTGGAGCTTGGCCTGCTTTTCTTTGCTTTCCTGCATGTCATACAGCGCCTGCAGGGTGAAAACAAACTGTTTCATTCTGTATATCGCCCGTCGTAAATTTCTTTCAGGAGTGCCATCGTATCGTCATAGGTGAATCGCTCATCAACCTGCTGGCACAACAGCGCGTTGATGGAGTCGATCAGGTCGACAGCTTCGTCGATCTTCCTGCTGGAGCCCTTTTTGTAAGCCCCGATGGAGATCAAATCCTGGGTTTCCTTGTAGGTGCTCATCACGCCGCGGATGTATCTGGGCATTTCGAGGTTCTCCCTGTCCACCACGTCCGGCATCAGACGGCTGATGCTTTGCAGCACGTCAATGGCGGGGTAGTGGCCGGCATTCGCGAGTTTGCGCGAAAGGACGATGTGCCCGTCCAGGATGCCGCGGACAGTGTCGGAGATGGGCTCGTCCATGTCATCGCCCTCGACGAGGACGGTGTAAAGGCCGGTGATGGAACCCTTGCTGCTGTTCCCGGCGCGCTCCAACAACTTGGGCATGATGGCGTAAACCGAAGGGGTGAATCCCCTGGAAACCGGCGGTTCGCCGATGGCCATGCCGATTTCCCTCTGGGCCATGGCGAATCTTGTCAAAGAGTCCATCATCAGCAAAACGCTGTATCCCTGATCCCGGAAGAACTCCGCGATGGCGGTGCCCACCATGGCGGATTTGAGACGGACCAGCGCAGGCTGGTCCGAGGTGGCCACCACCAACACCGAACGCCTAAGGCCTTCTTCTTTGAGATCCTTTTCCAGGAAGTCCCGGACTTCGCGCCCGCGTTCCCCGATGAGCACGATCACGTTGATATCCACGGTAGTGTTTCGCGCGATCATGCCCAATAGGGTGCTTTTACCCACGCCGCTGCCTGCGAAGATGCCCACGCGCTGACCCTTGCCCAGGGTGAGCATGGCGTCAATCGCCTTCACCCCGAGGGAGATCCGTTCGGTGATGCGCGAGCGTTCCATAGGGTTCGGGGGATTGTTGTTGATGGGGTAATAGCCCTCGGGCTGAATGGGCGGGCCGCCGTCCATCGGATTGCCCAGGCCGTCCAGCACTCTGCCGCAAAAGGCCCTTCCCACCGGCACTCTCAGCGACTCGCCTTCGGAAACGACGTAGCTGTTTGGCCCGACGCCCGACAGCTCGCCAAAAGGCATCAGCATCGCCTTCTTGTCCTTGAATCCAACCACTTCGGAGAGAATGTACTGGTCCCTCTTTTCGGTATAGATCCGGCAAATGTCCCCCACGTTGGCGACGATGCCCGTCGCCTCCACGGTCAGCCCGACAATCTGGCTGATGCGGCCGCCGTACTGCAGGGCTTCTGCGCTCTTGATGGCGTTTGCGTACTTGTCCGTATCAAAAAACTTCATGGTTTTTGCCCCTAATACAGCGCACGGCTGAGTTTCTGGAGCTGATCCTGCACGCCCGCGTTGACGATCCCGTCTTCGGACTCGGCGATACAACCGCCCGGTTCCATCAAAGGATCGCACACCACCTCAAGAGGCAGTCCTCCGACCTCGTTGCTGAGCCACTGCCCGCCTTCGCCAAAAAAGCGGTCGTATTCGGAGGAACTTACGCGCAATGTAACTTTTGTTGAAGATTCCAGTGCCAAAATGGCTTTTTTTGCGATCTCCCTATATATTAAATCGTCCCTTTCCAGGTTGATATTAATGATTTTTTCGGCTATATCGAAAGAAAGCCTGAGCACATTGTCCAAAAGATCCTGATAAAGATCCTGCTTATATGCTTCAAGCTTTTCAAACACGCACCTTGCATCTTCGGTCTGGGCGCGGATCAGCGCATCCATCTCACGTTCCGCTGCTTTTTTTCCTTCTTGGAAACCGTCTCGATAACCGTCCTTATAACCTTCCTTCTTCGCCGTTTCCTCGATCTCTTTTGCACGCTCTCTGGCCTTCACAATCAGCTGTTCCGCCTGTGCCTTTGCCTTTTTTCGCATCTCTTCCAGGGCGGCATCCTGTACGGGGGTGGGGGCAGGAGCGCTGGGGGGAGGGGATTGGGGCTTGGGCTTGCTCGTCGAAATCTCTTTATTGGTGATGACCACAACTTCTTTGTTGAGGTTCATCCTCTCAACGAAAGACTTGTCGATTCTAAACAATAATACCCTCCTCCCCGTTGCGTGAAATGATGATCTCTCCGGCCTCATCCAGCTGGCGAATGATGCTGACGATCTTCTGCTGGGCCTCCTCCACGTCCCTTACGCGCACGGGTCCCATGACCTCGATGTCTTCCTTGATCATTTCCTGCAGGCGCCTGGAGATGTTCTCCATGATGATCCTCTCCACCGGCGTGCCCAAAACGCCCTTGAGGGCAATGGCGAGATCGCGATTGTCGATTTCCCTGAGTACGCGCTGGATCGCCTGCGGCGAAAGTTTGACGATATCCTCGAACACGAACATGCGCTTTTTGATCTCTTCCACCAGTTCGGCGTCCTGCTCTTCCAAGGATTCCAGCAAATGGCGCTCGGTGCCCCTGTCCACGCTGTTGAGGATGCTGACCAGGGTGTCGATTCCGCCGGTGCTGGTGGCGTCGCTAAAGCTCATGGTGGACAGCTTTTTCTCCAACACGCGCTCGGTTTCCTTGATGTATTCCGGGGAGGCGATCCCCATGTTCGCGATGCGGGCGATCACGCTGGTCTGCTTTTCCAACGGCAGCTGAGAAAGAATCTGCGCCGCGTTCTTCGGATCGATGTACGAAAGAACAAGGGCGATGGTCTGGGGATGCTCGTTTTGGATGAAGTTCAGCACCTGGGTGGAATCTGCCCTGCGGACGAAATCGAAGGGCCTGACCCGCAATGAGGCGGAAAGGCGCATGATCAGCTCGTTTGCGCTTTCCGGCCCGAAGGCTTTTTCCAGGATGCCCCGGGCGTACTCGATCCCGCCCTCGGAAATATACTTCTGGGCCATGCACATCTGGATAAATTCCTGGACCACGGACTCCTTGACTTCCGGTTCCACCCTGCGGACGCTGGTGATGCTCAGCGTCATCTGCTCGATCTCCTCGTCGGTGAGGTGTTTATAAATCTTGGCCGCATAGTCCTTGCCGACAGTGATCATCAGGATCGCCGCTTTTTCCCTAGAGCTGTACTTTTCGATCAATGCCGCTCACTCCTCGTTCAACCAGTTGCGCAGTAGATTCGCGGCGGATTCGGGATCGTTGAAAATAAATTCTTCCACCGCTTTGAGATTGGCGTCCTTGCTGTCCACGCTGAGTTCGGGCAGAATCTCCTCGTCCTCCTTGACGGGCACTGTGGGGACTTCCTCTGTTCCGACAAGGACATCGACGCTGGTATCTGCGCCCTTCTTCTTCCTCTTCTTCTTTTCCTTCCTGGGCCTGAACGTTCGGATGATCAGCAACAGGAAGATCATGACCAGCAGCCCGGAACCCGCAATGATGATCAGGCGCATCATCTCCATGTAGCGTTCGGCTGCGTCTTTCTCCTTCTGGTAGGCCAATGCAGCCTGTGCTTCCTGGCTCTTTTGCTCCTTTTCGGCCTCCACGCCGCCAAAGGCCATCCCGCTGACGGTGATGTTTGCAGGCTCTGCGCCGATGGCGGAGGCGACGAGGTTTTTCACCTCGTTGATATAGCTGCCGGTATCCGCCCTGTTGATGATCACCGCCACAGTCAGGCTATCAATCTCGCCCTGGGCCTCTTTGATCTGGGTTACGGTCTGGTTGACCTCGTAATTGACTTCCCGCGAGACATTGTAATAAATGGCGTTTTCGTTCTCCTCCAGGGCGGCGAGGTATTGGGAAGCATTGCCATTGGCGTCGATTCCCGCAGGAGCGCCTTCGGTGTCGCTGGTGATCGCCTCCACCAGCTCCTTCATGCTGACGGCGATGCCCTCTTCCTTGCCTTCGGGCACAGAATACTCCACGCTCTCGATGCTCTTTTCATCAAAATTCAGTTTGACGCTGACCGCCGCAAGCACATTGTCCGTTCCGAAGACCGGACCGAGCAGGTTGACGATCTGCCGACTGAGCTGGTCGCGCACCCTGTCCTGAAGCTGGAGGCGCGCATCCACGCTGTGGGCGCCGTACTCGTCCTCCTCGGTGTAAAGGTGCATCTTGGAATCGACGATCCGAATATTGTCCGCGTCCAGGCCGGAAATGCTCTTGGCCACCAGCTCCCGGATGGCTCTGGCCTCGTTGCCGCTCAGCGTTTCCCCTTCCCGCAGGGTCAGCATGACAGAGGCGGTGGCGGGCCGCTTGTTTTCCGAAAGGACGAAGGAACTGTCCTCCCCAAGGTCGAGGTTGACCACCGCATCGACGATCTTGTCCATCTTCAGGATCGTCGCCCTGAGATTCGATTGGAGCTGATACTTGTAATAGACCTGCTTTTCAGCGCTGGTGGTGCCGATACCGGAAGCGCTTCCATAAATGCTGTAATCGTTGACGCCGCTCGTGGGATATCCCTGGACAGCAAGTTCCAGGCGGATTTCGTCCGCGCGATCGGCAGGGACGAGCACCGTGTCCTCTCCCTGGGTTTTGGCGTCGACCCCCATCTCGTTCAAGGCGCTGAGTACCTTGCCCGTATCCGTGGCGTCCATACCGCTGTACAGCACGGTATAGGTTTTCTGGTTGAGGAAAACAGCCAGAGCCGCGATAACGGCAATGGTTAAAACGGACAGCACGATAATCCGTACTTTTTTGCCTTTTTCAATTGTTTTGAAACTATCAAAAAGTTTTTGGGGCGAAAACGTCTTTTTCTCTGCTGCCATTATCCGCCTGTTCCTTGTATCATTATGTAAATTTTCCCTGAATTTTTTCCAATTATATTACATTTGCGCCATTTCGTCGAATAGATCCGCCAAAAATCCCGATTTGTGACCAGTCGGTTTTTCAGGATCCGACATTCTTCTTCTGCAAAGCGGGCATAAAAAACCAGCAGCAGTCACCGCCAGCCTGGCAGGCCGCCTGGGCAAAGTCATCCGTTCAGCGTATTGCTTTCAAAAACATACCGCGAGGTTCCGCTTTAACCCCCTGCCCTTTCGGTCACAAACGGGGCGCAATCGACTCGCGCATCTTCAATAGCGTGGCGAATCGTTCAAACGATTGGCGAATTTTGCATTATTATACCATGTCTTACCTTCGTTTCCAAGTATCTCCTGGTATTGATCATCATTGTTGTGTTTTGTAAAATACATGATATATAGCATAAACACTGGCATATTAAGGAAGGGACGGACACGATTCCACGCGTCGTTCATGCCTCAAAACGCCGTACACAGAAGGGTTTTCGGCACATTTCCCGTCCGTATCGGTGCACAAAAGAATGAAGGCGAATTGATAAGTATGCATCAATCCCGGTCACGCGTTTTATACCCCAGCCAAAAAAGAATATTTTTTGCTGCGCCATTAAAGTAATCGCCGGTTCTGCCGATATTATTGTTAGAGTTGAACCCGTTGCTCGAAGGCGCCAGGCATCTGGTTCTTCTCGAAATTGCATGGATGCAAAGCAACACGCAAAAGAAATCACGGAGGATTCAAAATGCGTATCAACAACAACATCATGGCCTTGAACACCCATCGCCAGTACGCCATCAACAACGAAAACATGGCCAAGGCCACTTCCCGTCTCTCTTCCGGTTACCGGATCAACAACGCGGCGGACGACGCTGCGGGTCTTGCCATCTCTGAAAAGATGCGCGCCCAGATCCGCGGCTTGAACATGGCCGCCAAGAACAGCCAGGACGCGATCTCCCTCGTTCAGACCGCTGAAGGCGCCCTCGAAGAAACCGAAGCCATCCTCCAGCGCATGCGCGAGCTGGCGGTGCAGGCCGCTTCCGACACCAACCAGGAAATCGACCGCAATGCCCTGGACGCCGAGTTCCAGCAGCTGATCAAGGAAATCGACGACATCGCCAACAAGGCCGACTTCAACGGCACCAAGCTGTTGGACGGCTCTTTGTCTACTGTGTCCTTCGTCGGCGACGCTACGGGCGACGCCCTGACCCTCAAGGAAGGCATGACCCTGAACGGCTTCGAGAACCTGGCAAAGGCAACAGAATACGGCTTCGCCTTCACCCCAGAAGTTACCACTTCTGGAAGTGAAGCACCCGCCTACCTCACGATCGTTTCGGGCAGCAACAAGTACTACATCGAATCAAAGGGAGCTGGCGCGGCATTTGAGGCCGGTGAGTATCAGGTTATGGTTGGCGATCCAGGCAGCGGCACCGAAGAGTCCGGCGTGACCATCACGCTGAGCGCGGAAGCCGCCACCGTATTGACCGATAGCGTCGATCTTACCACGCTGAAGTTCGACCTCAACCCCGATGCTCCCATCGTCATCCAGACCGGCTCCAACAAGGGCGATACCCTGGCCATCAGCATCGGCGACATGAGCTCCGAAGGCCTGAATGTCAAGACCGCCTCCATCGCCACCCGCGAAAACGCAAGTTCTGCCATCTCCACCGTAGGCGACGCGATCAACGCCGTTTCCACCCAGCGCGCAAGCCTCGGCGCCATGCAGAACAGGCTGGAGCACAAGATCAACAACCTGGAGACTTCGGCCGAAAACCTCCAGTCTGCCGAAAGCCGCATCCGCGAC